>NZ_CP011390.1:0-326428 GCF_001644645.1 Flavisolibacter tropicus | reverse complement strand
ATAAAAGAATAGTTCCTAATTACTGTCAATACTGTAATGATTAGGGAAATAATGACAAATAATATGAACAGTACCTCCTGGTGGTTTTCGTTACCAAAGTTTGCAAAGGCATCTGTCAACCGTCCATGAAAGGCATATAGGAATAAAGCAAAAATTACAGGAATTATGAAGCGGCCGTTGATATACGGTAAAAAGAAACGTCCTGCTTCACGTGGGCGAGGTGGCAGCAATAGCACACCGCCAGCAACCAGTGCAAACGCAAATAAGGTACCAATGCTGGTTAGATCTGTCACTAGCGAATCCTCCAAAAACAGCGCGGGCACTGCCACTAAAAAACCCGTAACGATAGTTGCGAAAGAAGGCGTCTGATACTTAGGGTGAATCTTTTGAAATTGTTTTGGCAAAAGTCCATCACGGCTCATGCTCATCCAAATACGTGGTTGGCCTAACTGGAATACCAGTAGCACACTCGTTGTAGCCACAACGGCACTAACTGATATTACAGTTTCAATCCATGGTGCCCGGTTTGCAAAAACAAAGGCCAATGGATCATTCACATTTTGAAACTTTGAATAATTTTCTATTCCTGTCAATACTAAGGCTACCAGGATATAAAGTACGGTACAGATCAATAAAGAGTAGATCATTGCTCGTGGCATATCCCGCTGCGGATTCTTCGCTTCTTCTGCTGTTGTTGAAATAGCATCAAAACCTATATATGCATAGAACACAGCCGAAACACCTCTTAACACCCCCTCAAAGCGATTGGGCAGGAAGGGCGTCCAGTTATTGGTATCAACAAAGAATGCACCCGCAACAATTACAAAGATGATCACAGCTATTTTGAACATTACCATATAGTTAGCCGTTTGCTTACTCTCCTTTATACCCGTATACGCTAACCAAGTGATCAAAATAACAATAATACAAGCCGGCAGGTTAAAAAAGATATGCCAGTCGCCGATGGTTGGAGCTGAATTCCAGGCATCTACTGCAAACTGGTAATTCTTTAAATGAGTAGGATCAGTAACAGGTCCTGCAGCAAATGCTGTACTGGCTTCTGTAAAGGCCTTCTTAGCTGTCATCGGATCCACCAACATCCATTCGGGCAAATGGATATGGAACACATTTTCCAAAAGATTATTAAAATAACCACTCCAGGATATGGCCACTACAATGTTTCCAATGGCATATTCCAATATAAGGGCCCATCCAATAATCCAGGCTATAAGCTCGCCAAAAGTGACATAGGAATAGGTATAAGCACTTCCTGCTACTGGCACTCGGCTGGCAAACTCTGCGTAACAAAGGGCTGAAAATCCACAGGCAATTGCAGTAATAACAAACAAAATAGTAACACCCGGCCCCCCATTAAAAGCCGCATTTCCAATAGTCGAAAAGATACCGGCACCAATAACAGCAGCTATCCCTAAGAACGTCAAATCCCGAACGCCCAGTACTTTTTTCAAATTTCCAGCTTCCCCTCCATGTGTAGAATCATAGTCTTTTTTGATTTGATCAATGGATTTCTTCCGGAAAAGCGAATTCGCCATGTCTAAAATTTTTGAAGCGACAAAATAGAGAAAAAAGGAACAGCAAAGCTCAGGAGTTTTCTACATTCTGTGTTTTGTCAAATGTAAAGCTGACAAAAATCAGGTACTATATACATGCAAGTCAACAGATGGAAAATCAGCTAAAAGCAATTTTGTGAAACAAAACGAAATGACAATGGCACATACTATTCAACATTCTATCCCTACCTCTTATAAAATTACTACTGGTAAACCCACAGCCTTTAGCCGTTTTATTAATTGGTGCGAAGGCCAGGAAAAGAACCGCTTTGTTTGGTTGGGCTTGGCTTTAGCTGGCCATGGCTGTGCATTAACACCAATTACATTATTTGCAATTATTTTATCTGGCAACTTTATCTTTTTTTGGATCATGGCTATTGTGGCAATGATGACCGCACTGGTTACCAACTTGGCCGCTATGCCTACAAAATATACCATTCCAGCCTTCCTACTTAGTATAGTAATGGATCTGGCAATTATTATTTCCTGCTTAGCTATGGGCTTTAATTTAAACGCCGCTATGTAATCAAAATAATCGTTTTAAAGGGAAAAGGCACCTCATTTGGGTGCCTTTTTATTTTTAGAGAAAGTCTTCAAACCTAGTGTTCTCTTTCCACAAGATAATTTGCCAATTGTTTTAGAGGCTCTTTCCGTTTAGCTACAACAGCTATATCTTCTAAATGAGTAAAGGCTTCATTCATAAACTGCTCTTTTAATGAAGCAGCCCATTGATCTACCTTACAAGCCTTAAATATGGCTAGCACTTGCTCCACCTTATTATCCCCATCAGAATGTAAAAGCTCATTTAATGCCGTCTTCTGATCGGCAGATGCAGCCTCTAGAGCATGAATCAGTAAAAAGGTTTTTTTATTGGCCTTAATATCACCGCCCACCTGCTTTCCAAACTTATCCGGGTCTCCAAAGGCATCCAGATAATCATCTTGCACCTGGAATGCCAGCCCCAATTTCCGCCCAAACTCATAAATAAGCTGCTGGTTACGCTCGCTCGCTCCACCTAATATTGCACCTAATTGCAGACTGGCAGCCAACAGAACCGAAGTTTTAAGGTTGATCATATTCAAGTATTCCTCAAATCCTACCTCCTGCTTTTTTTCAAAGTCCATATCCAGCTGCTGGCCCTCACAAACTTGACGGGCTGTTTTATTAAAGAGGGCAATTATATTCTTGGAATAATCCCTTGAAATGGCATTCAAATAATCATAAGCCTTAACCAACATTACATCACCTGCTAATAAGGCTGTACTTTGACCATATTTTTCATGAACAGTTTGCATCCCTCTGCGTAGCGGGGCGTTATCCATTATATCATCATGAATAAGGGTAAAGTTGTGAAACAGTTCAATGGCCTTTGCTACGGGCCATGTATCAGGGTTTATAACATCAAACAGGTCATTGCCCATCACACATAATACGGGTCTGATCCGCTTACCTCCTAATTGTAAAAAATAGCGATTAGGATCATATAATGTTTTAGGCGAAGCTGGAAAATGGTCAACTTCAAATTTTTCTATAAACAGCTTCGACAGTTCTTCAAATGTGTACATATACTAAAATGCGAAAGGGGAAACGCGAAATGCGAAATTACTTTCCCTTGTTATTTAGAACTTTATTTGCTTTGGCTGTTTTTCCAGAACTGGTAAAAATAGCCGTTAATTCTTTTGATTCTTTTAATAATACTTGAAGGGAATCTGAATTGTGGGTATTAGACTCGGATATCAATTCCAACCAAAAAGTTGATTCATCAGCCTCTTCTTCTACGATCCCAATTTTTGAAATAAACTCAGCATGAGAGCGGGATCTACATGCAGCCCTGTAATTAGCAGCTACACTAGTTGACGAACGTAATAATTGTTTGTTGAGGACATCAGCAATCTTATCTGACGGAATTTCTTTTATTAACTTGATAATATTCAAAGCAAATTCCTTGGTACGAATTTTAAATTCAGTCATATTTTGGTAGTTTACACTTCCGCAATCCGAAATTCACATTCCCCATTTCCCTTAATCTTCTGTGCTCTTTTTCTTTTTCCGTTTTGCTTTTTTAGGTGCCTCTTCAACGACATTATTGTTTTCAAATGATTCGGCAGTAGTCGAAAGCACCCATTCATAATCTAATTGTCTCTTCTCTAAATTCGCCGCTACAACTTTAATACGCACTTTATCTCCCATCCGGAACTTACGTCTACTCCGCATTCCTACTAATGCATATTCTGTATCAACTAAGCGGAAATCATCATAATCCGACAAGGTAGTTATACTCACCATTCCTTCACATTTGTGTTCTACAGTTTCTACCCAAAAGCCAAAAGCCGAAACCCCACTTACAACGCCTTCAAACTCTTCGCCCAGGAAGTTTTGCATATACTCCACCTGTTTGTATTTATTAGCTGCCCTTTCCGCTTCCATAGCGGCCCGTTCCCGCTCACTACTATGCTTACACTTTTGCTCCATTTTCTTATCGGGCTTAATGTTATCCCTTAATACCCCTAAAAGCACCCGATGCACCAGGATATCTGGATAACGACGTATTGGAGAAGTAAAATGACAATAGTTCTCAAAGCCTAAGCCATAGTGACCAATATTTTCGGTTGTATAAACGGCCTTAGCCATTGTGCGTATACCTAACTGCTCCAATACATGCTGCTCTGGCTTTCCTTGGGCATCTTCCAGCATTTGATTGAAGGATTCAGCAATTTTTTCAGGTGAAGACATGTCGAACTTATGTCCAAACTTGCGGGCAAAGGCCATAAAGGGCAAAAGTTTTTCTTCACTGGGCAGATCATGTACCCTGTAAGGAAAAGGCAACGGCTTTTTATTGATCTCAATTTCTGATACGTGTTGTGCCACATATCTATTTGCCAAAAGCATAAATTCCTCAATCAATTGGTGGGACTCTTTGCTTTCCTTAACAACAACCCCAATCGGCTTACCTGTTTCGTCCAGCTTAAACCGCACTTCCTGAGAGGAGAAATTAATAGCACCACTGTCAAAACGCTTTTTCCGTAAGCGCTGGGCAATATTGTTTAACAACAATATTTCGTCCAAAAGATGCCCCTCTTGCTTCTCTATTATTTCCTGAACCTCTTCGTAAGTAAAACGGTGGTCAGAATGTATAGCAGTCTTGCCTAGCCAGTATTTCTTTACGGCACCTTTCGGCGTCATTTCAAATACGGCCGAAAAAGTCAATTTATCCTCGTGTGGACGCAATGAACAGAGTACGTTAGAAATATGCTCAGGGAGCATTGGGTTCACGCGGTCGGGCAGGTAAACGGATGTCGCCTTTGTATAGGCTGCTTCATCTAATGCAGTACCTTCTTCCACATAGTGGCCCACATCAGCAATATGCACACCTATTTCATAATTCCCGTTTTTCAATACG
This sequence comes from Flavisolibacter tropicus, assembly GCF_001644645.1. NCBI lineage: Bacteria > Pseudomonadati > Bacteroidota > Chitinophagia > Chitinophagales > Chitinophagaceae > Flavisolibacter > Flavisolibacter tropicus. The sequence continues at coordinate 321,457 of NZ_CP011390.1, read as the reverse complement.
CGAATAGATAATGCATCGTCAAAATCCTTTGCATCTACGGGGTCTATAGTAAAAGTTAGCGTGTTTCTAAAGTCTCTTCTTTTATTGATCTCAGCCTCTGGTATCACATCACTAATTCGTGCAGCTTCCTCCATTGCTTCTTCAGGAAATTCTAGCGGAAAGCCATTTTCCAACAAGATTTCCTTCATAGCCATGTCATTGGCATCTTCTGCAGCCAGCACAGTTACCACCTCTCCCACTGGACGCTTTCCGGTCCCTTGCTCCCACTCTGTAATACGTACAACAACACGATCATTTTCATTCGCATTGTTGAAGTTTTTTTCCGGGATATAAATATCCGGCATCCGGTTCTTGCTGTCTCCCACAAAAAAGGCAAAACCTTTATTCATTTCCAGCTTGCCTATAAACTCGAGCTGCTTACGTTCCAGTACTTCAACCACTTCCCCTTGCATGCGCTTCCCATCACGGTTCGGCTTCACATGAATTCTTACAGTATCGCCATTCAAAGCTGTATTGAAATCGGGGGGACGAACTAAAACATCAGATTCCAAACCTTCCACAATTACAAACCCCATCCCTGAACGGGTTATTTCTAATCTTCCCTTGTAAGTTTCTTTCTGACTGCCTTTCCGTTTGCCTTTCTTGGTATTCTTATTGTTTTTTCGGCCCATGCTTTAAACAGATTGTTTAAAATTTTCAATGAATTTAATAACTATATCATCAAACATTGTTCCCTGCTCAAATAAGAATTTGTGCTCAATAGGTATAACGTAGAAAGGAAGTGACTGTAATTCAGAATCAAACTTCATCAGCCGCATGGCATCCTTCTCTGTAGTAAGAATCACTTTATGCTCAGCATCAATACCCTCAAAACGCTTTTTAATGTCGCGCCAATCATCAATAGAAAATATATGATGATCACCGTAATTCATCATAGTATAGGTGTGAATGAGGCTTTCCAGGTACTCTTTTAGTGGCCTCGGATTAGCTATGCCCGTAACTAATAAAACCTCTGTCTGTTGGTTTAGATCAAAGGAAGTATAATTTGTAATATGGTATGGAGTGCCATAAGATATGGTAGTAAAAAATACCTGTTGATTAGATAACGGATTTATCTCTTTTATAAGCTTATCCCTTTCTGTTATAGATAAGTCGGTCCGGCATTTGGTAACAATGATCACATCTGCCCTTTTATAACTGCTACGTTGATCTCTTAGGTCGCCTGTTGGCAAAAAGAAGTCGCGGGTAAACAGGTTATTGCAATCGGTTAGCAGAATGTTGAAACCCGGTTTTATAGCGCGATGTTGAAAAACATCATCAAGTATAACAATATCTGTTTCTGGGCGGTCATGTAATAATTGGGGAATGGCCACAATACGCTCTTCCCCAACGGCTACAGGTATATCAGGAAACTTGCGATGAAACTGCATAGGCTCGTCACCTATTTCAAGAGCTGTAGTTCGCTCATTCGCTAACGCATAGCCCTTAGTTTTACGTTTATATCCCCGGCTTAATGTAGCTACTTTATATTTCTGCTTTAAATGAGCCACCAGGTACTCCACCATCGGCGATTTTCCCGTACCTCCTACAGATAGGTTACCAACACCAATTAGTGGCAAACCAAATGAAGTGGATTTAAGTACGTTTTTCTTATATAACCAGTTACGAAAGATGACTATTCCACCATATAAAAAAGCAAATGGAAGAAGTAGAATGCGAAATGACTTCAAAAACCAATTAGAAAACATAAACCTGTTGCGGTGTAATACAAAGGTCTAAAGGTACGTCAAATTCACCCGTATCCTCAATGGCTTCAACAGGCTCAAAATAAGAAACGCCTACAATCAGGCAATCTTCATGGCACTCCTTCAAAAAACGGTCATAAAATCCTTTTCCATAACCAACACGATGCCCGTTCATATCAAAGGCCAATAATGGAACAATGATCATATCCAGCTCCCTTGGATCAATAACCTCCCCCTGAACGGGTTCAAATATGCCATATTTATTTTCCTCAAATGATGTATCCGCTGTGCAATGTATAGCATGCATCGTATGGCTATCAAAATTGGCTCTTGGATAAAAAAATTGCAAAGAGGGATTTCTAAAATGCAAATAATCAGTGAGAATAAACGAATTGATTTCTTTCATCTCTAAAATAGGATAAAAGCTAAGCACATTCGTAACCTGAGGCCAATCTACTGTTTGAAATTGAATCAATAGCAAGTCATCCCCTTTCAGTTGTTCCGAAGCAGACAACTCTTCCTTCTTCTTTTTATAGATCCTACGGGCCTCTTTTTTTAGCATATCCTATTCTGTAGTAGCAAAGCTGTTGACAAACAAGGAAAAGATTGTAGTTCCATAGCTTCTCTCCCATTTAAAATAAGGAAACGTTTTATAATCGTTCCTTGGTGTATGTTCTAAAATAAACCAACCATTCACTTTCAATAATTTCTTTTCAAATATGAGTTTGGGTAATTCATCAATAGTTTGTAATGCATAGGGAGGACCTGCAAAAATAAAATCATACTGCTCACCGCTGTTTTCAATAAACTTGAAAACATCCGACTTCACAACCTTAAAGTTTTCCAACTTCAAAGCCTCTGCCGTTTTCTTAATGAAGTTAAACATCTGTGTGTCCTTCTCCACAATGGTTAGGTCTTCTACACCTCTTGACGCTAACTCATAACTGATACTACCTGTACCGCCAAATAGATCCAGGGTCTTTAAATCTTCAAAGTCCAGATTGTTTTGAAGAATATTAAACAACCCCTCCTTGGCAATATCGGTTGTAGGGCGGGTGTATGGCATATTTGTAGGTGGATTAATCCGTCTACCACCAAGATCTCCACTTATGATACGCATGCTGCTAAATTATAAATAGACGTAAAAAAATGTGATGGATAAGTATCACCCTCAATTGAAGGCATTGTTGACGTGGCAAATTGAATGTTTGGAAAATACTGGTACATTTCTCTATACAAGTCAGAGCTTTCTTCAATAAGACCAGAAATTATCAAAACAGTCTCTTCTTTAGATAGATTAAATTCATCAACAATTTTCATTAAATAATAGACAACATCTAATGGTGACTGATAGCTGTAGAGTTGTGCTAATTGAAGCTGGCCACTTTTTTTAACCAATACGGAAAACTGATTAGGTGAAAAATGAACTGCTATTTGTTCGCTGGCCACTATCCCGTTATCTCCTTTTAAAGCTACAGTAAAGAAGTTGATATAAGATACATTGGAGAACTTATGGTTGATCACATTATGAATGGCTTTAGGCAGCAGATAATGATTTTTTACTTGCCATTCATTTACATTATCCGAAAGCGCAACCACAGGTTTTGCAGAATTGTATAAATTCTGCAAAACCTCTTCCCCATTATAACCTAATGGTGTAAAAATGGATTCAGGAAAGGCCGATGAAACAATTATAGTTCCTGAGCTTGTCACCTCATTAATTATAGTCTGGATCGTTGCTTCATCCAGTTGGTCATATGTATTGTAGGTCAGCCAGGAGAGTTGATTTGCCTTGGAATCAAAACCGGCCAGGCAACAGTGTTGTCGGCTCCACTCACATAATACCTTATTCACATTCTTACTTTGATCCCCTAGTTGAAATAGCGTTTTCACTGAACGTTGTTTGTTGCAAAGTAAGTATAATCTGCTTATTGTTCCTGATGCCGTAGGCTTTTCCATTACTTTTGCTCCCTTGTTATGTCAACGTCTTTACAAGTAGAAACCAACTATAAGCAGATCTGGAAAATTGCCTTACCAATAAGCCTAGCCTTACTGGTCCCTCAATTGAACCTGATTATCAATAATATTTTTTTAGGTCACCACAGTGAAACTTCACTTGCTAATGCCAGTATTACCGGTGTTTATTACCTGATCTTTGGCGGTATTGGGTATGGATTGAACAATGGTCTGCAAATGCTTATCTCGCGACGCGCCGGAGAAAACAGGCCTGAAGAAATCGGCAAGATCTTTACACAAGGGATTTTTATCGCTCTTTCAATAGCTACTGTAGGCATTTTGTTTACACTGTTTGCTGCGCCTCTCATATTTAAAACTTTCTTATCAGAAAGTCAGGCTACCCCGGTTATAAATTTTCTAAACATCCGAATACTGGGACTTCCCTTTTTGTATATCTACCAAATGCGGAATGCATTACTAGTTGGAATTAATCAGAGTAAATTTTTAGTTGCCGGCACCTTGGCTGAAACCATTGCTAATGTATTCTTTGATTATGCGCTTATTTATGGCGGATTTGGCTTTCCTGCTATGGGATTTAATGGTGCAGCAGTAGCATCGATTATTGCAGAGTTTACCGGCATGTTTGTCATCTTTATGGTATTGCGCCAAAAAGGGATTACAAACACTTATGGTTTATTTCAATCATTTCAGTTGGATAAAGCAAATGCCCGGTTGATCTTAAAAATAGCCGGTCCCCTCATTTTTCAACATGCCATTTCCATTATTAGTTGGTTTTTCTTTTATATGCTGGTAGCGCGTAATGCTTCACAAACTGGTTTAGCTATATCTACTACCATGCGCACTGTATTTGGCTTTTTTGGCACTTTTATCTGGGCCTTGGCTTCTACAGCCAATACAATGGTGAGCAATGTAATCGGTCAAGGTAAAAAAGACCAGGTAGTCAAATTGGTTACGAAGATCATGACCCTTAGTGTAAGTATTGCTGCAGGTGTTTTTATCATATTGAATGTTTTCCCGCAGTTCTACCTTTCTTTATTCCGATCAGATGCAGCTTTTATAGAAGAAGGTATCCCTGTTATTCGAACGGTTGCTGTGGCAATGTTATTTATGTCATTTGGTACCATTTGGCTAAATGCTGTTACAGGTACTGGTAATAGCAGGGTTACTTTTTTAATAGAATTGGGAGCTATAATATTTTATTGCACCTATGTATTCTTAGTTCTGGAAGTATTCAAGCTGGGTATTTTATGGGGATGGATGTCCGAACTTCTATATTGGTCAATTCTATTTTCACTTTCGTATTTCTATATCCGTAGTAATAAATGGAAAAAAATGACAATTTAGTTGCTCAATTCTTTTAGCAAAGTTGCTCCTTCAGCTTTGATGCGGTTGTCATCCAATGTTTTATTGGGAAGTGTTGGAAGTTTGCGCAAACATTCAATAGCCTTTGATATTTCATCATTTCGGTTATAGGCCTTTGCCAGCTCCAGGTAATTCAGAGCAAAATTGGGTTCAAGTGCTTTTGCTTTCTCGTAGGCTTTTATACTTTCTTTTAAGGAAGCTTCTGGCAATCCACCATACATTATGCGAACGCCTGCTTTCTCTAACATACTTAAATTGCTCACTTCATAATGCCATTTTCCTAATACATGCCAGGCACGCCCATGATTGGGATTCAGCTTAATAGCTTTTTCAGCATTAGCGCGAATTTCTTTTACAGTATTGATCTTGTCCCTACCTGATTGAGCTAAAGCATAACGTCCCATGGCAACCGCTAATGCATAGTATCCATCGGCAGCATTGGGATTCACTTTAATAGCAGCTTCAGCATACGATTTACCAGCATTAAAAAAAGCTTGTTTCTTTTCTTTAGTAGATTGGCGGTTACCTATTCGGCTACAAAGCTCACTTATCTTCCATAAGGCGTTGTAATTATGTGGATTAATTCGAAGGACTTGTTTTAAGGTCTCAAATGCTGCATTTTCATTTAATGCCGCCTCCTGCTGACTAGCTTGTGCCAAAAGCTGCTGTTCGTCTTGTGCCTTGGAGAATAAAGTGCAAAAAGAGAACAGTAAAAGAATGGTGGTCTTCATTCAGTATTACTTATATCGTTTAGAATAGGTAACGCCTACCGTTCCGGCAAAGTTGGTTATGGGTGCATGTACTTTTCTGATTGTTATGGAAACCTTCTTTACAAATGGAAATTGCTGTTGAATCCGGTCAGCTATTTGCATGGCGCATGTTTCAAGCAGCCCCTTTTGCTGATACATAATCTCCTCAATCAGCTGGTACACTTTTACATAATCAACTGTTTCATCAATGGCCCCTACTATGTCTTTAGGAGCCTTGTAAGTAATGAATGCATCTATTTCAAATTCATTACCTACAAGAGCTTCTTCTTTATACAACCCATGTCCGGCAAAAAACCGCACATTTTGTAACTGTATAGTCAGGGCGCCTGCCATATTCTATTATAGAGTAAAAACTGGTATGAATTGCTGCTTAATGGAAACCCTTTTCAGAAAGATATCGTTCAGCGTCTAATGCTGCCATACAGCCGCTTCCAGCTGCAGTTACTGCCTGGCGATAAATTTTATCTTGAACATCACCGGATGCAAAAACACCTTCTATATTCGTTTTTGAAGTTCCGGGTATTGTTTCTATGTAACCGGCTTCATCCATTTTTAGCCAGTCCTTAAAAATGTCAGAGTTGGGCTGATGACCAATGGCAACAAAGAACCCTTTGATAGGGACTGTTGTTAGTTCTCCAGATTTATTGTTTTTAATGCGAACCGCTTCTACTGTTTTCTCACCTAATATTTCATCAGTTTCTGAGTTCCAATAAACCTTAATGTTAGAAGTATTCAACACACGGTCCTGCATGATCTTGCTGGCTCTCATTTCATCACGACGCACCAACATATGAACCGTTGTACATAGCTTAGAAAGATATAAAGCTTCTTCTGCAGCTGTATCACCGGCACCTACAATAGCAACTTCTTTTCCTTTAAAGAAAAAGCCATCACAAACAGCGCATGCACTTACGCCATATCCATTCAATCGCTGCTCACTTTCTATTCCTAACCATTTAGCAGAGGCTCCTGTAGCAATAATGATTGCATTGGCCTCAATTTCCTTTTCATCGTCAATCCATACCTTATAAGGCTGCTTTGAAAGATCTACTTTAGTAGCTAAACCATAGCGCAGATCTGCCCCCATACGCTGTGCTTGTTTCTCAAAATTGATCATTAACTCAGGACCTTGTATACCTTCAGGGAAACCTGGATAGTTTTCAACATCAGTGGTAATGGTTAATTGCCCTCCAGGCTGTATACCTTGGTATAAAACCGGCTTCATGTTCGCACGAGCCGCATAAACGGCAGCCGTATACCCCGCCGGACCAGAGCCAATAATTAAAAGCTGTACTTTTTCTATAGTGGAATTTTCCATTGCTTGAAAATGATTAACGCCAAAAATACTAGTAATTCAAAAGTATTGACAAAAAGAAATACACTATTGTGGAATAACCAGCTGGCGGTATTGAGAGGCGTATCCTCCAAAATAACCCAGTGCATTGCCTTTTATATTCGAAATGACCTTTGTAGGTGTAGAGAAAGGATTGCCAACAGATTGATAGGTATATTCCATAGTTCGCCAGAAATCATATGTAGCCTTGTCTATATTGCTTAATTTAACTGCAACCGTGTCTCCCTTATGAAAAACACTCTCCTTCTCATTATCACTCCAGCTTTTGTTTCTATTAAAACCAGGTTCTACTTCCAATTCATAAGTGGTTCCATCAATTATTAAATCATCAAAGACAGAGTTTAATCCTGGTAAAAAGCTCTCTCGATTCTTTTTAGTCCAATACCGCACATAGTCTCCAAATCCAGGTGGGTCTGTGGCCTTCATGATTACCGTTGCTTTCTTATTGGAAGTATCATTAGGCGTAGGCTTCCACCAAATAGAATCAATCTTTTTAGTGATATTAGGAATAGTAGTAGCAGCAGAATATTGTTCGTTTTGGCTAGTTATGTTTAAGGTGTAAGCCATATTCAATTCGCCAGTAATGGCCGTTGATAAAGAAGATGAATCAGTTGAATAATAGTAATAAAACAAACCAGGCCCCACGGGTATTGCATATTCTTTTAAGCGATGTGTTTGACGCTGGTTAGAAATTTCAACTATGGCATTATGAACGAATATACCGGACAACTGTTGTAATGAAATCGTTGAAAAATAATCAATCGAATTACTTAAAATCACTATTGGAGCTTGCCCATTTTCAATGGTAGCTTCTATGGTTAACTTGGGCTGCGTTTTCTCCAGCTGAAAATCTACTTTTTTTTCACAACTGAAAAAGCTTAATGAAATGACAAAAAGTAAAAGGCTGTTTTTCATAACTACTCGTAAAGTTATTAAACAAAACGGCCTTGGTTTAATTAAACCAAGGCCGTTTAAAACCCATCAATTTGTATCGTATTAGCCCAAATAGGCTTTTAACGCATTGCTATAACGAGCTTTCTGCAAACGCTTAATCGCTCTCTCTTTGATCTGACGAATACGTTCTTTTGTAAGGTCGTACTTCTGACCAATTTGTTCAATGGTAACACCATTTTCACCATCCAAACCAAAGTATGCATTTACAATCTCGGCTTCTCTAGGTGATAGTGATTTTAATACACGACGAATTTCATTACGCAAAGAATCTTTCATCACATCATCATCGGTATCATCACCACCTTCTAATAAATCACCCATGGCTACGTCTTCTGCTTCATGTACAGGAGCATCTAACGAAGTATGACGGGTATTGCTTTGGAAAATGTTGTTGATCTCTGTCTCACTCATTTCCAGGATATCAGCTAACTCTTCTGTACTTGGTTCACGCTCATGCTCTTGTTCAAAAGCCATGTACGCTTTGTTAGCTTTATTGTAGGTGCCAATTTTGTTTTGAGGCAAGCGGACTAAACGACCCTGCTCTGCCAATGCCTGTAAAATGGACTGGCGAATCCACCATACAGCATATGAAATGAATTTGAAACCCTTGGTTTCATCGAAACGTTGAGCGGCCTTGATCAAACCTAAATTACCCTCGTTGATCAAATCGCTTAAAGACAAACCCTGATGTTGATACTGCTTTGCTACTGAAACCACGAAACGGAGGTTGGCTTGCACCAACTTATCCAATGCACGCTGATCCCCCATTTTGATGCGCTGGGCAAGTGTAGTTTCCTCCTCAGGTGTGATCATCGGAATCTTTGAGATCTCCTGGAGGTACTTTTCTACGGCTTGGGAATCGCGGTTCGTGATCTGGGTAGCAATTTTAAGCTGCCTCATGTTATTTATCCTTGTTTTTTATAATGAACGAAATAAAGACCAATTTGAGCTGCAGGATAATGCTAATGTGTAGTTAAATACATCTCGACACTATCTGCAAAAGTACAGCGCAAAACCCATAATTCATAATGATTTGCCACATAATATGCGCATCAAAAACTATACTACACCATAGCAATTACGCATCATGAGGGTTAACTCTTAGTAGAGAACTGGTACTAATAACTATGATTTAACAACTCTACTATTAAATCTTTTTGAAAGGAATACCCACAAGGCTATTCCAGTAACAATAAGTCCAATAGCTATAACTTCTGCTTGTGTAGGATGTAGACCAAACAAATCCATTTGATTGTTTACTCGGATAGTTTCAATTAGGAAACGTTCAATGCCATTGAGGATAAGATAGAGGCAAAAAATGGCACCATAGGGTTTTAACCTTTTGCGTAAACTCCAAAGAATTAAAAACAAAATTGTTGAGGCTATAGTTTCATAAAATGCAGTTGGATAAACAGTTTGTGGAAGTTGATTACAATAACGCCCAACACAACCCGGAATAGCAACACCAGCCTCATTTACATTATGAGGATAGTTATAAGCCCACATCCAGTTAGGCAACCATTCAAATGGCTTTGGGCTTGTATTAACAATTCCCCAATCACCATCACCGGCTACATGGCAACCAATACGGCCAATAGCATAAGCCAGCATTAAAGCAGGCGCCACTGCATCAGCCAAATGACGCAAAGGAATTTTATTTTTTCTGGCAAATAGAATAATAGCAATGGCAGCACAAATAAGTCCGCCATAAAAAGTTAGCCCTGCAGGAGAAAGTAAATAAGCTGCAGGATGTTCTAAAAAGTCACTCCAGTTCTCAAAAATATCAAAAAGCTTAGCACCAACGATCCCAAAGATCAATGCAAGCACAGTTATCTCTCCTACCCGATCTTGAGGCCAAATACGAACAGTTCGTTTTTCAGGTTGCGGTAATTGACGCTTTCTTTTTTCCCACCATTTCAAACCCGCAAAGAACAAACCTAAACCAATTCCTAAGGGCCAGTTACCCATACCCGAAAAGATAAAAGTCTGAGGATCTTCTTTTGCTTCAGGACTTAAAAAGAAAAGAGCAAGAATTTTATATCCCAGTACAAAGCCTAAAATAAAATTGGTCGCCAATTCCCAAGGAGTTGCTGGCTGCCCAACTAACACTTGCTCGTCAACCGGTTGCAATAAACCAGCTTTACTTTTACGTTTAAGCTCTGCTGTAAGAATGGAAGCAGCTGCTAAAAATGCAAGTGCTACAAAAAAACCAAATGAATTAACAAACCGAAGGGCCGGAATATCAGCTCCAAATAAATCTTTAAAAGCGTAGTAAAGGTTGGGATACATGTAAAGCGTTTATAGTTTGCGGTTTATAGTTTGAACCGGCAATATTAGTCCATAACTACAAACCACAAACTACTTACTTGGAAAGTTTAGTTGCAATAATGGTCAAATGCACTGATTAGGTTAGTTGCAATCATTTGTGCAGAACGGCCCTCAATCTGATGACGCTCGATAAAATGAACCAACTCTCCATCTTTAAACAAAGCAATAGCTGGAGAAGATGGAGGATAAGGCATTAAATGTTGACGCAAGGTTTGCACAGCTTCTACATCAAAGCCCGCAAAGGATGTAGCTAAAAAATCAGGTTTCTTAGCAGCGTTTGCAACAGCCATTAACACACCTGGGCGAGCCGTACCAGCTGAACAACCACAAACAGAATTGATCATAACTAAAGTTGTTCCCTTCTGTTGCAGTTGAGATTCCACTTCCTGGCCATTCAGTAATTCTTTAAAACCATTTTCTGTCAACTCCTCTTTCATGGGTTGAACTATTTCTACTGGATACATACTATTATAATTTTTGCAAAGGTAGCAAACTGTAATTATTACAATAATAAACTGATTGTTAAGAAATTATGTCATGCTCAATGTTTAAACAGTGACGTAATGGCATAAAAATACCTGATGGTATGCCGTTTGGGATTAAGAAAGAAACAATTATTGATTATTAACCCTAAAAGCTTGATAACTATGACACTTGTAAAATTTAAAAATCAACAAATGGATAACTCTTTTAACAATTTGATGAATAACTTTTTTACTCCTTTTACGTCTTTATATAGAGATGATGTTCAGACATCAAATTTCAAACACTTCGCTCCGGCAAACGTTAAAGAGGTAGAAAACGGATTTGCTTTAGAACTGGTAGTACCCGGCTTCAACAAAGAGGATTTTAAGATTGATGTAGATCAAAACATTCTTACCGTTTCTGCCGAAGTGAAAAAAGAAGCAGAACAAGAGAAAGAGAAACATATTAGAAGAGAATACCAGTTTCAATCTTTCAAACGCTCTTTTACAGTAGATAAAACCATCGACACAGAAGCTATAGCAGCACAATATGTTAATGGCGTATTGACATTAAACCTTCCCAAGAAGGCTGAAGTCAAACCTCAAACAAAACAAATCGCCGTTCAGTAATTGAACGTATATAATAATAAAGATTTTCTCATAAGCAGTTGGTTTTGGTTTATCACCCCTCGTTTCCACGAGGGGTTTGTTTTTTTAAATAAGTAATATTGCATTTCTTTTATAGATGAGAATGCCCATGAAGAAGTCATTAATCTGTCTCTTATTGATCTTAGGTAGCCTTGTTAGTTTTTGTCAATATTCTGACACAGTAACGACTTTAAAAACGGATACAAGCTATAATTCGGTATTTCATCCCGATTCGGCATTGCGTATCATTGACCTAAATCCTTACTTTACGTTGCATGTTGACTCATCAATGAATTATCAACTGCAGATCAATAAAAACCCCTCAAATTATTTCTGGTACCTTAAAAATGCGCCAGTAGGTCTACGCATCAATAAAGACAATGGTATTTTATCTTTTAGAGCGGATAAAGCCTACTTTCTATCTGGCAAGCTGAAATACGATGTCAACTACAAAATAATTGTTGGTGTTCAAAACTTAAATGACCCAACAGAAAAAATAGATACCAGCTTTTCTCTTGTATTCTATAGTACAGAGATCATCCCTTCACGCGTTAAACCCGCCATCAATGGTAGCTTCTTAATTGATGAAGGTGAATCAGTTAAATTCTCTGTTTTTTGCGAAACGGGTAGCTTCCCTATCGAGTCTATTATAACATCCGTTAGTGATCCCATAAATAACTATACAAGTGTACAGAAATGCGGAGATCAATTCAGCTGGACACCTGGCTATGATTTTGCCAGAGAAACAGACCCAAACAAACAACGGGAGATCATAGTTCAGTTTATCGGCAGTACAAAATTCCAAAATAGAGATACTGCAAATGTGCGCATCATCGTACGCAATGCATTAGACTACCCAATGGCAATAGAAGAGCACAAGCAGACATCTAAAAATATAGAGCGGTATGTTCTGCAATTGAAGTATACATTCTTACAATTGGACAAGCGCTTAAAAAGAACCAAAAACTACCGGACTAGCTTTGATCTTACTTCAGCCTCAACATCGCTAACAGGTACTGTATTATCTACTTCAGCAAGTAAAACCGATCAACGAAACGGTAAAATTTTACCAAGCGTTGGTCTAGCCTTAGTGCCCATTAAAGAAGCTTCGGTACCCAATAAGGCCGTAGATCAAAATCAGGCCTCCCTGATCCGTACTTCTATTAAACGATTGGAGTATGTTCTTTTTGACAACCAATTACTCGGCTCAAAGGATCCTGATATCATAAAGAAAGTTACCAAACTGAAAGAAGAATTGAAACAAATTCAAATTCAGCTGATCGATGTACCCGTAGAACTCACAAACAACTTTACTGAAGAAGAATTAAACCGGTATTTCAATAGTCCTAAAGTGACCAAAAAATACCGGTTAAAAAGTTAGCAATAGCAAGATACTTGCTTCAATTTGTGGCCTATTATCCTACTACCTTATGAAACGGCTAGCAGGATAATAGGCCATTTGGTTTTTGGAATTTGCGATTTGGAATTTTGTATTATTACTAATCTTCGGATTTCGCTATTTTATTTTTCGAATTTCCTTTACCAGACTATTCAATTTGAAACAACATTACTGCCCTTCACAGCCTTGCTTTCTGCGCGTATCAATAATATATTGAATCTTCCATTGACCATTCAAGCGTACTAATTGAAAGGAGTTAACACCACAATGACTAAAGGCTGAATTATAATAAAATTGGTAAGGTGTCCAAACACTCGCCAGATCGGCATCTATTTTTATAGCATCATACTTTATTCGTTCATCTAGCGCTCCTTCTTTAGCTTTTGCAACGGAGACAATGAACTCTTCAATATTCTCAGATCTAACTATCATTTGCCCTTCTTTATTTTTCGCAATGGTTTGCAGTTGTGCATTTGGAGCAAAGGAAGAGCGCATTAATGCAGTATCCGCTTTGCGCATACCATCAAAGAGAGCCTGAATGGGTGTTTTTACATTTTCTTCCTCTTTTTGAGCATTAGCAGTTAGACTTCCCAGTAATATCAGGACAAAAAAATACTTCATGTTCTTTTTCTTTAAAAATAAGAACATGAAGTATTCCTAAATATCAAATTACATCAGCGGTAAAGCCTACTTAATATAACCTAAAATCTTCAGCATGCTCTGAGCAGTTTGCTCTTTCGCATATACCCAATCCACCAGCTTACCATTTTTGTCGTGCTCAATGATAATGTGCTTTGGAGAAGGAATTAAGCAGTGCTTGATTCCACCATAACCACTGATCTGATCCTGGTAAGCACCAGTATGGAAAAATCCGACATACAACGGCTCCTCACCGTTAGCCTTTGGCAAGAATACTTCATTAATGTGCTCTTCCGAATCATAATAATCATGGCTATCGCAGGTAATACCCCCTAGCACTACCCGTTGTGGTTCCTGATCCCACTTATTAATTGGTAACATCAGGAAGCGCTCTCCGATACCCCAGGTATCCGGTAAAGTGGTTATGAAAGAAGAGTCTATCATATACCAGATTTCTCTGTCGTTTTGCGTTTTCTGACCTATAACGCTATAGATATGAGCCATACTCTCACCTACTGTATAGGAACCAAACTCTGTAAAGATGTTCGGCATTGGCACCTTTGCCTTTTTACAAGCAGCTTTAATGTTTCCAACAATCTCATTGATCATGAATTGATAATCATATTCAAAGCCTAATGAGTGCTTGATTGGAAAACCACCACCAATGTTCAAAGAATCCAGCTCAGGGCAGATCTTTTTTAACTGGCAATAAAGGTTAATGATCTTGTTTAACTCTGACCAGTAATAAATATCATCCTTGATACCCTTGTTCAGGAAAATATGAAGCATCTTCAACTGGAACTTATCCTCATACCCTTCAATATTATCTACATAAAACTCCAGGATATCCTTTGCGCGTATACCTAAGCGAGAGGTGTAGAATGGAAACGTTGGCTCCTCCTCTGCTGCTACTCTGATTCCAAGCTTGAATGGCCCTTTAACAGCTCTTTTATAGGCATTCAACTCCTCCTTATTATCAAGAACGGGGATAACATTTTTAAAGCCGCTATTGATCAATTGTGCAATACGGCGCGTATATCCTTTTTGCTTATAACCGTTACAAATAATAAAGATGTCCTTTGTGATCTTACGCTTTTCGTAAAGCTTTTTGATGATCTCAATATCATATGCATAAGACGTCTCCAAATGAATCCCATGCTTTAAAGCTTCCTCTACCACAAAAGAGAAGTGAGAACTCTTCGTACAATAGCAGTAATTATACTGGCCCTCGTACTTGTGCTTTTTAATAGCGTTGGCAAACATCTGCTTAGCCTTATTGATCTGCATCCCTATTTTCGGCAAATAGGAAATCTTCATTGGGGTTCCATACTTGTCAATGAGTGCTTTGATGTCAAGGCCATTGAAATGAAGAGAGTTATCTTTAACCAGGAGCCCTTCTTGGGGAAAGTTGAAGGTTTGCTCAACGAGACCAAGGTATGTATTGTTCATCTAACGGTAAATGGATTGTTCAGTGAACAAGATTGTTATTTTAAACAAAAGTATATGTTACTCATTATAAAAAACAAAACCGGGTGCAAAAACTGCACCCGGTTTTAAAATCTGTTTATAGCATGTTAATTACTTAACCTGGCCAACCAGAGCTTTGAAAGACTCAGGGTTATTCATCGCTAAGTCAGCTAACACTTTACGATCTAACGTGATGCCTTTTGTATTCAGCAAGTTGATGAATTGAGAATAAGTCAAACCTTCTTCACGAACAGCCGCATTAATACGGGCAATCCACAGACGACGGTATTCTCTCTTCTTCAGTTTACGACCTACATAGCTGTAAGTCATACCTTTTTCTACAACGTTTTTGGCAACGGTATATACGTTTTTACGTTTGCCATAAAAGCCTTTGGCTTGTTTTAATATTCTTTTTCTGCGTGCTCTAGAAGCTACAGCGTTAACGGAACGTGGCATATCTAAATAAGTTTAAAGTTGATTAATTAAAGTTTAAAGAACAAGGTCTAGGTACGAAGCAACAAGGTTTTATATTCTTGTGCCTTGTATCTTGATTACTTGAGTCTTAACAAACGCATTACAAAATCTTTGTGAGATTGTGAAACAACGCCGTCTTTAGCTAAAGCACGTTTACGCTTTTTAGATTTTTTAGTCAGGATGTGACGCTTGAAAGAACGTTGGTGAGTGATCTTTCCAGTTGCTGTTACTTTAAAACGCTTTTTAGCACTGGAGTTCGTTTTAACCTTTGGCATTTCAAAATGCGATTAATAATTACACCCTTGAGGCGCTCCTCACTGGAGGAAACTTTTGGGGCCTCTTCAGGCAATATCCCCTCATCCGCCACCAAAGTCTTGGATTTGGGAGCGCAAAAGTAAGAAAAAGCATCCATATTAAAAAAGGAACAAAACATCTTCGGGCTACTTTACCAAGCAATGCCGTTAATGTATTATTAATACTTACCCTTAGTCTCACTCTCAAACACCAAATCCCAATAGCTAAATTCCCAATCTTCCGTTCCCCAATCCAAAACTACCACCCCAATTCCCCTAATCTGTTGCCCACTTATAGGGGAGTTACAGAGGAGTTATAGGGGAGTTACAGAGGATATCCTCCTCTACTCCTTCACTCTACCTCCTATATCCATTCACTACAGGTCCATTACAGCGGCTCTCATCACTCATTACTCACCATTCACCACTCATCACTCACCATTGACCTCCTCCTTGTCAACTTATCAACTTGTTAACCTGTCAACCATCATCAGCTAATCTATCCCCAACTCCCCCCTTAGCTTCCTGGTTAGTTTGGCTTTTACTAGCCCATAGCTTTGTTTAATGTAAGCCTCCCAATCACTCTTATGCAATACAGATGGCTGGGTTACCAGTACCCATTTAGCCCTGGCCATGTAGGGGGCTGGCTGAAAGCCTTGCCGGGTGCTTAACTCTTCAAATTCCTCATCCGGCACTTTAAAGGAGCATTTAAATGGAGGTTCCAGACTTGCTACACAAAACATTTTATCACCGACAGAGAAAACCAAGTCATTATCCCACTTAACACCCTCATTTACAGCAGGTAATGTAAGGCAAATAGAACGCAGTTGGTCAATATTCATTGGCCAAAAATAAAAAATCCGCAGCTTGATGGCTGCGGATTCATATTCAGAATAAAAAATTAAGCTTGTGCTTTTTCAGTTTTCTTCTTAGTGGTTTTTGGCGTAAAGATGGCCAACATACGCTTACCTTCCAGTTTAGGCATGCTTTCCAATGAACCGAAATCGGCAAGACGCTCAGCAAACTTCAACAACAACAGCTCTCCTCTGTCTTTAAATTGAATAGCACGGCCCTTGAACTGCACATAGGCCTTCACCTTATTGCCTTCTTTTAAGAAAGCTTCGGCGTGTTTTGCTTTGAAGTCAAAGTCATGGTCATCGGTGTTAGGCGTAAAACGGATCTCTTTCATTTCCGTTGTTTTGGCCTTCGCCTTCATTTCCTTTTCCTTCTTCTTTTTGTCGTACAGGAACTTATTATAGTCAATGACCCTACAAACTGGTGGGTCTGCTTGTGGGGAAATTTCAACCAAATCCAGTTCTTGCTCCTGGGCTATTTTCATAGCATCTTGAGTAGAATAAATTCCAACAGTTACGTTGTCACCCACTAATCGAACCTGCGGGACACGGATGTGATGATTGATACGATGTTCTGCTTCTTTACGGGGAGCAAATCTTCCTTTAAAGCCACCTTTGTTAATTCCACCTCTGTTTGGTAATGCCATTTACGTTTTTTAAGTTAATAATTATAAATCTGACGACACAAAACTATTGGCTTAGCCTGTGCGTTTCTATGTAAAAATAAGTTTTTGGTAAAATAATAAATCTGATGCCAGATATACAAGGCTTACTCACCTTTTCTTTCTTTTACTTCTTCCACAATTTCAGCAACAAACTCATCTACCAATTTCGCGCCTAAATCACCCTTACCCTGTCTGCGTATGGCTACTTTTCCTTCATTCATTTCTTTTTCACCAATTACCAGCATGTAAGGCACCTTCAGTAATTCCGTATCGCGGATCTTTTTACCGATCTTTTCGTTACGGTCATCAATCTCTACACGAATATCTGCTTTTTTCAATTTCTTTAAAACCTCTTTCGCATAATCCATGAATTTATCTGAGATCGGAAGGATTTTTACCTGCTGTGGCGCCAACCAGGTAGGGAACTTACCAGCATAATGCTCCAGTAGGAAGCCAATGAACCGTTCGTGCGTACCCAGTGGTGCACGGTGGATGATCAATGGCGTTTCTGCCTGGTTATCCTGAGAGGTATACTCCAGCTTAAAGCTACGACCTTGAGAGAAATCCACTTGGTTAGTTGCCAAAGTAAACTCTCTTCCAATCACGCTATAGATCTGAACGTCAATCTTTGGACCGTAGAAGGCAGCTTCATCCTGTACTTCTACATAAGGAATATTAGACTCAATCAATACGTTCCTTACCATAGCTTCGGTCTCTTTCCAAAGCTCCGGCTCATTCACATACTTAATCCCCAGCTTTTCAGGTGAGTGCAATGAAAGGCGCATCACATATTTTTCAATACCAAAGATCTTAAAGTACTTCTGGTACATTTCATTCACAGCGCGAAACTCGTCAAAGAACTGCTCTTTAGTACAATAAATATGGGCATCGTTCATATGCAGGCAACGTACCCGCATTAAACCAAATAACTCCCCGCTTTGCTCATAACGGTACACAGTACCATATTCAGCTATGCGGTAAGGAAGATCGCGATAGCTCTTAGGTTCAGCCGCAAATATCTTATGGTGGTGTGGACAGTTCATGGATTTGAGATAATACTTTTCCCCTTCCATTTCCATGGGGGGGTACATACTATCTGCATAATAAGGCAAGTGACCGCTGGTCAGGTACATGCTTTCTTTGGCAATGTGGGGCGTCACTACTCTTTTATATCCACCTTCAGATTCAGTTTCCTTAGCCAGCTTTTCCAGCTCCTCAATGATAACCGTTCCGTTTGGCAACCACATGATCAATCCTTGGCCTACATCATCATCCATGGTGTAGATGCTCAACTCTTTACCCAGCTTACGGTGGTCACGCTTCTTAGCCTCTTCAAGCAATTGTAGGTATTCATCCAGCTGCTTTTGAGTTGGGAAGGTTACTCCATAAATACGGGTTAACTGCTTGTTCTTTTCATCGCCTTTCCAATAAGCACCAGCAATATTGGTCAGTTTAACAGCTTTAATAAAGCCTGTATGCGGAATATGGGGCCCGCGACATAGGTCGGTAAAAGCACCCTGTGTGTAAAACGTAATCTCGCCATCAGTCAGGCCTTGAAGCAGGTCTAACTTGTACTCATCACCCTTTTCAGTAAAATAGTTTACAGCCTCCGCCTTTGGCATAGGCTTGCGGATGTAGGGGTTATTTTGCTTGGCCAGCTCAGCCATTTTGGTTTCTAGCTTACGCAGATCGTCCTCCGAAATGGAACGACCGCCAAGGTCAACATCATAATAAAAACCATTGTCAACTGGTGGACCTACCCAAAACTTAACGCCAGGAAATAGGCTTTCAATAGCCTCTGCCATCAAATGCGCAGAAGAGTGCCAGAAGGTAGACTTACCGCCAGCGTCATCCCACGACAGAAACTTTACCGTCGTGTCTTTTGTAATTGGTCTGGTAAGGTCCCATACTTCCCCGGCTACATCAGCCGCTAATATTTTCCTGGCCAAACCCTCTGAAATAGATTTAGCAATGTCCAAAGCCGTAATTCCAGATGCATACTGTCGTACAGCACCATCAGGAAATGTTATATTTATTTGTTGATCCATAAAATGAGTGGCAAAATTAACAAACTCTTGCTAGAGTAAGATTAAAGTTCGGATTGTTAATATTTTAATTTCACACCGACATGAACCGATCATTCCGACAAGTCCTGTTAGCATTTACGTTCCTGTTCCTTTTTTGTACTGCCAAAGCTCAGAATATTACTGGCATTTGGCGCGGCTATTTTATTACTGATTTCTCTGACCAATACAAGTTTGAACTCCAAATCATTCAAAACAAAACAAACCGCGTTACTGGTGTTTCTTACTCATATTTAGATACCCGCTTTTATGGGAAAGCTTCCTTAACGGGTTATTTTACCAATTCCTCCCAAAAAGCCTTGATCCAGGAGACAAAAACGGTAGAGGTACGCATGTCTGCAGGTTCTGTTGCCTGCATCATGAAGTGTAATTTCACCTATGTAAAATCAGGAAACGAAGAGTTTCTTGAAGGAGAATACACTAGTACCTATGAAAAAACCAGTACTGCTGAAGGTATTAAAAAGGGCGGAAACTGCGGCGGCGGCCGTATTTTCTTGCGAAAAGTACCCACTTCCGATTTTTATATTGAACCTTTCTTAAGAGACAATCCGGTTGTAAAAACACCCCCAGCTACAAAACCGCCTGCAACCAATCCTCCAGTAGCAAAAAGTAAAACGCCTCCGGCTAAAACAAGCCCAACTAAAACACCGCCTGCTAAAAATCCACCAGCAGTAGCCAAAAAAACTACCCCGGCTAAAACCCCGGATCAAAAAACAACAGTCACCAAGCCCAAGACTACTGAGATTGAGCAACCAAAGACCGAAATTACCAAAACGGAGGCACCCAAAACAATTGATGCTCCCAAGGTTACTATTCCTGTTCAAACGCGGGCTCGTACAAACGAACTGACCAAAACGCTAACGGTTACCAATGAAGAAATTACAGTTAAACTGTATGACAATGGAGAAATAGATGGCGATACCATATCTGTTTATCTGGATAACAAACCCATTTTAAGCAACAAGCTACTGACAGCTGCCCCAATAACTATTCAATTAAAAATGGATGAGTCGAATCCGGAGCATGTGTTAATTATGGTGGCTGAAAATATGGGACGCATCCCACCCAATACATCATTGATGATAGTACAGGATGGAGAAACACGTCACGAAGTACGTATTACTTCTACAGAACAGAAAAATGCGATGGTACGATTCCGTTATCAGAAATCCACTCCATAAACCGTTCATCGAAAATTTCAATCAAACTTAGTTAATAGCATTATTTTCCATAAGTGAAAAGACTCATATTCCTCTCCTATTGCCTTATTATTAGCTGTATTCTATCCTATGGACAGGATTTGAATGGCATCTGGAAAGGAACGTTAACACAACAAGCCGGTGGGTGTTTTCCCGTTTATTTTATCGAAGTACAACTTAGTATCAATGGCGATAGCGTACATGGCGCAACCTACCACTATTCCGATATTACGAATTATGTAAAGAAAAAATTTACCGGCCATTATATTCAGTCTTACAAGAAGTTGGTAATGAATGAAGGCCCTGTTCAAACGTTTAAAATACCAGCTGACTGCACACCCTGTATTAAAAACTATGAGCTTTGGTATAGCGCAAGCGGCGACAAAGAAACACTAACCGGCCAATGGAACGGTAAGGTTATGAACACCAACCTCGATTGTCAGCCTGGCCAATTAGTACTAACACGAGTAAAAGAATCTGCCTTTAAAGAGGTCCCTGAAATAGAGGTTGACACCGGTACCATCCGGTTAGATTTTTACGACAATGGAGAAATCGATGATGACACGATCTCTGTTTATGTAAACAAAAAAATGATTCTCTCCAATCAAAGACTCAGTGCCAAAGCAGCTACCACTTTTATTAAGATCGATTTACAAAATACCTTTCAGGAAATTGAAATGGTGGCCGAAAACATGGGGCGCATTCCACCTAACACAGCATTATTGATCGTTACAGCAGGAACAAAACGCTACAACTTGTATTTAACATCAACCAACCAAAAGAATGCAATGGTTCGCTTTATTTATTCGCCGCCACCACCAAACGCCCAACCCTTATAATCAAAGAATAAAAGCCCTTTTCAGGGCTTTTATTCTTTGTTAGATGAAGTAATTGTAAGACACTGAAACGCTCACACAATTATTTAAATAAGACCTTCTTCAATACTTCACCACTACTATCCTTTAAAATGACCAGGCAGTTTTTCATTGACTGGGTTGACCATATGGTTTCATTAATGGTTTTATTCTTCATTAATAAAGACTTGGTCAATAATCTTTGTCCACTACCATTAAGCACGTAAAGATTATACGTTTGGTTTGAGCTATCATTTGATGAAATACTAATATCGATTACAAACTCCTTCAAAGCAAGATTTGTGGAGACTCCATTAAGCATATTCACTGTAACAACCCCAGTATACTCAATAGTTGTAGAAGCGCTACTTACATTATTGCCCGCTGTTACTACTATCCGGTAATGAACTTTTCCTGTATGACTCAGGGCATCATCATAGGACAAAGCAGCATCTGCATTCGTGTTGTAAAAAGACGCGATCTTTTGGAAGCTTTGTCCATCAAAGGAGCGTTCAACTGTATATGTTGTTTGAGTTTGCAAAGCATTCCATGTCAGCTTGTTTTTAGAAGCATTGATTTTAACGACCTTGAAGTTGGAAATTGTTTTCGCCAATGGAGTGGGCGTAGGTGTTGGAGGATCTCCCCCACCGCCTGATGAAGATAAATCTGGCGATGAAGGAACTATAGTAAAACGTGCTGCATACTGTTGTGTTCCTACATCATCATATTTATTAAATGTACCTACTGCCAAAAGATGCGCTTCAGATTTATAAGTACCATTTGACTTCCAATCTTGAAATGCAATTGCATACACGCCCCCATCAAAATTTTCAGCATTAAAATCCGTATCCAGTGATCCGTCAGACAATAATCGGGCTATCCTACCCGTTGAAGTACCTACTCCTCCGTAATCTGTAAACAACCCTGCAACCAATATATTGTCCCTTGAATCAACAAGTATATCACGTACTTCGGCATTAAACCCTCTGGTCAACCAGGTGCCTGCTATAGCATCATAATTGAATGTATTATCTAATTTCCCATTAACATTCAAACGGGCAATTCTTGTCCGGAATATTTGTTTGGTTACACCAAGACTTTTATTGTACTCAATGTAATAGTCAAACAATCCTCCTATTAAAATTTTTCCATCGGGTTGTACAGTCACAGCCGTAACATGGTTCGATGGCCCAGTTCCTAAATAACCATCATTCTTCCATGTTACATCAAATGATCCATCTCTGTTTAAACGAGCTACTCTTCTGGCAAGATAGGTGTCAACCCTTCCAAACTCACCTGCAATAACAATTTTTCCGTCTGGTGCTAATGCCATATCTGTCACCCCCTCACCAGTCCAATCTTCGCTGGTAGAAGTAACTTTTGCATCTTTAAATAAACTTCCGTTTTCGTTTACAATTAATACGCCGCCTTTATTGTTTCCGATTGTTGTACCATTATATGAACCCAAAACCCCTCCTATCACTATTTGTTTCTCCGGATCCAATACCAGGATCTTAGTTACCTTTCCAAAGGCGCCACCATCCCTGGTACCCCCACCCGACGGATTAAAGGTTAGATCTAAACTTCCATTGGTGTTCAAGCGGGCTATATTAGTGAAAGTTTTACCAGATGAATTAATGGAAAACTCACCACCAATTAGCGTTTTTCCATCCCAAGGCTGCACAGCAATAGTATAGATTCCGCCACCAGCACCACCCCAATAACTGTTGAGCGTAGGCGCAGTAAAACTGTTATCAACCGAACCATCTGGATTCAATCGTACAATTTTACCGGGCACTGAAGTTCCTGGAGGCACACCATAGATATTAAAAAAACCGCCCACCAATATTTTTCCTTTATTAGTGGCGTCATTCAATACTTCTACAGCATATGTAGTCCCATTTGTAGTAGTGATATTGCTATTAAAACCAAAATCACGAATGAGGTTGTCTTGCGAATACCCAGTAAAGGGATAGACAATTAGAAGGAAAGCAATACTTATGAAAATTGATGGAAAGTAGAATTTCTCTTTCATATAAGCACGGCATGTTTTGATTGCAACAAATGTATAGGCCTACCTTTCAGTGGTGCAACATCTAATGCCGAATTCGTTAACTTTTCTTTTGCTTATATATCAATCTACATAATTTAACATAAGTACTAATACCTACCCTAAAATCGTAGTAAATATTTATTACATGTATTATAAATATAATATAACGGTAACGAACATACACCTCATGTAATAAAAAGCACAACTCATACAAAAATCCAACACAACAGCATGTTCGCTTTTATTACATTGAGAGATTCCTTTTAAAACTTAAAGTTCCAGGTAACAGATGGTAGAATTGGAAATAAAGAAACTTGCCTTGCCTCAATTTTTAGATCGCCGTTAATGATACTACCATCTTGATCAAAATAAACAAAGTAAGGATTAAGACGGCTGTAAACATTATAGATACCAAAGACCCAGGAGCTTTGAAATCGTTTCTTATTAAAAGGTCTGGGTGTATATGTAGCGGAAATATCTAAACGATGATAAGGGGCCAGCCGGTATTGATTGATTTTGCTGTATTCTTGCGTAAGTACGCCTTCTACAAAATAAAATCGAACAGGCAATGAAGTGGCATTACCAGTTCCATATACAAAGACACTACCCAACTTCCATTTTGGACTAAGTTCATAGTTACCGACAATAGATAAGTCATGGCGACGGTCATATTTTGCAGGAAATTTCTCACCTCCATTCAACTGATCAAACTTTCGCCAGGTCCACGATAAGGTATAACCGATCCAACCGGTAAGACGCCCCCTTACCTTATTGATAAACAACTCAGATCCATAGCTCCAGCCCCTTCCGAACACAAAGTCTACTTCAGGATCTTTTAAGGCAGGCGTATACCCTTCCTTATACTCAATCTGGTTCCTCATGTCTTTATAATAGACTTCTAAAGAGGTTTCAAATTGATTGTTATTAAAGTTCTTAAATATACCGGCTGAATATTGCCAACATGTTTGTGGCTTTACCATAAACGTACTAGGTACCCAAAGATCAGTTGGTAATGTGGTGCCGGAATTACTAACCAAGTGCGTGAACTGTAAGTTACGGGTAATGGCCGCCTTTAGAGAAGTCGACTCGTCTAATGTATACCTTATTGTAAATCTTGGCTCAAAGCCACTGTAGTTTTTAATGGTTTGAAACGATGAATAATAGATACTATCGAGCTTGTTTTCATTTTGATCTCTTATATACCTTGTATAAGGCCCTTTTTGTGAAAAAGAACTCCAGCGCAAACCTACATTTACCTTCAGTTTACTAGTAATATCCCAGTCGTCTTGAATGTAGAGTCCATTCTCCAAGGCATACTTGACATCTTCATTGCTTGGATTAAAAACCACTGAATCCTGCCGTCCAGATACTACATTGGGAATAAATTTATGCAAAGTGGATTGCCCCCCAAACCGCACTTTGTGCCTTGCTGCAG
Organism: Flavisolibacter tropicus; assembly: GCF_001644645.1. Taxonomy (NCBI): domain Bacteria; kingdom Pseudomonadati; phylum Bacteroidota; class Chitinophagia; order Chitinophagales; family Chitinophagaceae; genus Flavisolibacter; species Flavisolibacter tropicus. The sequence goes on along the minus strand of NZ_CP011390.1, from coordinate 296,439 downwards.
GGTAATAATCAAAATCAATCTTTGCGCCACCATCTTTTATTCCAGAGGCTAGGGCTAATTCAAAATTGTTTTGAGCGGCACCAAAAGTGAAATTATAGTCGTTATATACTAATGTAGTATTGGCAAACAATCGACGGTTAAAAATATGGTTCCAGCGAAGTGTAGCGGTTGAATTACCCCAGGGAATGTCGGCACGGAAAGACCGCTGCGCGTTCTTGTAAGCAAACACATCTCTTCCAAAATAACCACTAAGAAACAACCTGTCTTTTTCAGATAGCTGAAAGTTGGCCTTGGTATTAAGGTCATAAAAGAAATAACCTGAACCATAAGCATTGCTCTTTTTACTAACAAAAGGTTTAAGCAAAGCATCTATATAAGTGCGACGTCCGGAAATAATAAACGACGACTTGTTTTTCAGGATCGGCCCTTGTAGCGACAAACGGGAAGAAATAGCACCAATACCACCTTCGCCAGTAAACACTTGACTATTTCCATCTTTCATGGATATATCCAGTACCGATGAAATGCGCCCTCCATACTGGGCTGGCATCCCACCTTTTATTAAGGATACATTTTTAATAGCGTCGGAGTTGAAAATGGAAAAGAAGCCAAATAAATGTCCTGTATTATAAACAATGGCATCATCTAAAAGGATCAGGTTTTGATCTGGCCCACCTCCTCGCACATAAAAGCCAGCGTTCCCCTCTCCCGCATTTCGCACGCCTGGGAGCAACTGTATGGTCTTTAAAATATCTACTTCGCCCATAAAGGCAGGAACGCTTTTGATCTGGCTGATAGATAAGTCAATCTTACCCATTTGGGCATTCTTTACATTAGCGTCTTTTTGTCTGCTATAAACTACTACTTCATTCATAGCAGCAGACTTAGAAGTCAGCAAAAAATCTAATTGCTGGCTAGCCTGTAATGAAAGGGATAGTTGCTTGGCAAAATAGGATACATGAGACGCCATGAGCAAATGAGCGCCAGAATCTAATGTGATAGAATAATAGCCATACTGATTGGTTGTAATCGTTTTTGTCAGACCGCTGACAGCAATAGTAGCGCCAATAATGCTTTCACCACTGGCGCTATCTCTTACATATCCATTGATGGCAAATTTGGTTTGAGACTGTCCAGCAATCGACATCAAACAAAATAGTCCTATCAGTATGGAGCGCATGTGTTATTTTGTTTGAGCCATAAATGCAAGGCTGTCCTTTACTTCGCCGCACTCTAACATCCCCCCTTTATACCTCGGATGGTGTAAGCCCAAATAAGGGTTGCGTATTTCACCTGTCTTGCTCAACCACATGGCGGCTTCTGAATCATTAAAGGCCATTGGACACTCGGCCATATACACTTTACCACCATCATATTTAACAACACGTAATAGGGTATAAAGGTTATCTGAAAATGTATTAAAGGCTCTGCGCTTGCTTGTTATGTCACCTTGACCAGCAATGGTAGCTAAGTCTGTTTTGAAGCCATCCAAGTAAGATGTGGCTGTTTGATAAATAACAGTATCTTTTTTCAGCTCATCAAAAGGAACCTTTTCAATATTGGTTTGCAGGTTTTTGGCCCGATCAGCCAAAAGGGTACTATCCCAATTAACAAAGGTTTCAGATAGAAGATAATAATTGTTTAAAGCAGTATCTACTGCATTTATAAAGTCCCGGCTGTATTTACTTACAGCTACAGGTTGCAGATCAGGGGTTTCATCTTTTGGTTTTTTCTTAGTTTCTAATAACCACCATGCAAGTACGCCAATCAAAGCCAATACAACTAGTAATACAATTTTCTTCATTTAAGTCAGAATTTGGACAAAGTTACGTAGGCTGAACAGCCTACCAAAACACGTGTTGAAGACTGTGCACTTAGTATTAGGAAGTCATATGTTCTAATTGAGAATTTATAGCTGAGGCAAACAACAGAGGAAGTTCGGAAATTCTTTTAGAATAAGAACCGGCAGGATAAGGATGCAAAGAAAAGAAGCTGTTGGTTTGTATTAGACCTCAACCTATTTTCCCCTTTGGCAATCTTCTAAAATGTAATCCAGTAGCGCATCCTAGCCAATAAAATTTTACAATCTTGTAACATTCTTGCAGCATTTATTTTACAATCGGTGTCTACACTTGATCAAAGGCTTTATTTGCTTCCTAATGAAAACCAGTTCAACCCCCTGAAACACAGCGCTAATCCTCCCTTTTTGCTTAACCTTTAAATTAAACGTTTCATGAAAAGATTCACATTAGCGGTCTTTATGCTAATGCTTTTTCATGCATTAGTAATTGCCCAGACAATTACCGTAACGGGTAAAATCACCACAGGAAACGGGGAGGCTGTACCATTTGCTACTGTTACTGTTGCTGGCTCTACTACTGCTGTTCAGGCAGATGCAAACGGTAATTTTACAATTTCAGCACGTCAAGGTGCCCAGTTGGTAGCCTCCGCCACAGGCTTTCAACCTCAAACAATTACCGTAAATGGCAACACTGCCAATTTCAACATTCAAAGAGGTACGGGCCAATTGCAAGAAGTAGTGGTTACTGCGTTTGGACAAAGAAGGAGTAGAAACCAGGTGCCTTATGCAGCACAACAAGTAACTGGAGATGATGTTTCTAAGAACCGCAGCTCCAACTTTATGCAAAACCTCTCAGGCCGGGTCTCTGGTTTGGAAATGCGCCAATCTAACACTTTAGGTGGCTCAACAAACGTAGTACTACGGGGTACAAAAACCATGATTAGTAGTAATCAGGCTTTGTTTGTTATTGATGGTGTTCCTATTAACAACAGCAACCAAAAATCTATAGATCCAGTTACTGGTGTTGCCCAGCAAAGCGTTGGCCGTGGTGGTTATGACTATGGTAGCAATGCTGCAGACGTTAACCCCGATGACATTGAAAGTATCACTGTTTTAAAAGGCGCCGCTGCTACTGCCCTCTATGGCTCTCGTGGTGGCAATGGCGTTATTTTAATAACTACTAAAAAAGGAGTAAGAGGTGTAGGCGTTACAGTAAATTCCAGTATAGGCATAGGCAAGTATGATAAATCTACTTTTCCAACCTATCAACACAGTTATGGCGCCGGATATGGTCCATTCTATGGTCCAAACCAGGATGCCTATTTTGATAAGAGAGATATAAATGGCGATGGTGTGGATGATCTGGTAGCTCCCTTTTATGAAGATGCCTCTTATGGTGCCCCCTTTGATCCCAGTTTACTGGTATACCAATGGCACGCATTTGATCCGAACTCTCCTAATTATGGAAAAGCTACGCCTTGGGTAGCTGCAGCAAATGATCCTTCTACTTTCTTAGAAACAGCCATCTCTTCTAATCAAAGCATTATGGTGGATGGCGCCAATGATAAAGGATCATTTAAGCTTGGATATACACGTACAGATGATAAAGGTATTTTACCTAACAGTCTTGTTACTAAAAACATAGTCAACTTTGGTAGCGTCTATAGCATCGTACCAAAACTAACAGTAGGTGGAAATATCAACTATACGAACACCAACGGTAAAGGTCGTTATGGTACTGGTTATGATGACAAAAACGTAATGACCAACTTCCGTCAATGGTGGGAGATGAACGTGGATATTAAAGAACAAAAAGACGCCTATTTTGCTAATCATGAAAACATTACCTGGAACTGGACAGATGCAGATATACTAACACCAATTTATTGGGATAATCCCTATTTCAGTCGATACGAGAACTATGAAACCGATACCCGAGACCGCTATTTCGGAAATATAAACGTTACGTATAAGCCCCTGGATTGGCTAAGCATATTGGGTAGGGTTTCTCGTGATGCCTTTGATGAACTACAGGAAGAACGACAAGCTGTAGGTAGCGTTACTACATCTTCCTATGTCAAAAGAAATCGAAAAGTAAATGAGACCAACTATGATCTGATCGCCAATTTTGACCGCGACCTAAATACAGATATTAATTTCAAAGGATTAATTGGTACAAACGTCCGCAGAGAACGCAGCCAATTCATATTGAGCTCTACAAACAACGGTCTGATCATTCCAAAGGTCTATGCGCTATCTAATACAACGAACCCAATTACAGCGCCTATTGAATCAGACGCCAGACGCCAGGTATGGGGTAATTTCGCTGGAGTAACCTTTACATGGCGCGATATGGTAACCTTAGATGCCACTATCCGCAATGACCAATCTTCAACACTCCCTAAGGGTAATAATAGTTATTGGTATCCATCAGTTTCTGGTGGCTTTACTTTCTCCAGATTGTTGAGCAATTTCGACTGGCTGAGCTATGGTAAGGTTAGAGCCAACTATGCTGAAGTGGGTAATGATACTGACCCATATGCAACTACCGAAACCTATCAAATTGGTAGTCCATTTGGTTCCAACCCACTAGTATCAGTTACTGGTATCAATGCCAACCCCAATTTGCTTCCAGAAAAAACAAAGAGTTATGAGTTTGGTTTAGAGGCTTCCTTCTTTAAGAATCGCTTAGGCTTTGATGCCACTTACTATAATGCCAAAACGTTTAACCAGATCTATCCGGTTCCTCTATCTACTTCTATCGGTTATAACTCCCGGTGGTTCAACTCTGGTGATGTACGCAACAAAGGCTGGGAAGTTACAATGTTTGGTACACCCATTCAAAAGCACGACTTCTCTTGGAACATTAATTTGAACTGGACACGCAATAGAAACAAGGTAGAATCTTTGTATACCGATCCAAATGATCCTAGCATTAAGATTGACAACGTGGTGTTAGTGCCCAACTTCCAGGGTGGCGTAACACTGAATGCGACTTTAGGACAGCCTTATGGTACTATTCGAGGTACCGATTTTATTTATCACGAAAATGGTCAGCCGATCATTAACCAATCGAATGGACGTCCCATGAGAACCACTTCATCCAATATTGTGATTGGTAATATCAATCCGGATTGGGTAGGTGGTATCAATAATGCCTTGCGTTATAAAAATGCATCGCTGAGCTTCCTGATCGATATGCGGCAAGGTGGTGATGTATACTCCCTCGATAGGTACTATGGTCTGGCTACTGGATTATATCCTGAATCAGCAGGCCTGAATGATTTAGGCAACCCTTCAAGATTACCACTTTCGCAAGGTGGTGGCGTAATTTTACCAGGTGTAGCGCCCGATGGCAAGCCGAACACAGTTCGCGCTGACAATAACCAATTTGGTTTATATGGTTATAGACGCCAACCTAACAAGGCCTTTGTTTACAATGCCAGTTTTGTAAAACTGAGAGAAGTGGTATTAGGTTACTCATTACCTAAATCAGTAATGAGCAAGCTGAATCCATTTAAGAGTATTGATTTTTCATTAATTGGCCGCAACTTATGGATCATTCATAAAGATCTTCCATATGCCGACCCTGAAGAGAATATCAGTGCCGGTAACTTCCAAGGTCTGCAAAGTGGTGCATACCCTTCTGTAAAGACCTATACTTTCAACCTACGTTTTAGATTCTAAAAGCCCTTATCACAATGAAAAAGAAATTCATAACACTGATCTTTCTGCCAATACTTATGTTGGCAGCTTGTGAAAAAGATCTAACGGATATAAACGTGGACCCAAAGAATCCATTAACGGCACCATCATATGCATTCTATAGCAACGCCCAGGTAAACTTAATGGATGAACTAACCTCCACGAACGTAAATGAAAACATCTTTAGGTTGATCATGCAATACTGGCAGGAAACAACCTATACAGATGAAAGTAACTATGACTTGATTACCCGTCAAATTCCAAGGCAAATGTGGAACTATCTGTATAGAGATGTTTTGAGAGATATTCAGGAATCTAAAAAACTGATTCCACAACAGGTAACAGATGCTGGCTTACAACAGAATCAATTAGCCATTGCTGAGATCACAGAGATCGTTACTTGGTATTATTTGGTAACCAGTTTTGGCGATATACCCTATTCACAGGCATTGGATCCGCAGAAAATTTTGCCTAAATATGATAATCAGCACGACATCTACAATGATTTACTAACACGCCTTGATGCGGCCATTGGTAAGTTGAATCCAGATCACGGAAGTTTTGGTAATGCTGATTTACTTTATGGTGGTGATGTAAGCCTTTGGAAAAAGTTTGCCAATTCATTCAAGCTTAAAATGGGTATGACGCTAGCAGATGTAGACCCTGCAAAAGCAAAAGCTACAGTAGAATCAGCTGTTGCAGCAGGCGTTATCAGCTCGAATGCTGAAAACACTGACATCGTATACACTAGTGCTCCGCCTAACACTAACCCGGTTTGGGATGATCTTGTACAAAGTAATCGCAAAGACTTCGTTGCTGCCAGCACCGTTGTTGACAGAATGAATGCACTCAAAGACCCAAGGTTAAACGAGTACTTCCAAGCACAACCAGGCGGTATCTATATAGGTGGTACACCTGGCGCATCCAGTCCCTGGGCACAATTTTCAAAGCCCGGCACAGTGTTTTATCGGCCTGATAACAATGCCTTGCTAATAGATTATTCAGAAGTAGAATTTTTCTTGGCAGAAGCAAAAGAAAGAGGATATAATGTACCCGGCACAGCACAGGAGCATTATAATAATGCAGTAACAGCATCAATTACGTATTGGGGCAACACGGCAGCAGATGCAACAGCATACCTTGCACAACCAGGGGTTGCTTATAATTCAGCAAATTGGAAACAATTGATTGGCGAGCAGAAGTGGCTTGCTCTTTATAATAGAGGTTGGGAATCATGGATAGAATGGAGACGGTTAGATTATCCAATCATTAAAGCCCCAGCTTCAGCGGTGTCCGATGTTCCATTACGCTTCACGTACCCAATACCTGAACAAAACGTAAACACAACCAATTATAATGCAGCGGTTTCAAAAATTCCTGGCGGTAAAGATGTAGTTGGTGTGAAGCTATTTTGGGATGTACTATAGCCTTACTTGTTGTTTGTATACAATAAAAGGAGTTGTCAATTGACAACTCCTTTTATTGTATACACCTACAATTAAAAATATTGCTTTTAATGACTCAGATTTTGCGGTACACCTTAGCCTATTGTTTTGAATATGTTTTTAAATAAGCAGCGTTCATTTTAATTCATCTGTCTACTTTTTTAGGCTTTACTTTAACACCTTCCCTTCTCAGCACTTTATCAATACCCCAAGGAACTGCTTTAAAACCTACCCTTAATTACTTAACCATTAAACTTGATCTTTCATGAGAAGTTTTACTTCATTGCTTACAATGCTGATGCTTTGTAGTACGCTGGCTTTTGCCCAAACCAGAACGGTAACTGGTGTCGTAAGAGATGATAAAGGAGAAGCGGTACCATTTGCTACGGTAACAGAAGCAGGAACGCAAAATGTAGTTAAAGCTGATGCAAATGGAGCTTATAGTATCAAGCTCAGCCCAAATGGTCAATTGACCATTTCAGCCACTGGCTTTCAGCCTCAAACCCTATCTGTCACAGGCAATATGGCAAATGTGGCCTTGGTTAGAGGTGAAGGGCAACTACAAGAAGTAGTTGTTACAGCCTTAGGTGTTAGAAGACAACGCAGAGGACTTGGATATTCTGTTGATGAAGTTAAAGGCGATCAACTGAATAGATCCAATAATCAAAACGTTGTAAACTCGTTGAACGGTAGAGTATCTGGTGTACAGGTTGTATCTAGTGGCGGTGCACCCGGCCAAGCCTCCAAAATTATTATACGCGGTGGCGCCAAATCAATTACAGGTAATAATGAACCACTTTTTGTTATAGATGGCGTGCCTGTCAGTAATGCCAATGATGGTAGCGGTAGCAGCACTGAAGTAGAAGGTGTAGCTACACCTAACCGCATTGCAGATATAAACCCTGAAGATATAGAGTCCATGTCTATCCTGAAAGGTAGTGCAGCAGCTGTTCTTTATGGAAACAGAGGTGCAAATGGCGTAGTTTTAATTACAACCAAATCTGGCAGAGGCCGTGCTGGTGCGCCAGTCATTACATTGAGCAGCACTGTCGGCTTTGATGATCCTTTACGAATGCCGGAATTCCAGACTATATACGCACAAGGTACAAGTCCTGCAGCTTATACAGAAGGCACATCACGCTCTTTTGGACCAAAAATAGTAGGACAAACTGTGCATAGTAATGCAGCAGGCAAGGATATAACACTTCGCGCGTTTAATCCAAGGGAAGATTTCCTGGAAACAGGTGTAACCTATAGCAATAACTTATCACTGGCGCAAAGCAGAGAAAACACCAACTATTATTTATCCGTAGGACACTCCCGCCAGGAATCTATTGTTCCCAACCAGGATTATAATAAAGCAAGTATCCGTTTAAACGTAAACAACCAGGTAAATAGCAGATTAAATGCTGGCGTCAATTTAAATTACGTACGCTCCTGGGGTGATGTTCCTGATTTGGGACAAAGTGGTAATAACCCATTCTTCGCCTTATTCAATATGCCTGTTAGCTGGGATATTAAAGGGTACGGTTATCAAAAAGAAACAGGCGAGCAAATCAACTTTAGAGGAGGATCATTTGACAACCCACTATGGACTGTAAATAAAACCTTCTTCAATACTGTTGATGACAGGATCATTGGAGCACTAAATCTTGGCTATAAATTTCTTCCCTGGTTAGATGTTGCTTATCGATTGGGGCTAGACCAGATGTACGATGATCGAAAGTCATTTAAAGACATTCATACAGGCTCTTACCCAAATGGTAATTTAGCAAATGACAATATAAACCGCCAGCAAATAAACTCTACGTTCTTTGTAAACATTAACCGAAAAATAAATTCTGATATAGGCATGACGTTTACCGGCGGCCATGACTATTTCCAGAGAAGACTGAAGCAATATACCCAAACGGGTACCAGCCTGGTTGTTCCTGGTGTGGCACATATGACAAACGTTCAGGCATTTGATCCGGATTTTGAGTACCAGGAAAAGAGAAGACTTGTCGGTGTATTTGGCGACCTGAAGTTTGACTATAAAAACTACCTGTTCCTTGGTTTAACAGGAAGAAACGAATGGTCTTCTACCTTACCAGAAGAAAATAGAAGTTATTTTTCCCAGGCGTAAACGCTTCATTGATCTTTACAGACCTGTTCAATATTGATAAGTCCATATTAAGCTACGGTAAAGTAAGAGTAGGATACGCGCAAACTGCACGCGATCCAGATCCTTATCAAGTTGTAAACACCTATGTATTACCAGATAACACTATTGCAGCTGATTTTGGTGATGGCTTTGTAAGCGCCTCAGCGCCTTTTGTATTCCCATTCGGATCTATACCTGGTTATACACTTAACAACGTAATCAACAACCCTAAACTGAAAGCCGAAAAAACTGCTGAAATTGAAGTAGGTACCGAGTTGCGTTTTTTAAAAGAACGCATAAACCTGGACTTTACTTATTTCCATAATAGAAACACTGATGGTATCGTTCCTGTAGATATTTCACCAGCAGCCGGTGCTACTAACTTCGTGGTCAACTCTGGTTTAACTACAGTACAAGGTATTGAGGTAGGTTTAAATGTAACTCCAGTTAAATCGAAAAGTGGCTTTACGTGGAATGCCAACATTACATTTAGCAGGATACGGTCTAAAGTAGAAGAAACCTATCCGGGCGTAGAGCAAATTTACCTGGGTGGTTTTAGTGGTAACCCAGCCATCTTTGCAGTTAAAGGTGAACGCTATGGAACCATTATAGGAACCGGATATCAGAGAGATGCCAACGGCAACGTACTTGTAGATAGCGATGGCTTTCCACTTTTTGCAGATGGTTTACGTTTAGGACATACAGAACCAGATTGGACTGGTGGTATCAGAAACACGCTTACCTTTAAGAACTTTGGACTTGATTTTTTAATTGACACAAGGCAAGGTGGTTATATATACAATGGCACAGAAGAACTACTAGACTTCTACGGTGTAAGCAAAAAAACAGCAACCCGTGAAGAAGATTATATTTTCCCTGGCGTTAAAGAATCCGATAATAAGCCTAATGATATAGTAGTGAAGCGTGATGCTACCTGGTGGAACTTTGCACAGGGAAATGAAGAATATGTCTATAAAAACAACTGGGTTAAGCTACGTGAAGCCAACCTGAGCTACAACTTCAAACTCAATAATACTAAGGTTCTTAAATCTGGAACAGTAAGTGTTTATGGAAGAAACCTTTGGATAGACACAGATGTTCCTCACGTGGATCCGGAATCCAGTTCATTTGGTACCGGCAATGGACAAGGTGCTACACGTATGTCATTCCCTACTACCAGAAGTTACGGTGTGAATCTTCGACTGACCTTTTAAGTGTTAACCATTCAAAATCAAGCAATGAAAACAACATATAAATTAGGCATGGTAGTGTTGATATCTCTAACATCACTACTTTCCTGTAAAAAAAATCTGGATATAAATAATGATCCAAACAATTTTACTGATGTCCCGATTCAATTAATATTACCACCTGCACAGGTTCAGCTTGCTTATACCTTAGGAGGTGACGTTTCCAGAATTACAGGCTCTTTTGTACAACATTATGCTGGTCATAGAAACCAACCATTAGAATACAATCAGTTTGATGTAACACCTCCAACATCAGATGGATTGTGGCAACGGTTGTATTCTGTAACATTAAGAGACCTGAAATCTATTAGTGATAAAGCAGAAGTATCAGGCGACAAAATGTATCTTGGCGTATCTCAAATACTTTCAGCATATACATATAGTATTTTAACTGACTTATTTGGTGACATACCATTTACCCAATCACTCCAAGACGATAAAAATATTACCCCAGGTTATGACAAACAAGAAACGATCTATCCTGCTCTTATTACCATGTTGGAAACCGGAATAACTAATATTAAATCAAATGCAGGATTAGAGATGGGTGATGATGATGTTATTTATGGAGGAGATATGGTGAAATGGGAAAAATTCGCCAACTCTTTAAAGCTTCGCCTACTTAACCACATTAGTAAGAGAGATCCCAATGCAGTTCTAACCTTTTTGAACAGCAACCCATTACTCATTACCGATAATGCGGATAATGCAATGTTAGTATTTGGTACAACTGCAAATAATGCCAATCCTATTTATGGATTTGACGTACTCTCCGGACGAAAGGATATGGCTGTTAGTGCAACTTTGGTAACGAAAATGCAGAGTTTAAATGACCCCCGAATTCCGTTATATTTTTTTCCAGTACTAAATAATGGACAAGGCCGTAAAGGACAGTATTGGGGAAATACCCCAGGAAATGACCTAGATGATGCAGCCCAGAACTATTTTTCCAGAGTAGGTTCTTTCTATGCATCTATTAACTCGCCTGTTGTACTAATGAGCGCAGCAGAGGTACAGTTCATCATTGCTGAAGTACGTTTCAGAGCTAACAATTTAGCTGCGGCTGGCACTGCTTATAATACAGCCATTACAAAGGATTTTGAGGCTTTAGGACTTACTGGCGCAGCTGCCTACTTGGCTAAACCAGACGTTGCTTTTGACAATACATTAAAACGGATAATGGAACAAAAATGGATCACCATGTATCAGGCTCCTTATGAATCCTGGGTTGACTGGAGAAGAACAGGTTTTCCTGCTATAGTAAATAACGGAACAAATAGAACCGGTGGTGTGATCCCTCGGAGACTTCCCTATCCACAATTGGAAATCAACCTTAACCGCGCAGCTCTGGAAGCTGGTCCAGGGGTGCCTATTCCATTTGAAACACTTAAAACCAGGGTTTGGTGGGATGTACCATAAATTCATCTTAGCGCAGTTTAATGGCTTGGTTGTCTAACACCAAGCCTTTTTTCTTGGCAGGCCTTTAAGCTTTCCTATCCCTGGCAAATACTAGAATTATACATTCTCCTTATAAAAAAATCCTGTTAATCCCCCTTTAATTCCTCCTCTCAGCGGTTACCTTTGCGGCTCTTAAGTTTCACCGTATGCTGGCAGGACTACAAAATGTAACATTTGACTTTGGGGCGCGCACAATTGTAAGAGACGCGACCTGGCACATTCATCCCAATGACCGTATTGGCCTGATTGGCTATAATGGAACGGGAAAATCTACCCTACTAAAGCTTTTTGTAGGCGAATACCAGCCATCTGCAGGTACTGTTGAACGCAGCCGGAATACCTCTATTGGTTATTTACACCAGGATCTTCTGAGCTTTGACACCAGCGAAAGTATCCTTGAGGTAGCCATGCATGCTTTTGATAAGGCCAAGCAAATAGAAAAAGAATTGGCCCAAATTACAGATGCGTTGGCTAAAAATGAAACGGATGAGCTGCTTATGCAGTACAGCGAAAAACTGCACGAGTTTGAAGAAGCCGGAGGTTATACCATAGAACATCAAACTGAAGAAGTTTTACAGGGACTGGGCTTTAACAACAGCGATTTAAAGCGCCCTTACCGGGAATTCAGCGGTGGATGGCGTATGCGCGTCTTATTAGCTAAAATGATCTTGCAACAGCCCGACCTGCTGTTAATGGATGAACCTACCAACCACTTGGACCTTCCATCCATCGAATGGCTGGAAAAATACCTCCAACACTATAAAGGTGCAGTGGTTATTGTGAGCCACGATAAATACTTCCTGAACCGCATGGTGAAGAAGATTGTAGAGCTGTATCAAAAAGAACTGCATTTCTATACCGGCAATTATGAGTATTATGAAACAGAGAAGCAACAACGGATAGAATTGCAGCAACGCGCCTTTGAAAACCAGCAAGAATACATACGCCAGCAAGAACGCTTTATTGAGCGCTTTAAAGCAAAAGCTTCAAAAGCCGCGCAGGCCCAAAGTATTGTAAAGCGTTTGGACAGGCTAGAACGTATTGAAGATGTAGAGATTGAACGTCCAGACATCCGTATCAACTTCCCAGTAGATAAAGTACCGGGTAAAGTATTGGTGGACCTAAAGGGAGTGAGCAAACGATACAGTGAAAATGTGATCTTACAAAATGCTACCGCTGAAATTGAGCGTGGTGATAAGATTGCCCTGATCGGTGCTAACGGTAAAGGTAAGTCTACCCTTCTTAGAATTATAGATGGTAGTGAACCTATTGAAGGAGAACGTAAATGGGGGCATAATATTGAAGAAGCCTTCTACGCGCAGCACCAGTTAGAATCATTAACATTAACGCATACTATCCTTGAAGAAATGAAAAGCGCCGGCTCCCAAAAAACAGAGCAAGAGCTGCGCAACTTATTAGGTTGCTTTCTTTTTGGAGGAGATGATATTGATAAAAAAATCAAGGTCCTAAGTGGAGGGGAAAAAGCAAGAGTAGCCTTGGCTAAAACCATCATCAGTAAAGCCAACTTCTTATTACTGGATGAACCGACCAACCACTTAGATATACACTCTACTGAACTTCTTATTGACGCACTGAAGCGTTATGAGGGAAGCTTGGTGCTGGTTAGTCACGACCGTTATTTTGTATCCAAAACTGCCAATAAGATCTGGGAGATCAAAGATCATGAGATCAAGGAGTTCAAGGGCACTTATGAAGAATGGGTAGCCTGGAACGAGCGTATGGCTAAAAATGGCGCTCAGGGTGCGGAACCAAAAGCAAAAAGCCAGGTACAGAAGGAAAAAGAAACACCCCAGGTAATAACACCACAACCCGTTGTTAATACAGCGCCTAATGTTCCTATCAACAAAGAGGCAAAAAAAGAACTGCAAAAGCAACAACGCCTGTTTCAAAAGCTTGAAGAAGATATTGCTGCATTAAATGCTCAAAAAAGCCAACTGGAAGCAAAATTGGGTTCTCCCGAAGCCTACGCAGACAAAAACATATTTGCCGATACTGAAAAGCAGTATAAGTCAGTGTTGGCAAAGCTGACTGAGCTAAATACTACATACGAACAGGTATTTGAGAAGTTAATGGAGCTGGAAGGGCAGTAATCCCAAATGTTTAAAAGCTTTTATAAGACAAAGCGAGGGCATACTATTCTATAGGCCCTCGCTTTGTCTTATTATGACTATACCCTGATCTTGCCGATGGGTCACTTTACGCATGCAAGCTGGTACTATTCATCAACATTAGCTGTTATGCTATGCCCAGGAGGGTTAATTTATATCTTTAAGGTTCTGCCCTTTAGCCTGGATCTCAAGCAGTTGTATTATTTATTTTACTTATGACTTAGGGATGTAAGTAGAAGTTGTATAGGCTTATCTAAGGAGGAGTAGTGAATGTGGAAGGCAGGTAGAGGGCTTTATCTGTGCAGTTAGTACGGACTTACCTACAGAACACCCACAGATTAGGTACAGACTAGGTACAGGAGAGGTACAAGAGACTAGGGAGATAGGTAGGGCGGCGTGGCAGCAGCCAGGCTCGTGAATGGTCAGTGGTGAGTAGGCTAACACCCGCTCCCAGCCCCTAAAGGGGAGAGACCACACCCCAGACCGCTATTAAATTCCAAAAGACAAATTCCAAATTCCAGTTATATGAGCCTCCCTTACTGGGGAGTTACAGAGGATATCCTCCTCTACTCCTCCTACCATCCTCCTATACTACTTCACTAAACCTTCCCCACTGACCAACAACTATTGACTGGATTCTGCCGCGCTGCCCTCCCCTTTAGGGGCCGGGGGTACGCACTGGCCCTTGTCTGGTATAAGAGTTGTAGCAGTGTTGAGCCAATATTTACCTCAAATTAAAATTAAGCTCATGAAAAGATTTTTTGTTCCCCTAAGCCTAGGGGTTATGCTTTTAGCTGGTTTTACGTTACAGTCGTGCGGAAATAAAAAGAAGGTAGATACAACGACTACCACTACAACCACCACCCCGGAAACAACTACCTCTACAGAACCTGTTACCATTTCCAGCGACGATGCTTTAAAAAAAGGGGTAACTGACGCTACAAAAGACTTCCCAGGCGTAACAGCTACCGTAAACAATGGTGAGATCACGCTAACCGGAACCATTAAAAGAGACAGGCTGCCAACACTCATGCAGTCGTTAAATACGCTACAGCCAAAGAAAATCAATAACAACTTAACCATTCAACAATAGGAGGCGATATGGCACTTCAATCAAAATACCAACAACTCATCACGGCTGCTCAACAAGCAGGTGTTACCGACTTACAGGTAAGGGAACAAAATAATGTATTGTATATAGATGGTACGGCACCTAGTGGGGCTGTTAAAGACCAGCTCTGGAATATCTATAACCAAATAGACCCCGACTTCAGAGCGGGAGACCTGGTACTTAATATTAACTCCAACGTTAATACTGGAACACAGGCAAAAGTAGTAACGGAGTCGTCTAACCTTAATATCCGTAAAGGGCCAGGCACAGACCAGCCCATTGTAGGAAAGGCTGCGCATGGCGAAACCGTAACCGTCATCAGTAAAGCCAACGAACAGTGGTGGCTGGTACGTAGTAAAGATGGCGAAGAAGGCTATGCCTATGCGCAGTATTTACAGGTTTAGTCCTTAGGCGCAGCATTCGACTTAATAAAATCGCTGACGAGGTAACTAATTAACTTACCCGTTGCTTCGTCAGCTTTTCCATTGGTCAATTTAGCAGCTCCCTCACAAATATGTAAATAGGCGGTTTTTGCCTGCGCTGCACACTGTGTTACATACTGGCGAGCTTGAAAAGAGCTAATACCACTAGGAGTATAGGCACTACTTAATACATCTTCAATAGCATCCAGATCCAGTTCTACGCCCACATAATTATCATCCGTAAAACCAATAGCGTGGGAAACCGCCTGACGGAAGTTTTGTTTTTCATGTATGAAGATGTCTTCAAAGGTTATACAATCGAAGAAAGGATTATTGACAATATCCATCCATACATTTTGTTGCAGGTAATTCTCCTGTAATCCTATCACACAATACTTCTGCAAGAAACCATCTTCCTCTGCATAACGAAAGGCATTACCGCTATGACGCCCCTCTGCAGGACGATAATCAGCATGCGCATCCAGGTTTACACAATTGATCTGAGGCATATCTATGATCTGGGCGGCATTCAAGCCTTTAGCGGCTCCTTTAAGCAAAGGATAGGCATTGTTATGTCCACCACCAATTACAATAGGAATACGTTCGGCAGCTACAATAGCTTTTACCAATTTTTCCACTTCTTCATCAATGGTATTTACTGCATGGCGAAACGCTTCTACCCTTTCTTCTTCTGTCTGGGCATTACTAACAATTAAAGCCTGCAGGTCACTAAAATCAAAATGACCGATAACTGCAACTTCATCACCATTCAAAAAATCATTGCTCTGAATATTCAAAAACGATTGCAGAAAGGGCACCCATGTTGTACTGGCCCCGGCTACTCCCATATTGGCTTGCACACCAATATCTTCAGGCACACCAATGATTACATATTCTGCATTTAGTCGTTGAAAAGCTTCCGGGGAATGGTCATCTCCCAACACTTCTACACGTTCGCCTAATTTAGTTTCATAGCGACGTAAACGGGTAATGGACAAGATGTCTTCTTTCGTATAAAACTTAAAATGGGGTGTGTTCATAATAATTCTTTTCGTTCAGCAAATTGAGGTTCTTCTATTACATCTGTGCCCGAGGCTTTGTAAAACAACATACCCAAGGCTAAAATGATACTTGTTGATAGTACTACAAAAAATAAGATACCATCATTAAAGTTGGCTAATTTCAAATGCGCAGGTATCTTATAAAACAGAACAATAGTAATTAAACCACGTGGTATAAAGAAACTCTCTGGAAAAATAGTTGTCTTAAAAGAGAACCGTAAATATAAAAGACGAATCAAAAAAAGGCCAATTACAATCAGGCTTCCTACCATCCATACTTCTACCTCATATAAAAACTTCAGGTCAATAGAAAAGCCAAAAAGCAGGAAGAAAAACGTTCGTACCAGGAAAGAGGATTCTGCGGTAATAGAATGCAAGGATGAACGTATGCTCCCCATTTCCCAATGGGCAATCTTATTAACTGCGGGCAGCTTTTGAATACCTTCCCAATTATTGATTAACAAGCCAAAGGCTAAAATGATCATTAAAGAAGGCAAGTGCAACAGTTTACCGCCAGCATAAATTAGAACCAGCAACGAGAAGATCAAAAAGAACTTCACTTCCAAGTGTGTTCGCCTTAGAATAAAAAACAAGGCTATGGACAGAAAAAAGGAAAGGATGATTGATACGATAAAATTGAAGCCAAATAAGCCAAACGAATACAGCGTTAATACTTCCTTAGCGATAAAATAGTTGAAGAAGATAATGCCAAGTATATCAGAAAAAGAGGCCTCATAAATCAAAAACTCTCTTTTGCGTTCCGTTAGATGGTGAATACTTGGAAGTACAATAGAACTGCTCATGATACATAAGGGAATGGCATAAACCAACGACTTTACCAGATCTTCCCGTAACCAATAATACAATATGCCTGTAACTATTGCAGTTGAAAAGATTAATATAAATAGCGCTGTAAAAAATGAATATCGTATGAGGCCGATCTTTTCTTTTTCAATCTTCAAATCCAAGCCTGCCTCCAATACAATCATGATCAAGCCAACCACACCAAGGGCTTCAATGATTTGTCCCGGCAAAGGGATCACAATATTATAGGCCAGTGCTAAAAAGCGTAGGCCTATTCCTGCAAACAAGAGCAATAAAACAGATGGAACTCTAATTTTCCTACTTACAATGGAAAAGAGATAAGAAAGCACTACAAGACAACATAAAATTATTAGCAGCCATTCTGTACTTACATAGTGCATAACTCAAAAATTATTGTTAGCTATTTACCCATTCCCCATTCAACATTACTCTTTCAATTAAATTAGAACCGAATGCATAAGGCAAATAAGCAATAGAAGGCACTGGCTTGGTTAAAATGAAGTTAGCCTTCTTCCCTACTGTAATACTGCCTACTTCATTTTCAAGTTCCATAGCAAAGGCACCGTTTATAGTAGCTGCATTAATCGCTTCTTCAGGTAGCATCCGCATTTGAATACAACTCATAGCTACCACCAAATTCATGTTTCCAGAAGGCGATGAACCTGGGTTAAAGTCTGAAGCCAACGCAATAGCACAATTGGCATCAATCAGTTGTCGCGCCGGTTGAAAAGGCATTCGTAAAAAGAAAGCAGCTGTTGGCAATAAGGTTCCAATGGTTGAAGAAGCTGCCAATGTTTGAATGGCATCCTCATCCATAGTTTCCAAATGATCAACAGAGATGGCCCCCATTTTTACACCTACCTGCACACCGCCAGAAAGATTTAATTGGTTAGCATGAATTTTGGCCTTTAGTCCGTATTGTTTTCCAGCCTTGATGATACGTTCTGTATCTTCTGGTGTATAAAATCCGGTTTCACAAAAAACATCAATATAATCAGCAAGCCCTTCCTGTCCTATAATGGGTAGCATCTCGTTAATGATCAGCTCTATATACCCCTCTTTATTTTCCTTATAGTCCAGTGGTATTGTATGGGCACCCAGAAAACTAGCTTTTATTGGCAGGCTTGAAGTTTGTTTAAGTCGGCGAATCACGCGCAACATCTTCAGCTCCCCTTCTTTGGTCAAGCCATAACCACTCTTTATTTCAATGGCCCCTGTTCCTAACTTGATCAAATCCTGTAAGCGGGCATAGGATTGATTAAACAGTTCATCTTCCGATGTTTCATTGAGTTTGCGGGCCGAGTTCAAAATACCACCGCCTTTGGCCGCTATTTCTGCATAACTCAATCCCTTGATCTTATCTACAAACTCATTCTCCCTACTTCCGGCAAACACAATATGAGTATGACTATCGCACCAGGATGGCAAGACCATTTTACCCTTTGCGTTTATATGAAACGCAAAATCGGAAGGCTTGAACTTTAATTCACTCATTGGGCCATAAGCTACTATCCTATCGCCTTCTACAATCAAAAAAGCATTTTCAATACTTGGTAAATACGATAACTCTTTTCCTCGCAAAAGCGCGGCATTTTCTCTAATATTTACCAATGTGTGAATGTTCGTAAACAGTGTTGCCATAACGCTGCTAATGTACAGCCTTATAAATCCATTTCCATATTTCAATATGCTTCCAAAAAAACAATGCACCTTAACGCCGCATTTAATAATAAATGGCAATTTGACATTGACCATCAGCCACTTCATTCAAATTTATAGGCATGGTATTTTCTGCAATACCAACAATTGGCTCAGCCAGAATCAGGAAACTTTAAGCAAACACTATGGCAACAAATAATTCTGTGATTGATGATAAGTTACATTGGTATAAAGACGCCATTATTTACGAGTTGCATATCAAAGCGTTTCGCGACAGCAATGGAGACGGAATAGGCGATTTTCAGGGCTTATTAGACAAACTGGACTACCTGCAGGATCTTGGTATTACCGCGATTTGGGTCTTACCTTTTTATCCATCGCCTTTGAAAGACGATGGCTATGACATTGCGGACTATTATAGTATCAATAACAGCTATGGCACCCTTGATCAATTCAAGGCTTTTCTAGCGGAGGCCCACAAACGTAATTTAAAGGTGATCACTGAACTGGTGATCAACCACACATCCGATCAACATCCTTGGTTTCAGCGGGCACGCTCAGCCCACAAAGGCTCAATAGAACGAGAGTTCTATGTATGGAGCGACGACCCAACCCAATATAAAGACGTACGTATCATTTTTCAGGATTTTGAGGCTTCCAACTGGACCTGGGACCCAGTAGCTCAACAATATTACTGGCATCGGTTCTTTCATCACCAACCCGATCTGAATTATGACAACCCAATTGTTCAGGAGGAGATCTTTAAGATCATGGATTATTGGTGCAGTATGGGAGTAGACGGATTTCGACTGGATGCGGTCCCCTATCTTTTTGAACGGGAAGGCACCAATGGAGAAAACCTGCCAGAAACACACGCTTTTTTAAAGAAGCTGCGTCATCATGTAGATACCCATTACCCAGGTACTGTGTTTTTGGCTGAGGCCAATATGTGGCCAGAAGATTCAGCCTCCTATTTTGGAGATGGTGACGAATGCCACATGAATTATCACTTTCCGGTAATGCCTCGCATGTTTATGGCCATGCAACAGGAAGACCGCTACCCTATTACTGATATTTTTGACCAAACGCCACCAATTCCGCCTACGTGTCAGTGGGCCATCTTTCTGCGCAATCATGATGAGCTTACCCTTGAAATGGTGACCGATGAAGAGCGGGATTTTATGTATAAAGTTTATGCCAAAGACCCTAAAGCAAAAATCAATTTAGGTATCCGGCATCGATTGGCGCCCCTTATGGATAACAGCCTGCGCAAGATTGAGTTAATGAATTCCTTACTTTTTTCTTTGCCAGGAACACCCGTAATCTATTATGGAGATGAAATAGGCATGGGCGATAATTTTTACTTGGGCGATCGGGACGGTGTACGCACCCCTATGCAATGGTCTGCCGATAGAAATGCTGGCTTTTCAGAGGCCAATCCACAATCGTTGTACCTGCCCGTGATCCTGGATCCGGAGTATAGCTATGAGTCTGTGAATGTAGAAATGCAACGTCGCAACACATCGTCTTTGTTCTGGTTTATGAAGCGTATAATCAACATGCGTAAAAACCATAAAGCCTTTGGCCGCGGCGATATGCAGTTTCTTCACGTAGAAAATCCAAAAGTGCTTGCATTTACCCGCACTTACCAAGATGAGACCTTATTGATCGTTGCCAACTTAGCCAAGTACGCACAGCCGGCTGAAATTGACCTCAAAGCTTTTAAAGGTAATATACCTGTAGAGGCATTCAGCAAGAACCAGTTTCCAGCCATAAAGGAGAACACTCCTTATTTCTTTACACTAAGCCCCCATTCGTTTCAATGGTTTATACTGCAAAAAGCGTATGCACAAACAGAAGACAAAAAAACACTACCAACCATACAAGCAGACAGTTTGGAAAGTGTATTTGAAAGCCGCAATCTCAAAGAGCTGACAGAAATAGTGCTGCCTACTTTTTTACAAAAAAGGTCCTGGTTCAAAGGAAAGAACCGAACGATATACAGCATTACCATATCACATAAAACAAGTATACCTCTTGTAGAAGCACAAGCTATTTTACTTATACTAGAAGTAGCTTATGAAAGTGGTCTTCCGGAGAATTATCAATTAGCTGTTACCATTTGTGAGGGAGTGGATGCGAGAAAGCTGGTAGAAGAAACTCCTGAGGCTGTTTTAGCCTTCTTACGGCCCGACGGTGAATTCACCGTATTATGCGATGCCTTCTATTTTCCTTTTTACCAACAGTTTCTTATCAATAGCTTGGCAGAAGGAAAACAGTTAACCACAACCACAGGTAAACTAAATTTTAAAATAACAACCCGTCTGGCGTTTCGGCCCGAAGAGTCCACGCATGTAAAATCGAAGATCCATACGGTAGATGAAAACAATACTTCGATAACTTATAACCAATCCTTCTTCTTAAAAATGTATCGGGAAGTAGATAAAAGCATCAATCCCGATGTGGAAACAACCTCTTACCTCTCTACCCGAAACTTATTTGAACACATACCAAAATATCTTGGTGCTATAGAATGGCAATTAGAAAAAGAGGTGATTGTTTTAGGAATGGTGCAAGAGCTGATTGAGAACCATGGTACCGGTTATTCCTACATGCTAGAGCGTATCAATAATTACATTGAACGCATACTTGCCCGGGACAGGAACTTTCTAAATCCAGCGGAACGTTATGGGAGCCTAATAGAACCTTTGAGCTTTGAAGAGCTACCTGAGCATTTACAAGTATTACTAGGTAACAGAGCAGCCGACTTTGCTAAACTATTGGGCGAGCGCACGGGTGAAATGCATGTAGCGTTGGCAGCTATTCCCAATACAGACTTTCAACCGGAGGAGTTCTCTTTACACTACCAACGCTCGCTTTTTTCTGCTATGCAATCATTAGTAAGAGAAAGCTTTCAAAGTTTACAAAAACACTTTGACGACTTGCCCATTGATGTAAAACAAGAAGCCAATGAAATGTTTCATAGTAAAGATCACCTTCTTAATATGTTGAAACGCATCTATGCTAAAAAACTGAATGTAGTAAAGGTGCGGCATCACGGCAACTTTCATTTAGACAAGGTTTTATTAACGGGCAAAGACCTGGTGATACAAGACTTTGGTGGTGACCCCATGCGTAGTTTTAGTGAGCGACGGATAAAACGCTCACCATTAAGAGATGTAGCCGATATGGTTTGCTCTTTTTATTATGTAGCTTATGAGGGGTTCTTTACCAATCCGCATGTAACAGCAGAAGAGCGAGCTGGCTTATTGCCTTTCGCAAGACTATGGGCTTACTACATGAGTTCTTTCTTCATAAAGGCTTACTTGAATAAAGTAAAGGGCTCGTCTTTTGTTCCAAAAGACAAACAGGATCTACGCATTTTAGGACAAACACTTTTATTACAAAAAGCATTATACCGCTTTAATATAGAATTAAACAATCGGCCCGACAGGGTGATAATACCGCTGCACCTGATAGCAGCGATCATTAAAGAAACGAAAGAATTAAAGTCATCGAATAGTATGACCAATACCATGCAGGCGGGAACATAGCCTGCATGGTTCCTATCCAATTTTTGAATAGTTATAGAACTCCGTTTTAACCGGCAAAATAAAACGCCTTAGAAATGGATACACTTCCCGTTGTGATAATAAAGTATGCTGAGCAGCCGTATTGCCACGACCTACCTTTATGGTATACCCCCTGTCTGACAATGCACGAAACATATCTTCATCGGTTGTATCATCGCCAATACATAATATAAAATCAGGGTTCAGGTAGTTGATCATCTGTATAGAAGAAGCCCCCTTATCTACACCTACCATGCGCACTTCTAAAACACGATTGCCATCTATTACCTGCAATGATGTATTAGCCGTAAGCTGCAATAAGCTATTACGTAATTCACGGGAACGCATAAAGCCTAATTCTGGATAGGTATTGCGGTAATGCCATGCTAAGGTGCTTTTCTTTTCTTCAATAAAGGAGCCGGCACAGCGATCCACAAAGAGCTGCATTAGTGGTCTTACCTGCTCTTTCCACTCAGTTGACATGGTAATTACTTCTTTCCATTTCTCCCCTTTATGCTTGATACAGGCGCCATGTTCTGCAATCATGTTCACTGGCAGGTGCCCCAACCACTTATCTAAGGTATTCATGTCTCGACCACTAATGATAACCACCTCGTTAGCTGGATCAATTGTCAGATCATCCAGCAACTGCAAAAGCTCTGTACTAGGCGCTGCCATTGAGGGTATCTTTTGAAAAGGCGCCAGGGTTCCATCATAATCCAGAAGCAAGCTCCGTTTATTTGCTTGTGAATACTGATACAGCATTTCCTGAATTGTTTCTTCCTTCAGGATGTTGATACGTAGTGCATCCTGATCTTTTTTAGAAGCACTTAATTGCTCCAGGAAGTCTTTCAACCAACGTAAAACATCATATTCTGCTAGGCGGCGTTGCATATAAGATAGACGCGAGCGCTGTTCCATCAGTGGCATAATCAAAGCCTGATTGATAGCGTTGGCCACCTCTGTGGTATCTGTAGGGTTTACAATCAATGCTTCATTTAGCTCGCTAGCGGCACCTGTAAGTTCACTTAAGATCAATACCCCTTTATCAATGCAGCTGGCAATGTATTCTTTTGCCACTAAGTTCATACCATCGCGCAATGGGGTAATTAATGCCACATCGGCCACTTGGTATAAGGCGCATAACTCATCAAAAGAAAGATGATTATATCTATAAATTAAAGGTTGCCACTGCAGTGTTGAATATTTACCATTTATAGTACTGACACGCTCTTCAATTAATTTTCGCCGCTCATTGTAAGTAGGTATCGAATCGCGGGAAGGAATTACATTTAGTATAAATACCACACGTTCTCTCCACTCCGGATATAAGGCTAAAAATATTTCAAAGCTTTCTAACCGATGTTCCAATCCTTTGGTATAGTCAAGCCGGTCTACAGAAAATAGGATCTTCTGATCATAGAATTTTTCCTCTAAAGCACTACTGATCCCTACTACTGTTTCATCTAAACTGGCATCTCTGAATTTTTCATAATCAATTCCTATAGGAAACTGATCAGCCTTTACTACCCGGTTGTTATAATAAATGGTATTGAACTGGCTTTCTACTTTTACAATCATCTTAGCTGATTGTACGAAATGTTGTACATAATCATATGTATGAAAACCGACCAGATCAGCCCCTAACAATCCTTCCAATAGGGCCCTCTTCCAATCTGATGGCATCAGACGAAAGATCTCATACGAAGGAAAAGGAATATGCAAAAAGAACCCGATAGAAGCCTCTGGCATTCGCTGCCGAAGCATGTTGGGTAATAACATCAATTGATAGTCATGTACCCATATTACATCGCCTGGCTCGTAAATAGAAGCGATCTTATCAGCAAAAAGTTGATTGACCTTTAGATAGGCCTCAAAATATTCTTTTTTGTATTCAACCAACGTAGGAAAATAATGAAACAATGGCCAAATAGCAGAATTGGAAAAGCCAGTATAATAGCCATTATAAAGAGCTGGAGGAGGGAAAATAGGCTCAATGATGAAGTCAGCATCAATCAATCCTTCTGCCTCTGCTGAACGCCAATCCTCTTCTGTAGAATCAACACTACCTACCCAAATCTCTTCACTATATTGATTGGCAAAACTATCTGTACCTCTCCTTTCAAAAAAGCTTTTCAGAGCCGACACCAGTCCACCCGAACTCTGCCGAACAATTAATCCCTCTCCGGTTTTATCAATCGAAAAAGGTAATCGATTAGAAATAATGATGAGTCTTCCCATATACTGCAAACAATCTATTGCCATATAGGGTCCAAAAATTAGACCATTAGAAGCCATTTTTCGCGATTCTAACTGCATTCTATGGGGATTCTAATTGCTTTATAATTGGCAAATACAAGCTACCCGCTACAAGCTGTTCGCTGCACGCAGCAAGCCTCACACGCCCCCGGCCCCTAAGGGGGAGCGCTGCGCGCTATTGGTTTCGCGCAGAGGAAAGGAGAAAAGGAGAAGAAAGGATATGTCCATAAATAGAAAAGCACTCCACCAACGGAGTGCTTTAACACGTACATTATTTTTTCAATCATTATTCATTACTAATCATTGAGCATTAAACATTTCCTCCACTTCTTCCTTCTTCCTTCTTCCTTCCTTGTTCCTTGTTCATTATTCATTAGCTAATCTTCACATCAGCTAATCAGCTAATTCCCCTCTATGCTTTCAAACGATCAATTACATCAAGGCCATTTGCCTTCGCTGTTTCTTTAGCCAATTCATAACCAGCATCTGCATGACGAATAACACCCATACCTGGATCATTACGTAATACGCGGCTTAAACGAGCTGCAGCATCGTCTGTACCATCGGCTACGATCACCATACCGGCATGTATGCTATACCCCATACCTACACCACCGCCATGATGTAAGCTTACCCACGAAGCACCACCAGCTGTATTGACCAATGCGTTTAATATTGGCCAGTCAGCTACCGCATCACTACCATCCATCATCGCTTCTGTTTCACGATTAGGTGAAGCAACAGAACCTGTATCTAAGTGATCACGTCCAATAACAATGGGCGCTTTTACTTTACCAGTACGCACCAACTCATTAAAAGCTAGTCCCGCTTTCTCACGCTCGCCTTGCCCTAACCAGCAAATACGTGCTGGCAAGCCTTGAAACGCGATCTTTTCTTTCGCCAACTTCAACCAACGTTGTAAAGAAGCATTCTCAGGAAAGAGTTCAGCAATTACTTTATCCGTTACGGCAATATCCTCTGGATCGCCACTTAAAGCTGCCCAACGGAACGGTCCTTTTCCTTCACAGAATAGTGGACGGATATAAGCAGGTACAAAACCGGGAAAGTCAAAAGCATTAGTCAATCCTTTTTCTTTAGCCCTTGCACGAATGTTATTACCATAGTCAAACGTAATGGCACCACGCTTCTGTAATTCCAACATTAGTTCTACATGTCTGTACATAGAAGTGTAGGCATACTCTAAGTATTGCTTAGGATTTTCATCTCTTAATACCTTGGCTTGCTCATAAGAGATCTCATGTGGCCAGTAACCAATTAACGGATCATGTGCAGATGTTTGGTCGGTCAATATATCAGGGATTATATTTCGCTCCAACATGCGCTCCAACAAATGCACGGCATTACACAATACACCTATGGATAATGCCTCACCATTTTGCTTGGCTTCTAACGCTCTATCAATTGCAGCATCAATATCTTCGATCAACACATCGCAATAACGCGTTTCAATGCGCTTTTCAATTCTCCAACGTTCTACTTCAGCAGCCAAACAAACACCTTCGTTCATGGTGATAGAAAGTGGTTGAGCGCCACCCATACCACCAAGACCCGCTGTTACACTTAGTGTACCTTTCAATGTACCACCAAAATGCTTATCTGCAATAGCAGCAAAGGTTTCATACGTTCCCTGAACGATACCTTGTGAACCAATATAGATCCAGCTACCCGCTGTCATTTGGCCATACATCATCAGCCCTTTTTTCTCCAACTCTTCAAAATGCTGCCAGTTGGCCCAGTTGGGTACCAATTGTGAGTTAGAGATCAACACACGTGGTGCATCTTTATGCGTTTTCAATATGCCAACCGGCTTACCACTTTGTACCAATAAGCTTTCGTCGTTTTCCAGGATCTTTAATCCGGCAATGATCTTATCCAGTGCATCAAAATCACGTGCTGCCTTTCCTCTTCCACCGTAAACGATCAAGTCGTCTGGGCGCTCGGCTACTTCTGGATTTAGATTATTTAGTAACATGCGTAAAGCGGCTTCCTGAATCCAGCCTTTACACTGTAGTTGACTTCCTGTAGGTGTTTTATACTTTACAGGATCATACTTTGTTATAGTCGTTGTAGACATAGCAATTTATTTAAGTTACAATCGTTTTTTATTTCTTTTTTATTTTGAACCACTTTAGAAATAACAGCCCTTCTCCCTCCTTCCTTCGCTCTACATTGATCATTGAGTATTGAAAATTGAGCAGTGAACATTCCTTCTCTCCTTACTCATCACTCACTATTCATCATTCCTTCCCTCATTCCCAATTCCTTCAAAATTCATCATTCCTTGTTCCTTGTTCAATATTCTTCTCCTATTCTCCTTTTCTCTGTGCGAAACTACAGGCCAAAGGCCTCAAACCCTTTATTCAGCCCAACGCCCTTTTCCTCTGCAAAGCCATTCACTTTCTCTACAAAAGAGAAGTCGGATATAATGTGTTTAATGGCGTTGATATCCTCAGCAAAGATGCGGTCCTCTTCTGCAAAGCTTACATGCTCACGCACAAAGCCATGCGCAAATTCTAACAGGGCGCTACTCTTTAATGGGCGGCGAAACTCAATAGCCTGGCAGGCACTCAGCAACTCAATGGCCAGAATGTATTCCAGGTTATCAATAACACGGTTTACTTTCCGGCCGCTGATACTACCCATACTAACGTGATCTTCCTGACCCAAAGAGGTAGGAATGCTATCCGCACTACTAGGGAAGCAAAGCGTTTTATTCTCGGTAACCAATGCGGCTGTTGTATACTGCGGGATCATAAAACCACTGTTCAAGCCCACATCATTCATCAGCAGCATAGGCAAGCCCCACTTACCTTCTAATAACAAATAACATCTTCTATCAGAGATATTGCCAATTTCGGCAGCAGCAAAGCAGGCATAGTCTAATGGTAAGGCCAGCGGTTGACCATGGAAGTTACCACCACTGATGGTATCTTCTGCACCAAATACAACCGGGTTATCGGTTACGGCATTCAGTTCTATTTCTGTCAGCTCTTTTAAATGCAGCCAGGCATTTCTTGAAGCACCATGAACCTGCGGCATACAGCGTAACGAATAAGGATCCTGCACACGACCACAATCAACGTGGCTTTGCATGATATCAGATTGCTGTAACAACAAGCGTAAGCGC
Source organism: Flavisolibacter tropicus (assembly GCF_001644645.1). Lineage (NCBI taxonomy): Bacteria > Pseudomonadati > Bacteroidota > Chitinophagia > Chitinophagales > Chitinophagaceae > Flavisolibacter > Flavisolibacter tropicus. Next base: position 268,451 of record NZ_CP011390.1, on the reverse strand, counting down.
TGCGCTACCAATAGATTGCCTTTAAATGGACGCAGACCATGCAGGCGTTCATCAAACGGCGCCTTGGTACCTGTAAGGGCTTCCAGGCTCATCGCACCAATAATATCGGCCGCTTCCAGGCAGTTGTGCATACGCTGCACCGCTTTTACAGCAAAGGATAAGATAAACTGCGTACCGTTGATCAGGGCCAATCCTTCTTTAGGGCCCAATGGAATGGATTGCAGGTCAAACTGGTTTAAGATCTCGGCCGACTTATACTTATTGCCTTTATAGAAAACTTCGCCTAAGCCTATCAGTGGCAGGAACAAATGCGCCAGAGGTGCCAGATCGCCGGAAGCCCCTACGCTACCCTTCTCTGGTACTACCGGAATCACATCGTTTTGTATGTGCCAGATGATACGCTGAATGGTTTGCAGCTGCACACCCGAAAAACCTTGCGCTAATGCATGCACCTTAGTGATCAGCATGATCTTGGCTACTTCCTCCGGTATAGGATTACCTACACCCACACTATGACTTTGTAAGATCTTATACTGTAATAAGGCGGCATCGGCCTCACTGATTTTTTTATTGGCCAAGATGCCAAAACCGGTAGTTACACCATATACAGTACGGCCAGCTTCCGTCATTTCCTGCACGTGGCGCTGACTTTGCTCAATTCGGGCTATTGTTTCTTGACTCAAATCACCCTTTTGGAGGCCTGTACCTATAGCAATCGCTTGTTGGACGGTCAAATGACCCGTTCCATAGAAAAATGTAGAATGCGCAATCATCGCGGCGAAAATAAATTATATCTTACAGCTACCAATTAAATCCTATTCGATTCACTATGGAAAACCTGCTATTAATCCTGGCTACAACGCTTATTTTAAGCCGTAAAAAGCCCAATCCGTATGGTTTTAGTAAATACGTCATTGGCCGCAGCGGCTGCACTCTTCTTCTTCCCCATGATCCTGGCGCTTTCCGCCCGTCCTATACCAAGAACGGCGACTTAATGTATTTCGCAGAAACGGAGGATAATGGTGTTACTTATGGCTGCGTGACCGTTGTATTAAAAGAGCAGCTAGACAATCTGGCAGAAGCGGAAAAAAACCTTGCATTTTTCATGCAAACACTACAAAAATCATATAGTGTTGACTACACGGCAGGCCTATGTTTTGGCCACATGCCCAAAAACAACAGCCAGGCCCGCGGCATTGTGGACTACTGGCAGGACGCCGCCGAAGTGGATTGGAAGCTGAAAGGCTGGACCAATGGACGCATTATGTCGGTTGTCTATGTATCCAACATAGCCGATTTACCTGTTAATAAAGTGGAAATGTTCCTGGATAGTTTCCAATTTGCATAATTCCTTTTTGCAAAATAGTTTCAATCCTTATCTTTGCTGCCCCTTAAGGTCCGGTAGCTCAGCTGAATAGAGCAACTGCCTTCTAAGCAGTAGGTCATTGGTTTGAATCCAATCCGGATCACAAAGAAGTTTTAAACCCCTTGTCAGGCGTGAGTTTGATAAGGGGTTTTTGTTTTTCCAATTATCATTTTCTCCATTTTCATATTTTCAATAATCTAATTACCAAACTAACTATTGTAATATGGCTAAAAACATAACACTTTATAATGTTTTTGTTGCATCTCCCTCTGATGTAAAAGAAGAAAGAGAAGCTTTAGAAGGAGTTGTTAGAGAATTTAATTTAACTACAGCAAATTTCCTATCTATATAACTTGAACTTGTAAAGTGGGAAACACATACATACCCGAGCTTTGGCACGGATGCTCAAGAAGTAATAAATACCCAAATCAATGATGACTACGATATTTTTATTGGTATTATGTGGAGTAGATTTGGTTCACCTACCGATAGAGCAGACTCCGGAACTAAAGAGGAATTTTTAAGAGCTTATAAAAGATGGAAAGAAACAGGTGGCAAAGACATTAAAATAATGTTTTACTTTAAAAATGCACCTATTCTCCCCGACAACATTGACATTGAGCAAATAAAGTTTGTCAAAGATTTCAAACATGAATTAAATGAAAAAGGTGGTTTATATGGGTCATATAAAGATTCTGCAGAATTTACCCAATTATTAAGAATTCATCTAAATAATGCAATAACCTCTTTAGTTAAAACAAAAGAAAAGGAAGATTCTATAAATCCTAATACCCCTAAAATAACTGAGCCCAAAACAGAAGTCCTTTCCATTGAAGCTCCCGTGACAATAATTGAAGATGAACAAACAGAAGAAATTGGCCTTGCCGAAAGTCTTGAACTTTCACTAGAAAAGATTATTGATAGTGCTCATACACTACAAAATATGTCCAAGTTTTTGAATGAACTTTCTGAAAAGACAAATGAAAGAACCGATGCCATAAATAGAACTCAAGGCTGGTCTTTAGAAGCGAGAAGCAAAGAGATAAAGAAAATAATGGATAAGGTAAGCATAGATTTAACTACTTATGTAAAAAGAACTAAAATTGAAATATCTCTCTATAAAGAATCTTTTGAAATTGGAATTAAGTTATTTACAAGTGCTTATTCTGTATTGACATCTCTTGCCGGAGGATCAGATGAAGTTCAGGTAATAAGAACGTCTTTAATTGCACTAAAAGCTCAAATAATTTATGCGATTGAAGGAACTTCTTCATTTCGATTATCATTGCAGGCAATGCCAAATGTAACTCCAACATACAAGAAAGCTAAAAGAGAAGCTTTAGAAGTACTAAATGATCTAATTAAGGAGTTAGACTTTTCTTCCCAATTAATAGAAGAGATTGAGATAGGGATTTAATGAGGTTTTTCGGTCCCAGCCGTGTCCCAACATCTGGCGCAAGTATGCAGCCAAGCCTTTGCAGCCGAGCGTACTTGTGCTGAACCGCTAGATAGGTTTAGATAAGCGCCGTATCTTCTTATCCAGGCCCTGTGCGTGGCAATGGACACGGTGGCAGTCATAGTCAGTAAGGCTACTTGCATTCTTGTATCCTTATAAAACAGAACTAAGGAAAAATACAGTCATTTCTGTCCCAGCCGTGTCTCCTCTGTATGGCTTTTGTGAGCAGAGAGGGACACGGTGTTCAATGTGCAACGCCCTATCCTAGCCAACACACTTTGGCCTAGCATTGGAGGCACGGCTGTGACCCTGATCTGTCACCTTTACTAAAGTTTAAAGCCTTTTCTTTGCAAAATGGAGCCACAAGTAATTATTGAGAAGATACAGGAACAGTTTCCACAAGTTATTATTGCTAAGAATAGATCATATGGCATGTATAATTACATTGAATTGGAATGGAATGATGAACAGTTTAGGTATGTTACCTCTCTGGACATCTACGCTAATCAGGTTAAACCCTATGGCTTCATTCGCCAATTCAATAAAATAGATAAAGATGCAAAGACTGAAACAATTGGAACACATCCATTAGTTGATGAAATAATAAAAACCATAAAAAGACTACAATAAAGGAAATGGTTTTTATTTTCGAAAGAGTGCACTCAGCTTAATGCTAAAGACATGTAATACATTAACAAGCAGCCATTATTTATTAGTGGTTACGCTGTTCTTTAGCTTTCAATAATTATAATTCCTTTATACAATCACATTAGCCAGTTTATGCAAGATGCGTATCCCTTAATAATCGTGATAGAATCATGTCTGTGCAAGTCAACTTATCCCTGACTGTTAACACTACTAAAATCAGTGAAAAGAGACATTGTGTATTCTTTGTGATTTGAAGTATAGCTATTCATTATAAAATGCCTATCTTCACCAAGTTAATTTGAGTCTCGCATTAGTATTCAATAATTATCCTGCTTCATCTGCATCTTAGTTAATTTTTACTCCTCGCCTTCCTCAGATACCTTTTAATCTATTTATTATTTCAAGAATGAACATTTACGTTTCAAACTTAAGCTTCAACGTACAGGATGAAGACTTAAAAGAATTTTTTACACCTTATGGTGAGGTTACTTCCGCTAAAATCATTATCGACAGGGAAACTGGCCGTTCAAAAGGCTTTGGCTTTGTAGAAATGAGCGATGCCGCAGCGTCTCAAAAGGCTATTGCTGAATTAAATGAAGCAACCGTTGATGGCAGAACTATTAAAGTAATGGAAGCTAAACCTAAAGAAGATAGACCAGCCCGTAATTTTAATAATAGCAACAGTTATAACAAAAACAGGTATTGATCTAAGTATTTATAATAAAACCCCGGTCAACCGGGGTTTTTTATTGTGCACATTGCTTCATCCTAAAGCTTTAAAACATGGACAGGTTTGTTAAAGAAATTGCAGTCGGAAATGAAACCAGGCAGTTTGTATTTACACGGATGGAAAACGTAAATGGTGTTAAATTCTTTATTACATCAAAAGATGAAAATAAGAAGGATATTTCCTTTAGTTTAATTCGTGCAAAAGAAAGTAACTGGAAGCTTACCCCAGGTTCACTACGATGGTTGTATGAAATAGAGTCGCAGTTATCAGAGGCTATTCGCGATACTCGTTTAAGCTAATCTGTTAATATAAGTAGCTCACATTTTAATTGCAAGACAGCACAAAGGCAGTAAATTCCTGATTTAATGTAAGTAGGTGACCTAAGCCCAACATCTGGCGCAAGGTACTGTCAAGAAAACCAAATTATTCAGGCACTAATTTTTAATACCTTTGTTTTCTTAAAGAAGACATCTGCCGATACTTCGATGGCTGTCTATCTTGTTTAGCCCAGGCGTTTGCCCGGGCTAATTTTTTGTCCCTTGCCCAACCAATGCCACCGAAGGCGCTGCGGCTGTATCGCCTAATGCTGGCCCCGGTATCTTATCGATAAAAGCTTCGTTGTTTTTCCAAAGTGCATAGATGATCATAAGCAGTTTTTTCTGTACCGCTGTATACGCTTTCATTTTCAGCTTACTTCTTTCATACACCCTTTGATAGAGGTTTTTAAAAACACCCACTTCATATTTAATCATATTAAAAGCCGGAAAATGCAAGCACCTCCGGATCCGGCTATTGCCCTTCTTGGATATTTTTGTTTTACCTACCCGCTTACCGGAGTCGTTGGCCACTACATCATAGCCTGCATAACTGACCAGTTGCCCCGCACTTTCAAAAGCCGCAAAACCATTGGTCTCTGCTACAATTACGGCCAGGCTTTGGCAGCCCAGTCCTTTGATGCTCCCGATCTTTTCAAATTTTTGTTTTAAGGCCGGATCAGCATCGATAAGTGCCTGCACTTTTGTTTTAAGTGACGCTTTGTTCTTTTTTAGAACCACTAGTTGCTTTTGCAGCATCTTCTCCAGGTCTTTATCGCGGAACATGCCATGCTGCAGGGCGTGCAACTGATTGGACAGCGCGATGGCTTGCTCGGTAAGGTTTTGAATCTGCCGGGTCACCAATCGCAGCCGGTAAATGTTGGCCGATAAGGGTTGCCACCGGCTGCACTGTTGTTCGCAGGCCATTTGGGCAAGGCCTTTGGCATCAATACGATCGGTTTTTGATTTCAGGCCCAGCGACTCTTTATATTTCCGGGCTTTGTTGGGAAGCACAACGGAGAGATCGTATGCTTTGGTGTGCAGGTACCAGGCCAGCTGCTCATAATAGACCCCCGTTGCTTCCATTAAATAAACCGTCGGCAAAGGGAGCTTCTTGTGTTTCGTACACCAGGCATCGAAACGATCAAACCCTGTTTTGTCATTACTAAAACTGCTGCGTGCTTGAATGATAACGTGCTGCTGGCGGTCAATTACACTTAAACAAACATCAAAGCTGTCCATGGCCATGTCTATACCAATACCATACTTCAATAAATCCATACCTGAATTTGAAAAATGAATACGCAGCAACGTTTTCTTTAGTAGCCTTCTCTCATATTTTATACAAGGTTAGCAGCTCTGTAAGGCGGCTACCTTTAAGTACTGTTCAGGCTTTAAAAGAAAAAGCAATTAAGGGAGGCCTTGCGCTCAACATAGCGATGCTTGTTTAGTATGCGTACTGGTTACTTAATTGCTTTGTTGCTATAATGAAAAATAATCTTTTGCAATGATATGAGTATGCAGCCAAGCCTTTGCAGCCGATCGTACTTGTACTGAACCGTTAGGTGTTTAGATAAGCGCCGTATCTTCTTATCCAGGCCCTGTGCGTGTCAATGGACACTGCGATAGTCATAACAAGTTTGGCTACTTGCATTCTTGTATCCTTGTAAAACAGAACTAAGGAAAAATACAGTCATTACCTTTCTGCCACCACCGTGTCCCTGCAACCGCACTAGGCCAAGCTTAGGAGAGACGTCGGGGACCTAAAGAACTAAAGTTCATTCACCTGGTAAAGCAAGGTTTTAACAGCTAAGTATACACTCAAACTATTAAACTGGAATACGATTACTTAGGAATGATAAAAGCACTTTGTTTCATAATGACGATAGTATATTAGCCTTCTTACTAATCCAGTTTCAAAAGATTATCATCAAGTCTCAAGTCAATCATCAGATTGTTAGGATCAATACCACCACATACAGGCTTTCGCGGCACGATCACTTTTATTATCTGCTCACCAGACCGGATGCGGTGCATCTGAAGGTAGAGCGGTTTATCCTGCCCCTTGTGTTCTTCATAAATACCAACTTCCAGCCAATCATTCATCGGCACTTCTTTTTCGCTGCCCGTAGTATCAATTACTATCTTTTGCGCCTGCACCTTCAAGGTTACTTGCCAGCTGCCAGCTTTAGTCTGCTCTACCGCAAATTGGTTTGTTTTAAGGCGCCAATACGTATTCGTATTAAACAGGTCGTTTAACAAATAATTTAATGAGTCTGGGGTCACCTTTTGTATCTCCTGATAAAGATCCAAGGTAGTTGGCAGCGGTAGCTCTCCTGAATAATGCTTTTGGAGCAGACTCCGAAGCGCCGCATTCACTTTTTCTTTACCAATGTACTTACTCAGGGCGTATAGGGCGAGTCCACCCTTACGATAGTATAAAAAGTCTTCATTTGCCTGAAGTAAAGAAGCTGTTGCAAGTGAGCGTGGCATTTCGTAGGAAGAATGCAGAAAGCCCAGGTATTTTCGCAAATGAGCATCACCATAACTTTTTTCCAGAACCTGCATACCGGAATAAACAGACAGACCTTCAATCAAAACACCAGCTCCTTCTACATTTGCAGGTGTTAATCTAGCCATTCCCCACCACTGGTGCGCCATTTCATGAGCCAAAATATAAAAGGGAAGATCTAAGCCATTCGGACTCTCATCAGGATTAAAAAGGGCATACTGTTCTCCATAATAAATGATGCTCGCATCTGCACTTGCTCCGCCACCGGGTCCAGCGCCTTCTACTACCGTAATATTCCTATAAGGGTAAGGACCAAACTGCCCCGAATAGTACTCCAGCGAAGCTTTTACGCTCCGGAGCATTCGATTAATATTCATGTCATGGTCCGGATGATAATAAATCCTGATGGCAACATCATTCCACATGCTCTCCTTCATTGCATAATCCCCTGATAAGATAGAGTACTCGCCCCCAATAGAAGCATCAGTTTTGTAGTGGAAGTAGCGCCGATCGTTTTTTGTCCAGGTTTGGCGTAAAACACCCGGCGCAACGGCTATTTCATTCTTAGCAGTGCCTACAATTGCCTCAAAAGTGATATTATCTGTACTGAACGGTTTTTTACGCGCCTCAGGATCATAGAGTGACGGTATTGCCTGGCGTGAAGCAAGCCCATAGCTTTTTCTAATGACCGCATCATTGAGTTCTCTATAGCGTTGGTAGCCAATAGTAGGGAGCAGCTCGAAATTCGTGAAATTGGTACCGTTCTCTACAACTAATGGTTTCGGACCACTATGAAGGAAACCGCGTTGCTTATAATGCACTACAAAGTGTAATTGTAGTGAATCTCCGGGCCTTAGCGCTTGCTTTAGTGCATAAATGTAGTGGCAAACTTCATGGTCTATACTCACGGCGACGGCCGGTCGATTAAACGTTACTTCAGTCGGCGCTATACCCGAAATACTTCCTAGATGTATGGAGCCTATTGATACTTTATTGTTATTCAAAAGTGTATATGTCGCACGTATATCAACTTGTTGCTGGTCAGGGTAAATCTCAACCTGCAACTTTGTATCGGTTAGCTGTGGTTGTGGAGTATTTCTATACTGGCCATAGCGCCGTTCATATTCAGCCTTTTGTTCATTAATATCGGAGCTGCTTTGGTACTCATTCAGCACATTTGTATTATAGAAAATGAAGCTCCCAAGGGAAAGTATAAGCACTAAAGCTACTATTGCAAACTTGATTGTTGAGTGTGAGAAACGGCGCTTTGCTAATTGAAGACGATACGTCAAACCTTGTTCCCTACCCCGTGCCCAGAGTAATCTAGCGAACACAGCAAGCAGCAAAGCCCAGGATATCCAATAGAGTTTAAACCATAGCCACGGCCTAAGTGTAGCTCCGAAACCACGCATATCGGTGTACCACCATCCTGGATCTTTTCCAAAAATGAGCATACTATGCTCAATCTTAAATGTGGAAGGAAAGGCAATGAAGATGAAAACTAAAAGTATCACCAAGTAGCTTATATATTTTTGATTCACTACTACATGTACCACAAGGGCTAGTAAAGCAAAGAGCAGGTAGTCTACAAGTTGAAGCCCAAAGAGAACTTTCAAGTACAGGCCTATCTCTAATTTATCGTACTTCAGGCCCAACTGCATAAATATACCTCCTGCCATGAGCAGTGCCATCCAGGCAATTATGATGAGCCCCAACCCAAAATACTTACCTGTAAAAAGTACCCATTCCTGAACAGGTGATGCATCTGCAATATCACTAAGACCCGCATCTCTTTCGCGCCAGACAAGCTCGCCAGTGAAGTATATGATGAGTAGCGGAATAACAACCCATGGGGCACTAAGGTTACCTACAGATGTGGTCAGGTAGGTTAACACCTGCTGGGTAGTTGGAAACAACGGAATCTCAAACTGAGTCATTATTCGCTGGCTGAACACAACTGAAAACAAGGTAATAACAGCAACCAGGGTAAGTCCTATTGGGTGCCTGGCTATCATCTTGAAAGATGACCACGCAATTCGGATTGTCTGACGGAAATAAGTTGCGAAATCGAAACTTCGCTGAACCTGCGAAACAGTGATCGCTGTTGATCTAATAACTGCAGTTTTAGCAGACGCTTTCTCCAGTTCAATAGGCCTACGTTTAAAGCGACTCCACCAGCTGTTTGTTACAGCATTAGCAAAATTGAAGCGGTGGTAGGTAAGCCACAATAAACTTATAGCAATGCTAATCCACAAGACGCGATTCCAAAGAAACATTCCTTCCAGCGTAACCAGCCGCGTATTTTTCTCTGCGGGTGTCCATGTTGCCAGTTCGCTGCCTACAACACCTGCAACACCAACTGGGTCCAATAGTTTCACCAGGTCCCAGTTTCCAAAAAGCTTTGCCACCGCTATGGCAATAATCTGAGCAACAATAGCCAATAGCAGGCTGGCCAGATAACTTGTCATCACTTGGCGACTAAGTGCCGCTAAACTAAATTGAAGGGCGGTGGCTATAAATACATTAGGTAAGGCAATCAGAAAATAAACACTCAGATAGGCCGTTGGCATGAATGGTCCTAGCGTACCCTCTCCCATTCCTGGCAGATAAAAGGAAAGCAGCGTACCTAACAGCAAGCAAAGGATAAGGAGTGCATTCAGTACAAAGGCTGCAAAAAATCGTCCACCAAGGTAGTAAAGCTTTCTAATCGGAGTGGTGAATGTAAGCGGATGCATCCGCATTTTCATGTCCCGTGCTGCTGCTTCGCCAGCAATGGCAGCGCCGATTACAAGCCAGATAAGGCCGCCAATTACAGTAATAGCGGTGATGTGAAAGGTATTGTTAACGTATACGCCGTCCCCCGGTGTAGTGACCAGGTTCATTACTAATGTAAATAAGAAAAGAACGGCAAAATAGAGCCAGGTTGAAGTGCGCCTTACCAGATAGGCAAACTCAAAGCTAAAGATCTTCCAGAGCTTCATAGTACCACCTCCAGTTTATGGTTGTTGATATGTCCGGCCATGGTGGTAAAGTAGACATCTTCCAGATCGGGAACCACCTGTTCAAAGCCGTTGCCGGGATCTTCTTCGCTGTAAATATGAACGACTGTTCGTCCGCTTAGCAGTTTGGTAGTGATGATTTTATATTCCTGCTCCAGTTTAGGCATTGCACTTTTATCAACAATGCGCCGCCAAACCATTCCTTGCAGTCCTTGCATTGCTTTTAATGGCTCAACTTCCAACAATATTTGTCCTCTGTTGATAATGGCCATTCGAGTACAAAGCTCACTCACATCTTCTACAATATGAGTAGATAGAATCACTATGCTGTTCTCTCCCAATTCGCTCAAAAGATTGAGAAACCGAACACGTTCAGCTGGGTCCAACCCTGCTGTTGGCTCGTCCACAATCATTAGTTTGGGATTGCCTAACAGGGCCACTGCCACTCCAAAACGCTGCTTCATACCACCCGAGAAACCGCCCAATTTCTGCCTGCGCTTATCCCAAAGGTTGGTTTGTTTCAATAAGGCTTCTACCACTTCTTTTCTGGAAGCCCGATTGGTAATGCCTTTGAGCACGGCGAAATAATCCAGCAGTTCCTCTGCACTGGATTTGGGGTAAACGCCAAACTCTTGGGGAAGGTAGCCCAGCGTCTCACGCACCTTTTCCTTCTGGTTCACTACATTGATGTCGCCTAAAAAAAGTTGCCCTTGATCTGGCTCCTGCAGCGTGGCTAGTGTGCGCATTAGCGTTGATTTACCAGCGCCATTTGGGCCTAGCAGTCCATACATCCCCATAGGAATGTCAAGCGAAATATTTTTCAATGCCTGCACTCCATTAGCATACGTTTTGGAGATGTTGCGAATAGATAGTCCAAATGGGTGATTTTCCATCTTGTCTGATTTTCTTCAGTGATTCTTTTAAAGGAAAGAAGTGAAGCACCTTTACCGGTACTTTCATTTTATTTCTGTACAAAGCAATTGGCAAGGGCCGGGAAAGCAAAAAGCGATATGCTAATGCGGCGAAGCAATCGACCAACGGCTGCTTTGCTTACCTAAAGAGCTTTAATAGATTAGAATATGGCTCTGGTCGATCAGCTAATGTTACAATGGAGAGAAAAAATACTTTTGTTCAATGAAACGAATTAAGAAGGTATTCGTGCTGATCCAAATCTCCCTTTGGATATTGTTTGCCTTGCTGGCAGCTTTACAATTAAGCCAGGATACTTCCCACTGGTTTGCCTTAACTGTGGGAGTGGTTGGGACATGTTTGTATGTCTATTACAGCCATTTCTTTCTCCTGACCCGCTATTTAGGCAAACGAAAGAAGGGGCCTTATTTTCTCCGGCTGACAGGAGTCTTATTAACCGGGCCTTTTCTGTATTTGTTTTTTCATTACAGAAAGCTTGATACCTGGGACCTTTTCTCTGAGTATTATATGATCTCTCTGATCTCTATTGTAATCCCCTTTATCTTCTTAAGTTGGCTGGCCAGGGTCACCGAGAATTTAGTAATCAATACAGTCAAAAAAGAGCAGCTGGAGAAACAGGCTGTAGAGGCCGAGTTATATTATCTCAAATCGCAGATCAACCCACACTTTCTATTCAACACGCTTAATAACATCCACACCCTGGTTTACAAACAGGCACCAACCGCTCCAGAGGCCGTCATGCAACTAGCTTCTCTTATGCGCTACATGATCTATGAGTCAAACGCCCCTACCGTTCCACTCACAAGGGAGATGAATTATTTGCAGGATTATATGAGTTTGCAGCAACTCCGTTATAAACAAAGCCCAGTTGTTGATTTGAAGATAGAAGGAGAAACAGAAGCCTGCCATATTGCCCCGCTGCTATTCATACACCTCCTGGAAAACGCCTATAAACACAGCCCTGCCCGGCTCAATCCTGGCGATCTGAAAGTCAAAGTGGAGGTGCAGGAAGATATCCTTACCTTCAGCGTGCAGAATCCAGTTGGCAATAATCCGGCCCATACCCTTGAAGAACCCGGCGGTATAGGTTTACCAAATGTCCGGAAAAGGCTGACTTTGCTGTACCCGGACCAGCACACACTGGAAATTCAAAACTCGGGCGAAACATTTGCCGTCGTTCTCAAAATTCAAGGTCTTCAATTACAGCCTCATGAAAGAAAAGCTAACCTGCTATATCATTGATGATGAACCTTTGGCGCAGGAAATACTGGAAGACTATATCGCCAAAGTTTCCTTTCTAGAGCTGAAAGGTAGTTTCATGAGCCCGCTGGAAGCTGCAAGCGCTTTAAAGGAATACGAACCTGACCTTCTTTTTCTCGATATCAACATGCCGGATCTGGACGGGCTCAGTTTCATCCCGATGCTGAATCCTAAACCTATGATCATCCTGACCACTGCCTATGACCAGTATGCCCTAAAAGCCTTTGATCTTGAGGTGAAGGATTATCTATTAAAGCCCTTTTCCTTTGAACGTTTTTACAAGGGCGTCCTGCGCCTGTACCAGGAACAAAGCCTCAAACTTCAACCGGAAACGAAGGGACCGAAACCAGAGCCGAAAAGCGAACAGGAATATATCTTCCTGAAGGTGGGCCACCGTATTCAAAAAGTGGCTACCGGTGATATTCTTTTTGTGGAGGGTATGAAAGACTACCTGCGGATTCATACTAAGGAAGAGAAGATCATGACGCTTCTGAATTTTGCTAAATTGGAGGAGTTGTTACCCCCACAGGATTTTGTCCGCGTGCACCGTTCCTTTCTGGTGGCCATTGACAAAATAGACCACATCGAGAAAAACAGAATCTGTATTGCTGATCAGGTCATCCCCATCAGCGACACCTACGCTGACGCCTTCTATAATAAGCTAAAAGGCTTTCAGTAAGATGGCACTCTACGATGATTTAAAATGAATTAATTGAACCAAGCTATTATCCATTCCATTAACTACAAGGACTGGTTGAATAATATACTTCAAAGGTCAAAGAATAACTTTATTGCAATCTTCAAAAGCAACCACTGTTTTAACCTGTTCTTCTTCACTGTCCTTTCTGCTCAACACATCTCGGTTTATCTTTGTAATAGTAACGCAGTCGGGTAGTTCCAAACAACCGTATTTGTTGTGGAAGCTAGTATTCTTTTGGAGTCAAATCCAACTACTCTCAGTTAAACAATTAACCATGAAAAAGATAACTGTATTGTTACTCTTACTTACTGTGGGAACATTCGCCGGCGCACAGGCATTGGACACGGTGACCATTGTTAGTAAGGCAAAAAAGTTTAAGCCTAGTGAATACTTCCTGGTAATGTTTGAGCTTATGGATACCGTAGATGTATCCGGAAAGAAAATCACCATGAGCCGTGGCTATTATTTTGACAAACAGAACAGGATGCTCAGCTCTGTTCGAGAATCCGACAATTGCCAAAAGCCAGAGAAGGGAGCACAGGTGATTTATTCCTTCGGTAAAAACAAATTGACTTCCGTTACGGTTATTCCACCAAAATCTACATGTAAAAATTGCGCCTCTAGGTACTATTATTCCAACGATTCACTTTTATCAAAACAGGAGAATAAGTACACGAATGCCAATTCAGCAGTCTTCATACAACAAGCGCATTATTTTCAGTCCAAACTACCAAATGATTTACCTTGGGGTTATTTTGATGATGAAGTGCTTGTAAATGGGGTAAGGAAGAAAATAAAGAGGCAGTATTAGAAAATGGAGCCATTACTAACGCAAGTATACAGCCTATTCTTATCAGCCAAACTTATTTATTCCGAACAGCTAGGCCAGCTTCGCTTATATCGTTCAGCACTTAAACCTTTTATTAAAAAGACATGATAGCATTTACTAGTATGCATTAAAGTCTAAATTCTTGAAAAGAAAAAAGCTTAGCGAAAAATAATAGATGTTTGATTTAAGTGCAGCATAAGGTTTTACGCCGGCATTGTCTACATAATCACGGTTATGAAATTCACTCAGATAATATTTAAACTTCAGGTTGGCGCCATAAGGAAACTGAATCCCTGCAAGGAAGCCATGCTGAAATATTTCCTGCCTGTTACTAAACCAGCCTGTTATCTTATTTGTTTTATCGCCCCCTTCATAGGTCTTTTCTTTGTAAGCAAGGGCAACCTCCCCTTCGTAACCTCCATAAAAAAAGGTCTTATCAAGATTTCCAACTTTGAACCCAACCGGAATCCCCAGATTATAAGACCGAAACTTTTTCTTATAATTTAGATTATTGGATGGGTCTTTATAGTCATCCATTATATAACCCACATTTCTTAAAGCCAATCCGGTAAAGACACCAAATTTTTCACTCAAGTCTTTATTTAGCATTCCCTGTAAATTGATAACAGGTGAAAAACGAAGAATAGAATTTTCGCTGCTCCCGTCTTGTTCGATGTTCGCGAAAGAAAATATTAGCTCTCCACCTGACGTCACATATGCTTTTGATGAGTTTGTTTTTGATTGACTGAAACACGGAATCGTAAGGGTCAAGCTACATACGAACAAGCAAATAAGTATTTTCATAACTTCTTAGTTTTTGCATACCACTCATCAAATTCAGCAGCTTACATAACCAATTTAAGGTCTTTATTTTCTACAACATATTAATGTAAGCCAGCCTTGATTCTTACAAAATGATGTGGATTAGTAAATTGTTTGATTTACATCATTACCTACATCAATTCAATTATAAACTCCTATTATAGCTCATATAAGAATTTGTGCATTGACCCCTAAGCGAACTGGGTAATTACATATAAGCAGTCACGTTATCTCTCAAGAAAAGTCAGGTGATCATACAGTAAGGACAACGTAGGTACGTGATAGCCAGATAAGTAAATTTCTTCTGTTTACGGTGCGGCCATCTTTTCCGGGGCCAATGTCACCAATAAAAGACAACCTTATTTTATGACATTTATGTGAATGGCACCTCAGCTACTTTAAGCTTGTAATGTCTACTCAAATAATAGCTCGTTAGCCTCAGCTGTTTCTCCAATGCCAACTCACTTTGACTCGCCATTGGAGCCACGTCCAAGACATAAAACACAAGAACTACACCACTAGCACGACTATTCAGGCTTCACTGTAGGATTTTGAGCAACTTTGAGCCGAAATGCGTAAATAAGTTCAATTATAAGCGACCGAGTATATATTTTGTTTTAATTTTACAGCCATTAACATCATGTTATCCGCTTGAAAAGATGATGAATAGTACGTTTCATCACTTTTGCCAAATTTCCTAGTATTATTCCTACAGCGACTTGCTTTAGAATTCTTCCGTTGTATTCTGCTACCTGCTGATTACCGATAAAATTTCTGCTTGCCTAATATCAAATCTGTATGCCGGTCGAGAACGTGTATAGTATCATGATACAATAGAAAATATCATGATTACAGATTGCCGTTTTTAGTACCCGGTGCTTAGCACTTATCTCTAAAATTAAATGCTTTATTATGCTTAAACATTTATTGGCAGCGGTTCTGCTGCTTTCCCTGCAAACTACTTACGCTCAACTCCAACTTGGACTGAAGGCTGGGGTTAACATTAGCAACTTTGTCGGTGGTGATTTCAAAAATATAGAAAATGAATCATTGACAAGACCTTATGCCGGAGCGTATGTACGTTGGCGCTTTGCCAATAATTTGGGACTTCAACCTGAAGTCGTTTGGTCAGAACAGGGTGCTAAATTAAAGTCAAGCACAACAGAATTTGATGCCAAGGTTTCGTACATCAATGTTCCCATAATGTTACAATATCACTTTAATAGTTTGTATATAGAAATTGGCCCCCAGGTAGGATTCAAACTGAATGAAGACGTTCCCGATGCGAGCAGTGAAGACTTCACCAAGTCTAGCGATGTGGCAGGTGCATTAGGCCTTGGTTTTGAAACCAAGTTAGGCCTTGGAATTAATGCACGCTATATCTTGGGTCTCAGCAGTATCGGCAACATAGAATCGCCCGATTATAGTTCCGACTTTAAAAATGGAGTATTTCAAGTGGGTTTGTTTTATACCTTTTTAAATAAAAAGAAGGTTGAGCAGTAAGCAGGTAAAGACTATGTTCTGTCTTTTCTTTCAGAGCTTGGTGACTCTTTATAGTTCGGCTTACCTTTGCTAGACAAAAGCAAAGCCTATTTAACTTATAGTTCGCTGGCCTTAGCCAACTAGCTGAGGTCTTGTGTTTTCTTTGCAGCGTCTACGCAGCCACATGCAATTCCTAGTGTTTCCTAAATTATAAACAACCACTGCCTGTAGTTTTAAATTCAATCAATTTGAATCCATAGAATGATAAGAAAAGAATAGCCCCTTATCAAGCTTACACTTGATAAGGGGCTATTCTTTTAGTGTATATCAATTAACAGGCGACAGACCTCGAACGCTGTACTATTTCTCAAATACTACAGCATCTGGAGAAGATCCCAGCATAGTCAGACATTCCTTTAACGCTTCTACCATTGGGGTCGGACCACACAAATAAAATGGCTTGCTAAAATCATCAATGTGTGTTTTAAGGAAGGCTTCGTTAATGAGACCAGTATGATAGTTGTTGGCTGGTTCATCTGTAATTACATAAATAGCGTTCTCGCCAAGTATGTTACTCAGCTCCTCTTCTAAAATGATATCACGCGAGGTTTTATTGGAGAAGAAAAGCTTGTTTCCTGCTACCTCATTGTCTTTCTTTAACTGCCGGAGTATGGCAATAAAGGGTGTAATACCAGCCCCACCGGCAATAAAATAGCCAGGGCCTTTGTATTCTATCGTACCCCATACATCATCAACAATTAACTCATTGCCCGGTTTAAGGCTATTGAGTTCGTTGGTTACCCCCTGATGATCATCATAGATCTTTATGGTGAATTCAAGATCAGGAGAATCATTAAGTGCAGTAAAGGTGAAAGGTCTTTTCTCCTCCTCCCATCCTGGCTTATTGATGGCTACTTCCGTTGCCTGTCCAGGATGAAACGTATAACCAGCAGGCTTTTCACATCTGAAACGCTTTACATTATGGGTAACGTTTTCTATCGACTTTATTTTTATAATATGCGGCATTGTTTTATTGCTTTGCGTAATCTTTAGTGGACGAGGCTATTTTATATAAGATAAGAATTCTTTTTTAACTTCTACATCTTTGAATTTACCGGAATAGTGACTGGTAACAGTAGTACTATTCACATCACAAATACCCCTTGAAGCTACACATAGATGAGCTGCATCTATAACAACGGCTACATCATCTGTATTTAGTGCCTTTTTTAAGGCAGTAGCAATCTGTTCGGTTAGTCGTTCCTGTACTTGCGGCCTACGCCCATAGTATTGCACAATACGGTTGATCTTGGAAAGGCCTATCACCCTGCCGCTGGATAAATAAGCTACGTGTGCTTTACCGATGATGGGAACAAAATGATGCTCGCAGTAGGAATAAAGGGTGATATTCTTTTCAACCAGCATCTCATTATAGTGGTAACTATTTTCAAATAGAGAAATATCTGGTTTATTATTAGGGTTCAAGCCACTAAAGGCCTCCTTCACATACATCTTAGCCACACGATCCGGTGTATCTTTTAAACTATCATCGTTTAGATCAAGACCCAATATCTGCATGATCTGTCTAAAATGATGGCTGATCATTTTGATCTTCGTCTCATCATCTATTAAATGCCCATTCTTGTGTATCCCTCCCTCTGAGGTTGATTCGAGGTGATAGCCATTTGTTTCCGCTGCGTGTTTTCCATTTACTGTCACTAACGTCCCGTTTTGTATCATAGTTTATTTGATTAAAGAAAATGCAGCTATACGGGCTTTCTTAGCCAATACCAAAGCGCATCAACCATAGTAGAGTAAGTGAGGGAACAAAAGGTTACAAAAGAGAAAGGAAATATTTTGGCTTCACACCAGTTCGCCATGCTATGGATAATTTGCATTGGTAAGAACAAGGCCGAGACACTAACAGATTGTAACTTTAATTAAATGAACTTGAATATGCCTGTTGACCAATCCAATACTATTGGCGCAACCACTAATTGGCTAAGAATTCTTTCTCCATGTGTAATAGCCATCGCTTTCTGTGCTATAACCATAATTATTAGCATTCTAAATATGGAAGAATCTAAGGGATGGAGCTTCTTTGGAATAATAATTTTCCTGCCAGCTTCTTTTTTATTATGGATTAGCGACTTTATTCTCAAAGCCATATTTAAAGACAAGGTTTTGTATATATGGCTTATTGAAATTCTCCTCTTTAGTATCGGGTTATGGTATTTGTATGCAAATGTATACGGTTAAAGTTTTTTGGGTCCTAGCCGTGTCTCCTCTGTATGGCTATTGTGCGCAGAGAGGGACACGGCGTTACATTTAAAGCGCCGTGTCCCAGCCAAAACACTTCAGCGTTGCATTGGAGACACGGCTAGAACCGTGGATTATTACTACTATTTTCTTAAGTGCTTCTATTGATTAGGTAATGCCGGCCGCTTATACTGCGCATACCACACAATCTTACCATTTTTCAACCGGTTAATATCTTGGAAATAGGCAGAATCTACTTTTCCGGTTTTATACGTGTCGGTTTCTTTATACCATGTTACAATGTGGCCTTCTTTCTTATCTGTAGAATACATTTTTTGCCATGCCTCCATATCAATAACAATTGAGCTCAAACTGTCTCTGGATGTCGTCCACATCTTCATCAAATCGGCATTAGATAACCGATAATGCTTACCATTGGCATTATCATATTCCACAGTATCTGCCATGCCAGCTCCCAGTCCTTTCATATTTCCATCAGCCCAGTTTTTATAGGTCATTAATACCATTTTCAGATCCGCATCAGTAACGTCGGTAGACCAGCTACTAGAATAAGAAGCCTTGTAAGGAAGATCAGCCGGAGCGTTCTCTGAAGCATTAGTAGCCGCGGTACCGCCTTCTGCCGGTTTCTGTTGAGCGCTATTGCAAGATGCCAAAACAATTGTCCAAATAATAAGCAATCGAAACTTGTACATATATGTGGTTTTAGTGAATGAAGAATTATCGTCTTAAATAGGACAACACTAAACCATGTAAAGACTTATAGATAGGATATGTAAGAAAGAATGGCAATGTGTAAGATACTCAATTAATTTTGCATTACTAAGAGATTATAGTTGTTTGAATGTCATACCACCATCAAGGGGCTTATTTCCCTTGTTGGCCAAAAGACACAAAAAGGCCTCCGCCTACACAAGACCCCAAAAGGCCAAATCAGTCACTGATTCGCCCTCCCATTAAAACCTCCCTAAAGATTACTTCATTTCCCTTAATAAGCATTACTTCCCCGGATTCTCGTCTTTTTTCGCCTTATAAAAACTTGCTAACCGGATAGGATAACCCGAGGATAAAGAGAGGATAACCCGAGTCTATAAGGACTCAGGTTATCCTCCTGTCATCTTCCAGTTATATAGTCTTTAAATACGATGTATTTATTAAAACACCTAAATTTCAGTAAGGAGTTAGTCAAAAGATAGGTACCAGAAGTGTGGGGATTTGAAGGTTACTAACATCCCTTACAATCAGAATCAACACCACTGTTTGGTCGGATGTCAGCCTAAGTCACAGTAAATAGTTTTAATATGCTTAAATAAGTTCAATAACAGTAGATTTTAGTAAGCGGAGTTGTAATCACCAAGCAGCGCTAACTAAATAGCAACAAACGCTATAACTGCCAAAGACCGATAGAACTTACGGCATAATACCAGATGTTACATATTTACATAAAAGTTTATTCAAATAGGTTAGATATCCATTTGGGGATCACAGGCTTATTTTTTTAAATTTGATCATAATGTGGATAGCGGAAATTATAAGTAATAGTATAGGGGATATTTTAGCTGCATTTATAGAATGGAGAAAGTATAAAAAGAAGAAAAGCAAACGTTCTTAAGACTACATTATCCCGTTACTGCATTTACTGCTTATATACAGCCTTATGTACTTTAACTATAATTATTTACCTACTTCCACCCCCCTCCTAACGAACGGTATAATTCAACGGCTGCCCCCATCTGATCCCGCCGTATGGTTACCAGTTCCAACTGGGCCCTTATGACACTGCCCTGCGCAAGGAGCACCTCCAGGTAGTTGGCCATATCGCTTTTGAATAATAGTTGGGCATTAAAAACGGCATGGGTAAGCGTGTCAACCTGGTCTGCGGCTATCTGTTGCTGTTTTTTTAGTTGCTCTAATTGTATCAACGCATCTGAAACTTCTCCAGTAGCCCTTAACACCGTTTGTCTGAACTCAATGACGGCCTGTTCTCTTTGCTGGCCGGCTACAGCCGCCTGTGTTTTTAAAGCATTCCTGTTGAATATAGGTTGCGCAATGCTACCGGCAGCTAATCCAAACAAGGAGTTAGGAATATTAAACCAATTGCTTGATTTAAATGACTCCAGACCGCCGCCAGCTGTTATATTCAA
Organism: Flavisolibacter tropicus; assembly: GCF_001644645.1. NCBI lineage: Bacteria > Pseudomonadati > Bacteroidota > Chitinophagia > Chitinophagales > Chitinophagaceae > Flavisolibacter > Flavisolibacter tropicus. Next base: position 247,982 of record NZ_CP011390.1, on the reverse strand, counting down.
CGCTGGATACATATTGGCTTGCGCAACACCTACTTCAGCATTGGCTGCCACCAAGGCCATTTCGCTGGCCCGCACATCGGGTCTTCGGCTCACCATAGCTACTGGTAATCCCGTTGAAAGATTTTCCGGCAATCTATAATCCTGCATTGTTGCACTCAGTGTCAGTTTACCGGGCAGACTACCTGTGAGTATCTGCAAGGCATTTTCTTCGAGCGCCCTGCTTTGTTCCAGCTTTGGTATAAGCAAGGCTGTCGTTTGTTGTTGCGCTATTGCCTGTTGCACGGCCAGCGATGTTCCTATACCGGCATTACGTAGCAAACGGGTGGCTGTTACAAAAGAATCATTAACGGCCAGGTTGACACGCGTAATTTCCAGTTGGCGGTCCAGCATCAGCAGGTTAAAATACCCTTGCGCAATATTGGCAACCAGTTGTGTTTGTACAGCCCTTACCGCCTCATAGGATTGCAGATACCTGGCCAGTGCGGCCTCCTGCTGCCGGCGTATCTTCCCCCATATATCTGCCTCCCAAGACAAGGCAACAATAGCGTTGTAGTTCTCAATATGCGATTTTCCTAAAAAACTCTTAGCACTAATACCATTAAGACTATTGTCAGAAGGCCGGTTGTACTGAGCCGTTACCTGCAGGTTTACATCTGGCAACTGGAGCAACTCGGCCTGTTTGGATTGGAGCCTTGCCACTTCCATGCGCTTGATAGCAATAAGCAGGTCATGATTATGGGCAAGCCCCTTTTCAATTAGCTGTTGCAGTGTTACATCGGTAAAGAAGGCCTTCCAGTCAATGTCGGCAATACTGCTGGTATCGGCAAAGCTGACCGCCTGGAATTGCTGGGGCAACTCAAGCTCCGGACGCTGATAGTTCTTCCCTACCCTACATGCTGTAAACCAAATAATCAGCAAGGAAAAAATGATGTATTGTATCCTGATATTCTTTTGTAACATAACTTCTTCTTTTTGCTTACAAAACTTATTCAGCCAAATGATCCATAGTAGCGGCATCCGTTTGTACTCTTTGACCACTTACTTTTTCATGCAGGTATTGGAAGATGACAAACAAAACGGGTATGATGAATATGCCCAGTAGCACGCCAGCCAACATACCACCGATGGCTCCTGTGCCAATGGAGTGGTTGCCCAACGCCGATCCGCCCTCTACCCAGGTTAAGGGCAGCAGGCCTACAATAAAGGCAAACGAGGTCATAAGAATTGGGCGCAAGCGCAGTTGCGCGGCTTCCAGCGCAGAGTCTAATAATGACATTCCGGACCGTCTACGTTGTACGGCATATTCAACAATCAGGATGGCATTCTTGGCCAGCAATCCCACCAGCATGATCAATCCTATCTGCACATAAATATTGTTATCAATACCTCTAAGGTTAATGATGCCGAACACTCCCAATATACCGGTTGGCACTGTTAGTATCACAGCCAGCGGTAACACATAACTTTCATACTGTGCGGCCAGCAGGAAATATACAAATACTACGCTCAGTAAAAAGATCAATGTGGTTTGTGAGCCGGCACCTATTTCTTCTCGCGTCATGCCAGACCATTCATACGAATAGCCGCGAGGCAAATAGTTTTGTGCGACTTCTTTTATGGCTACAATCGCATCGCCGGAGCTATAACCCGGTTTGGCCATACCGTTTATAGTAACAGCATTGAACAGATTGTTTCGTGTAACCGTTTCCGGGCCATATACTCTTTCTAGCGAAACGATCGTATTTATCGGCACCATCTCATCCTTATCGTTTTTCACATAAACATTATTTAGAGAAGCCGGCTCTGCGCGGTAAGGCACATCGGCCTGCACAATGACCCGGTAGAATTTGCCAAAGCGGTTAAAATCAGAGGCAAAACTACTTCCATAGTAGACCTGCACGGTTTGTAGCACATTACTCACGGATACGCCTAACTGTTCAGCCTTGGCTTCATTTATATGCAACATGTATTGCGGATTACCAGTGTTGAACGTGGTAAAGGCATAGGCGATCTCTTTCCGCTTCATCAATTCTCCAATAAAACCATAGGCCGTTCCGGCCAGTTTATCCAAGGCACCACTGCTCCGATCCTGCAGAATGAACTCAAAACCACTGGTATTACCAAAACCCTGAACGGTAGGAAACTGGAAAAGAAAAATACTTGCCTCCTTGATCACACTCAGTTTTTGATTGATGACACCCATCACTCCTTCTACATTATCAACAGGCCCTCTTTGGCCATGCGGCTTCATGCGAATAAAGCCCACCGCATAATTGGAACTAATGGCATTGGCCACAATGTTTAAGCCCGTTACGGTTCCCCTTCTTTCCACAGCCTGTACTTCGTTTAACAAGGCATCGATCTTATCCATTACTTTCTGTGTACGATCAAGCGAAGCACCGGGCGGAAGGTTGACGGAAAAAACAATAAAGCCCTGGTCTTCTGTGGGAATAAATCCGGTGGGCGTCTTCTTTGCCAGCCAGAATGCACCTAGTGTCACGAGCACTAATCCAATAATGGGCACCCATTTATGTTTAATCAAAAAATTAATACTCCTGGTGTACCTGTTGGTCATGGAGGTAAAGCCTGAATTAAACGCATTACCAAACCGCCTTGCCCATCCTTGCCTTCTTGCCGTATTGCCAGCAGGATCACTGTGACTCGTTTTTAAAAACAACGCACACAATGCGGGACTCAGCGTTAATGCGTTTACAGCTGAAATCAATATGGCAGTGGCTAGCGTAAAGGCAAACTGTTTATAGAACACACCAGCGGGCCCCTGCATAAACCCAACGGGTACAAACACGGCCGCCATTACCAAGGTGATTGAGATAATAGCACTGGAGATTTCGTTCATGGTTTGAATGGTGGCCGGCTTGGCCGGTAGTCCTGTACGCTCCATTTTAGAGTGCACTGCTTCTACCACCACGATGGCATCATCCACTACGATACCGATGGCCAGCACAAGCGCAAACAACGTTAGCAGGTTGATGGTATAACCAAACACCTGCATAAAAAAGAACGTACCAATAATAGCAACGGGTACAGCAATGGCCGGGATAAGCGTAGAGCGGAAATCTTGCAAAAACAGAAACACCACTAGGAATACCAGTGCAAAGGCAATCAACAAGGTTTCCAATACCTGCCCAATAGATTCATCAAGGAACTCCTTAGCGCTGTAGATATTAAAATACTTAATGCCCCTGGGAAAAGTAGTTGCTGCCCGCTGCATGACCTTATTAGCTTCGGTAAGAATATCATTGGCGTTGGAACCCGCCGTTTGAAACAGTGCGATGCCAATACCTGGGTAGCTGGCAATGTGTGTGTTGGCATTATAGGCAAAGGCGCCAAACTCTATGCGTGCTACGTCTTTTAACCTAACTACTGCCCCACTTACATCCGACTTCAAAATGATGTTCTCATAATCCTGGTTCCTGGAAAATTTACCCTTGTACTTCAACACATATTCAAACGAGGCGGTGCTCATTTGACCAAACCTACCTGGAGCTGCTTCCAGGTTTTGCTCTTGGATGGCTTTAAGTACATCTTGTGTTGAAAGATTATTTGCCGTTAGACGATCCGGCTTGAGCCAGATGCGCATGGAGTAATCCTTAGCACCAAACACTACGGCCTGTCCCACGCCCGGTATACGCTGCAACTCTGGAATGATATTGATCTTAGCATAGTTCTGTAAAAAAGTTTCATCATAGGCAGCAGAATCGGTGCTGTACACGAGGGGAACCATGATCATACTGTTTTGTTGTTTTTGTGTGGAAACACCTGCCACCACTACTTCAGGAGGCAACTGGCTGATTGCCTTTGACACACGGCTCTGCACATTCACTGCGGCCAGATCGGGGTTAGTACCGACCTTAAAAAATACATTCAAGGCCATGGAGCCATCATTACTGGAAGTAGAAGTCATATAGCTCATATTTTCTACGCCATTAACGGCTTCTTCTAGTGGTGTGGCCACCGCTCTTGCTACTACTTCAGCATTTGCACCCGGATAGCTGGCAGTAACTTGTACGGTGGGTGGGGCAATGTCTGGGAATAAAGTGACAGGTAAGGTATACAGAGATAATAATCCCAATAAGGTAATGATGATAGAAACAACGGTTGACAAAACCGGCCGTTCAATAAATCGCTTTAACATGAGCTTTTTGTTTTTTACCAGCTACCAGTAATGAAATAATAGTTGAATCATTACTCACGTTGATACAAGAACTATTTCATAAGCTGGCGGTCCGTTACTATACTGCTTGTGTATGGATGGTAATTGGCCATTCTCAAATAATTATAGCGGCTTTTTCTTCAACAGACTGTCCATGGATATCAGTTGCGGTTGAATCACAGCTCCATCCTGAAGCCGGTCAGTTCCGGAGTAAACAATCTTATCGCCGGCTTTCACTCCTTTGTCGACCAGATAATAATTGCCACTGCTTCCCGTTACCACAATGGGCACACTGGCTACTTTATTACTATCTCCTACAACAAAAACAAATACCTTGTCCTGCAACTCAAAGGTTGCCTCCTGTGGTATTAAAACAGCCGTAGTAACGGTGCGAGGTATACGTATTTTGCCCGTATTGCCAGAACGCAACAGGCCATCCTGATTTAAGAAGCTGGCCCTGAAACTAATGGCCCCCATACTATTATTGAATTGTCCGGATACAACCTGCACTTTTCCTTTTTGTGGATAGGTGCTACCGTCGGCCAGCACCAATTCAACAGGTGGCATTTGCTTGATCTTTTCTTCTACTGTTGTACCGGGGTACTGGTTCTTAAATTGGAGAAAGTCATTTTCACTCAGAGAAAAATATGCATAGATCTCCCTTATTTCAGAAAGCACTGTCAATGGTTCTGTAGTGGAGACACCTACCAGGCTACCGATCTTTAAAGGAATTCTTCCTACATAACCTTGCACCGGTGCTTTTACTGATGTATATCCCAAATTAATTTCAGCATTATTCACTAAGGCTTGTGCCTGTGCTACCCTTGCCTTGGCTTCATCATAAGAGGCCTTTGCCGTTTTCAATTGCACATCAGAGATCACATTATTGTCTACCAATGGTGTAAGCCTGGTGACATTAATCTGTGCATTAACCATATCGGCACGGGCAGCTGCTAATGAAGCCTTAGCATTTTCGAGTTGTGCATGATATGGCCTATCGTTAATATGGAACAACACCTGCCCTTGTTTGACATGAGCCCCTTCGTCTATAAAAATGCGATCTAAGTATCCTTCTACCTGTGGTCTGATCTCGATGTCCTTAATTCCCTCCAGTGAAGCTGAAAATTCCTGGTAGGTAGTAGCAGGCGCAATGCCTACCGTAACAACTGGCAACTCTTGTGGCGGCGGGGCTTGTGGCATGCCCTCTTTACCTGAGGATGAGCCACAGCCATATACTATAAAAACGATGAAGACCGTGACAAAAAGGAAATACTTACGGCCAGCCCGTTCCAAAAGCCACAGAAGTTTTTTATTGGTTTTGCATTCAATCATGGTCCAAACGGTTTAAAAGCATTACAGCTTTTTAGTTAAGAATAAACGGTCCGGATGTTTCCAGAGGAAAGAATCTTGCGTATAAATAATATTTGGGCGAAGGATTTTAGAAAAGGCTAGCGAATGCTGCCACACAGTTTAAATAACGAAGGACTAAATTACAGATTAACTAATTCAACCAGCATAAAAATGCTAATTTTTTTAGTAATCACTTTTACCACAAACGACTTATTGTAGTGGTAATCAGGCTAAACTTCATATAGCAATGCATTCAAGAAAGGCCACTAGCCTTGGGGCTGCAAGTTACAAATAGTAAATTCAGCTCAGGTTCTTTATAAACCCTGCAATAGCGTCTTCCATTACCAACTTGTTTATCTCATTTGACACGCTGGTATCATCCATCATTTTAATGGAGTTGAGTCCATGGAGTACGGACCAGAAAGTATAGTATTTTAGACAGGGATCGGCATTTGCCTGCTTTTTACTTCTTTGCATCAGCTCTGTAATGGGTGCTATTACTGCTTCTCGCAAGTTGGTTCTTTCGGGCAGACATTTTTCCAACTCACAACTCGGTATACCGAGTCCAAACATCAACTGGTAGTATTCTTTATTTTTAGAAGCAAAGTTCCAGTAAGCAAGCGCTATGGCTTTCAATTGTTCAGCAGGGTCTTCAAATTTGGCTTTGGCCTGGTGAACCTTTTTTGCCAACAATTCAAAGCCCTCTTTTCCAAATTCCTGCAAAATGGCTTCTTTGTTCTCAAAGTGTTCATAAATAACAGAGACGCTGTACTCTATGGCGTCAGCGATCTTTCGGATTGACAGCGATTGCCATCCATCCTCCTTAACCATTTGCCAGGCAGTAGCAAGAATGCGGGATCTCAGCTCTTCTTTTTGTTTCAATCGGCGCTCCGTTATTCCCATACCGTTATTTTATAGAACACTGTTCGTAAAAGTAACAACGTTTTATCCCGGAATGCAACTATTCTTTTAGAAAGGTGTGTTAATTAAAAGTGGCTACAGTTGAAGCTCAGCACGCCACCAGCCCCTAAAGGGGAGCGCTCAGGCTTCTTGAACTCCAGAGGCAAAGAGGCACGAAGGGACACAGAGGAAATGGCTGATGTGGTATGCCTGATTTCTGATTTGAATATTTCAGATTGCATGTTTCTGGTTTCTGGTAAACGCCTTCGTTCTCAACCAAACTGCTATTCTTAACGCCTCTTGCTTTTGTCAACCTGAACTCGTTTCTAGGTCTGATGGTTGTACTTTACTAAAACATTCGAACACTAGGGTACTCTATCAACTTTTAGTGACGACCTTTAAAATTGTTTCACTATCGTATTTTGCATACTTTTCCCTCTCAAAGATTATCATTCGTACCATGAAACTTAAAACAATTCTTTACACATTTCTTGTTCTTTTAGTAGCAGTCCTGGTGATACTGCCGTTTGCACGCTCTAAGGAGCAATTATCCTTAAATGATCAAACCCGTAAAGGAATGAAAGGCAGCTTTGTAAAACTGCCACAGGGTGTAACCCATTATGAAATGGCTGGCCCGGCTAACGGACCTGTACTCCTGTTAATACATGGCTTCTCTGTACCCTCCTATATCTGGGATCGTAACTTCCAGGCGCTGGCTGATTCAGGTTTTCGTGTTATACGTTATGATGCTTTTGGAAGAGGATTTTCTGATCGCCCGGAAGCCGATTACAATGCCGACTTTTATCATCAACAAATCAATGATCTGTTAGATGCTTTGCACATTCAAGGTCCTATAAATATTGCCGGACTTTCTATGGGAGGCGCAATTGCAACAGGTTATGCAGCTAACTTTCCTGACCGGATCAATAAAGTTGTATTAATTGACCCGTTCAACCAGCCCAGTGATATCAGTGTATTAAAAACGCCTTACCTGGGTGCCTACCTCAACAAGGTTTGGTTTGTTCCAAGCTTAACGAACGACCAAACGAGCGATTTCCTAAATCCTGCCACTATTCCAGCTAACTATAAAGAAAACTTTGAAGAACAGATGCAATACAAAGGGTTCAATACGGCTATCCTTTCTACTCTGCGAAACTTTATAGCTGTAGATCCAAAGCCTTCATATGTAAAATTGGGAAACATTAAAAAACCAGTATTGTTGGTTTGGGGCAAACAAGACAAGACGCTAACGCTTGATAAAGAAATTCCAGATTTAATTCATGCTAAGCTGTTAATGTTGGACAGTTGCGGGCATTTGCCACCAATTGAGCAACCTGATTTGTTGAATAAAAGTATTACCAACTTCTTAAAAGAAGTACAACAATAAAACGGTCTTTTCAGAGTCGTGTCTCACTTTATTACAATTACCAGAAGAAGGCACGGCTCTTACAAAACTTCAACTTAGCAATCCTACCTTATTTTCTCAGATCATAGGTTACTTCTGTAAAACCAAGCGAACCTACTTCATCATAAGAGTAGAGCACCAGCTTGTTAGCTGTTAAGAGTTTTACAGTAGCGGGGTCTGTGTCAATAGTTATTTCCTTTTCGCTGCGTACGAAGTATTTTGATGTATCGCTATTATTAAGTGTAAACGTATACACTTTTCCATCGGTGCGAAAGTCTATATAATCCACGGGCCTACCTACATAGTTATTCGTTTGAACAAAGGTTGATATTTTGTGCTTAACAGTGATGCTGTTTACCATCCATTTCCCCAAAATTTTAGCGGCCTCTCCTGTGGGGATTACAAATACTTCATTGGCACCATAAATGCCGTCTCTACTGTAAATGAATTGGAGATCGTCTTTATGGCAGGCAGTAAGGAACAGGAATGCTATTAAAGCAAGTAGAGGTGGTTGTGGCTTCATGATTAGAAATTTTTGCTTCTATTTATAATAGCCAAAAGCTGGTTCGCCTATTAATTTTCCAACATAGCTCTATGGTTCGTTTGCGGATAGAGGTTAGCCTACGGCAGTTATTGTTTTCCTTGATAAAGCGATTTAATAAAGTATAATAGCAAGATAAAAATGAGTACTTGTCAACTTTCTGTTTTCCATGAGTAAGCTATAAAAAACTATGCAATACAAATGCCATTCTAAAGCAAGTTTTTTTAAGGAATCATCAAATTTTACAATCGTTTTCATCTTTATTATGTGTGGTATTTTCCTCAAAGACAATACCTTTTTTCACAGGATCTTTTTTATACACTTGTTGCAAAACAAGCCTAGTTTAAATAAGTAAAGAGATGTGCATTAAAGCACAATTGAAATCGAAATATAAATTAGACAATTCAGTTTTATCCTCAAACCTCAGCAAGACCGTCCACTAAAAACTACCAGAACGCTCTTTCTTAATTTTACTATACTGCATTAAAATTTTCAGGGAAGAGAGGCGAGTTAAGTGATTAAATATTGGCATTAAAACAAATAAAAAGTAGTAATAAACCTACAGTCTTTTTCAAGCATAACGACACGCGAGAAAGTATAAACCTTCATTTTGTGCTATTGACTTTAGAGGCCTCACAGAATTACCTAATACAACACGGGTTTCACTTAATACAGCTAAGCTATGCAGAGAAATGGAAGCACTTTTTTTCTTTTCCATTTTGTAACCTTATTCCATTTCAATTACTCTATTACAAAACTACCACCTTACTGTTTCTCATATAATTATAAGATCACCGCCGAACCAGTATTTACCGCTAAACTCATTTATCATGAAATACAGGAAGCAAGTATTGATCATTACCTTTCTAATTCTCAGCGTTGGTATGTTTCAATGTTCCAAGATCGAGGACCGGATAGATCATCACACGGATAATAATCCAAGTCTTGTGCAACAGGGCAAGCAGATCTTTCGGTTCGATACGTTTGGTGATGAAGACTTTTGGAGCGGGTTGCTTCACTTAGACAAAGCCATTGCAGGTAAAGACAATGGAGGCTATGGTCCAGGTGTTAGCCCAAATACAGCATTGGCTGTTGGATTGAAGGTAGATGCAGAAGCGCTACCACCAGACGTAGTAGCCGGCATTACTTCAGGTGCCCTTAAACTTACTGATCCCGCCACCACGTTAGCACTTTTAAAGCTCAATGCGGTAGTAGGTATAAAAGGTAATTTTGACCAAAAGGGTGATTTAAAATCAATTGGCATCACCTGTGCTTCCTGTCATTCTACAGTTGACAATTCCTTTGCTCCTGGTATTGGCAAAAGGTTAGATGGCTGGCCCAACCGTGATTTGAATGTAGGTGGTATTATTTCACTTACCGACAATGCCATCCCCATTGCCAATTTGTTGCATGTAGATGAAACTACGCTTCGGCAGGTATTAAGCCAATGGGGTCCGGGTAAATTTGCAGCTGTATTATTTATGGATGGCAAGGCTCTCCGGCCTGATGGAAAAGTTGCTGCCAACTTAATTCCCGCGGCTTTTGGACTGAAAGATATAGACCTAACCACCTATACTGGCTGGGGCGATATATCCTATTGGAATGCCTTTGTTGGCAACCTGGAAATGCATGGTAAAGGAACATTTGTAGACCCACGCCTGAATAATCCTGCAAAGTATCCTATAGCAGTAGAGAATCGTTTTTACAGTGTCTTCAATTCACCTGATCTGATCACTTCAAAACTTCCAGCATTGCGGGCATATCAACACTCAATAGACGCTCCTAAGCCACCTTCTAGCTACTACGATCATTCTGCCGCTGTAAAAGGGAAGTCCTTATTTCTTACAAAAGCTAAATGTGCATCCTGCCACAAGCTACCATTGTATGCTGACAATATGTTGCACAGTGGTTCAGAATTGGGGATTGATGATTTTGAAGCCATGCGATCTCCTACCGGCAAGTACCGTACAATGCCTTTAGGAGGATTATTTGCCAAAGAAAAAGGCGGCTATTACCATGATGGTCGATTTGCCAACCTGGCAGATGTGGTTAACCATTACGATGATCACTTTAAGCTCAACTTATCAAACCAGGAAAAAAAGGACCTGGTTCAATACTTAAAATCATTATAATGGCATGATCATTAATAAAAACTAAATACTTCATGAATACAAATGAAAACGCCAGAATCAGTTGATTCCGGCGTTTTCGATATTATGGAGTTTGAGATTTGAGATCAGAAATTTAATAATACTATTTAGTCTAAGCCACCTTTACGTGTTGCTTTACGTTGCTCTGGCCAGGTTGCGGGTTGCCCAGTTCTAGGATTAACAGATAATACACTTTTCTCTCTTGGCATCTTCTGCGTGTCTTCACAAGCCATATATACTAGTATAGCTGTTAAAATGGCATTACTACGTACATCATCCCAAACGATTTTATCGTAGGTGTCGCGGTTGGTATGCCAGGTATAATTACCATATAGCCAGCTGTTAGAACTTAATGAGAAACCAGGCGCCCCGGCTGCTACAAACGAAGCAAAGTCAGAACCACCTGCACCAGGGGTACCTGGGAAAGATGTTTGTATTTGGCCTTTGATATCGGCAGGAACTTTAGTTAACCATCGATTTATAAATTCGTAAGAATGTAAAAAACCTTGGCCTGATATATTTACAACACGGCCTGTTCCATTATCCTGATTGAAAAGCGCCTGCAGGTTTTGAACGATCTCTGGATGATCTTCAACAAAAGCCCTTGAACCGTTCAATCCTTGCTCTTCACTACCCCAATGGCCCACCAGGATGGTACGCTTAGGATTAGGATATACTTTTTAAGAATACGCATGGCCTCCATCATCACTAGGGTTCCAGTACCATTGTCGGTGGCGCCGCCGCCGCCATCCCAGCTATCAAAGTGGGCAGAAAGCATAACATATTCGTTTGGCTTTTCTGATCCGCGTATTTCAGCCACAGTATTAAAGGTTGGAACCACGCCTCTCTCTTTAGAGTCTGCGCGCACACTTAATTTAGGCTTTTGACCAGATTCAGTTAGGCGATATAACAAACCGTAATCCTCTAATGAAATATCAAGTGTTGGTACCTTTTTGGTATTAGCACCAAAGATTTTGTTAGCTCCAAAGCCGCTGCTCCATTGGGATTGAATGATACCCACCGCACCAGCATTCTCCAACGCCAGCGCCAATGTTTTGGCAGTCAAACCAGTTTTACTAATACGCTTGCGCCAGGCCTCAGTTTGCGCCTCTCTCTCCTTTTTCATTTTTTCAAAGGATTCCTTTGTGGCAAACTCCTCCCAGTTGTAATCCGGGCGACCAGAAGGTTGCTCCATAGAGATCAGTACAAACTTGCCTTTAACGGAAGGCAACCATTGCTTAAAAGCAATTGAGTCTGCCACATCTGGTAGAATAATGGTTTCAGCAGTTACTGTTTTTCCATTAGTAGAAGGGCTCCAGGCTAACTGCATACCTTCCAATGTTCTCACACGAGGAGATATTAAATCAATATGCGTGATGCCTCTTTCCCATCCACGCCACTCACCCCATTTTTCATTTCGTGCCGAAATACCCCAGTTCTCATAAGTCTTTACAGCCCAATCGTTTGCCTGTTGCATTTGCGGTGTACCTACTAAGCGAGGACCAATCAAATCCACTAATTGGTGTCCTAAGGATTGTAATTGAGAGTTCTCTGTTGCTTCTTTTACAATTTGTTGCACCAATACAGAATCTTTATTCTGTGCATGCGCTGTAATACTACAAGTAATGGAACCGAAGAAAAGCAAAACGGCAGATCTTCTGAGTAATGTTTTATTCATTTTAGTACGGTATTGCATAGATGCAATTTAACAATAATTTGTTTGGCTTGGCTAACGAGGGTCTTCGTTGAATCTTTCTAATGCACTTTTAATAGATGAAACATAAAATGAAATCTTATACAAGCCAAGCTTTCCGACAAGACATTTGCGCCAAGAAGAAGCAGGAGAAAAAGGCAACTTAAGGAAACAAGTACTGAGATAATCTATATATTAGCAACCACAATAGACAAGATGCCAAAACTTATTCTTTTCGTACTCCTTTTCACAGCCTTCTTTCAAGGGCAAGCACAGCTTTCCAAAAGAGAAACAATAGTTTATATCGACAAGAAAATGAAAGAAGCAGAAGGCCATTACCGCTACCTTGAACATGACTCAAAGAATGTAAAAATGGTATTCAGCAATCATGCCTTTGGCGTATCATCTGGAAAAGAAGCAATCGTAGTTGTTAATTATACTAGAAAACCAGATGATTCTGAACTGGAAAGCGATGATTCAAAATATTCGTTTAACCCTGCCTATATTTCTTCTATTGTCCCAGTTAAGAGCAGTTCAGATCCCGTTGGCATTTTATTTATTTACTTGACAGGTAAAGTTGGGATTCGATCTGTTCGCTACTCAGGCGGCGAAGTTGTGAACGAAAGCACCGATACCATAAGAGTTCCCTTTTTACAAGCTGATGCAACCAACTTCAATAAGCTTAAGAACGCATTTGAACATCTAAAGAAAATTTATAAGGCGGAAATGGATGCCGATCCTTTCGCGAATTAAACAATAATACTTGCCCTTCGTAAAAGTTTGCTAAAGGCTTTCTTGTTAAAAATTATTCAGATTATTCAAAGTGTTCTAGCACTCGCCGTACTCCGGCAAAAAGAGCCCATTAACAGCGACGATCTTCCTTACTTCTATTTTCATTCCACCCTCTAATTCAACAATCGAATTTGCTGTATCGGTAATTATTGTTTTTATGAATCCCTCGGCTCTCACCAATCCTTCATCATCAACCAATAGATGAACTTTACTGCCAGCCTGATAAGCTTCTGCCAAGTGCTTCATAAAAGTGGCGTTAACAGGTAGCGTTTCTCGGGAGTCCATAAAATGCTTTTACCCTTATAACAAACGAGTTAATTACAATAAATAACAATTGTCATTCCAACAATTGAATTTGTTCTTTAAAACTAATTATTTAAACGCCTGTATTTTCTCAGAAATTATTATTGGACATCGAAGCTCAACTAATGATCATTCATCAAGTTATATCAAAACAAAAGGCTACTTTTTACAAGTAGCCTTTTGTCATTTTATTAGATTCTATATTCTAATATCTATTTATCTTATAACATTGAACTTCAATATAACATATCACTTAAATGAATGGTTCCATCCTTTGCAAATAAGCTTATATCACCTTCTACCATTTCCCTTACTATAGCCTCCAAATCATATTGGGGTTGCCAGCCTAATTTTTCCTTAGCCTTTGTTGGATCACCGATCAAGAGTTCTACTTCTGTTGGCCTAAAATACGTAGGATCTACAGCAACTACTTGCTTCCCGATCTCCAATTGATATTCGTCGTTATTATTGGCAACCACATAGCCAACCTCATCTACGCCCTCTCCTCTGAATTCTACTACTATACCTGCTTCTGCAAATGCCATCCTTACAAACTCTCTTACACTTGTAGTAATCCCTGTAGCTATTACAAAATCATCGGGCGTATCTTGTTGAAGGATCCGCCACATGGCTTCCACATAATCTTTAGCATGCCCCCAGTCGCGCAGTGCATCCAAATTTCCTAAGAATAAGCAGTCCTGTAATCTCAATGCAATTGCTGCTACCGCCCGCGTGATCTTTCGTGTAACAAAGGTTTCGCCACGCAAGGGGCTTTCATGGTTGAATAAGATGCCATTACAGGCAAATAATCCATAAGCCTCTCTGTAATTTCGAGTAATCCAGTAGGCATAAAGTTTAGCCACTGCATATGGAGATCGAGGGTAAAATGGTGTCGTTTCGCGTTGGGGCACTTCCTGCACTAAACCATAAAGCTCTGAAGTAGACGCCTGATAAATTTTGGTTTTCTTTTCCAGTTTTAGTATGCGAATGGCCTCAAGCAATCGCAGTGTACCTATACCATCAGCATTTGCAGTATATTCTGGTGTATCAAAACTCACCTTAACATGACTCATTGCCGCCAGGTTATAGATCTCGTCGGGCTGCGTTTCCTGAATAATCCGGATTAAGTTGGTACTATCTGTCATATCGCCATAATGCAGCTTAAAACGAACATTACGTTCATGTGGATCCTGGTACAAGTGATCGATTCGATTAGTATTTATCAGTGATGAGCGACGTTTTATGCCATGAACTAAATATCCTTTTTCTAACAGTAATTCAGCGAGATACGCACCATCTTGTCCGGTAATACCAGTAATTAGAGCTGTTTTCATTTTAATAATATTTCGTGAATGGCGAATAGTAATTTTTCAATAGTGTATTGTGTATGTCTTCTTATAGGCAAAAACATACAATACCCCACTTCCACTTAAGCAGGTAGATATCAAAAATGATTAGACGGAAATGGCTGATTCGACTCGATAGCACCACCTATTTATCTGAATAATGGGATGCCATCTGTTCTGAATGAATAGACTTTAGAGCAGCTAGTAGTTTTTCTAAAGTCTACCATCCAACAATAAACAAGACACTATGTTGATCTGTCAAGTTTACTCACACTATAAGTTCTCAGCGATTTTTGCGATGTTTATTTTTCTTGCCTCATTCGTTAATTTGTCTTTTGTAACATCATTTCCTTTTAATACCAAAAGGGAAGACTTTATCGGCAAAAGCAATTCTAAATAAAGACTATTGCTTTCACTGTTTGCACTTTGAATTAAGGCTTTATATCCATTTACATCAACCACCTGGTATTTGCCATTGGTAGATGAACCTGCTTGAGCAATAAGTTTATTTACCGTTGCCAGTGATGGCGATTCGTTTATTAGCGTTAGGGTCATCTTTTTACTCCCTTTTGTGTAATCCCGGTGTACTGTAACACCAATATTTCTTTGTGGCCCAAATACTTTATCCTTATCACTATTTGTACCTTGTCCATTCATTTGGGCCGGGAATAATCCTAACACTTTCCTTCCTGCGTTTTCGCTGATTTTCTTCCCTTTAGCGGGTTGGGCACATAGCGTCATAAAGCTGCCAAAACAGATTATTAATACAAGTATTCTTTTCATAACAAACAAGTTAATTTAACCATTAAGATTTTAAACATTTTTTGAAATAGATCCGATTGTGGAAATGGAGAAGGCACTACCCTATTGCTACATCAGAATAATCAGACGACTTTAGAAAGTCGCCTGATTATAGTTGGTTTTCAGAGATGTCTATTGACTAATTTTTAATAGTCTTACCACCACCTTCTCACTTCCTTGCACTACTTCTGCATGATATACGCCAGGCCGGTAAGTATGTCCTACCCGGATCGTTCCATTAGCCGGGATGCCCTGTTTCATTTCCACCACGCGGCCTAACACATCGAATACTCTTATTGTTGCCGGCTTTTCTTCAGGGCTTTCTATTGAAAGGCTAAAGCTGGTTGATGAAGGATTAGGAATCACCTTCACAGCTAATGACGGTACTGTTGCTATATTATCTGAACTAGATTGTTCAGATAACTTGGCAGTAGGCGCAACAATACATCCTTCATCTGTTCTATTATCACAATCGTTGTTTTTACCATCGCATAATTCAGGAGCATTTGGATAGATGGTTTTGTCATTATCATTACAATCATTGCCCATCAATACATAACCTACCGGCGCTGAACAAGCTTTAATGGTAACGTTCCTATTTCCATAGCCATCACCATCGGCGTCACGATAGAAGGTTGTCAGCGTGTTTTCATCCACTTTTCCGTTGCAATTATTGTCAATACCATCGCAGATTTCCGGAGCATTTGGATAGACTTTATTGTTATTATCGTTGCAATCGGTGCTATTAGATACATATCCCGCAGGTGCAGAACAAGCTTTAATGGTACTGTTTTTATTTCCATAGCCATCACCATCCACATCACGGTAGAAAGTCTTTGTGTTTTCATCTACCAATCCATCACAGTCGTTATCCAGACCATCACAGAGTTCTGGCGCACCCGGATAGATCGTGTTGTTATTATCGTTGCAATCGCGCGCTCTAGTCACATAGCCTGCTGGTTGTGAACAACTTCTTATGCTATTGTTAGGATCCCCATAAGTGTCGCCATCTGCATCGCGATAGTATGTGACCAGAAGGCCATCATCGACTACATTATCACAATCGTTATCCAGTCCATCACAGAGCTCTGGAGCACCTGGGTAAACTGTTTTATTATTATCGTTACAATCGGTGCTGTTTACCACATAGCCAGCTGGTGGTGTTGCCAGAGTTGTACTAATTGGTTTTGACCTGTCACCAAATCCATCTTTATCATTATCTAAATAATACGTTTTTATAGCACAGCCTTCGTCGGTTTGACCATCACAGTCATTGTCTTTACCATCACAGAGTTCTGGCGCACCCGGATAGATCGTGTTGTCGCCATCGTTGCAATCGGTGTTGTTGACCACATAACCGCCTGGCACGCTGGTACCCGTCTGGCTGACCGCGGCGTTACCAAAACCATCACCATCGCTGTCCTGGTAATAGGTTATCGGTACCGGACAGCCTTCGTCGGTTTGACCATCACAGTCATTGTCTTTACCATCACAGAGTTCTGGCGCACCCGGATAGATCGTGTTGTCGCCATCATTGCAATCTCCACTCTGCGCTACAAATCCTGTTGGTTGCGTACAACCTGTCTGTATTACTGACGTATTTCCATAACCATCACCATCGCTGTCTTGATAAAACGTTTGACTGCCAGATTCTAAGTCTTGTTTTGAAACGGTAGCACTACTTAGGTTTCCTGTGTTATTGCAGTCCAATGCATCCGTTATACTTGTAAGCGTGTAGGTATAAGCATCAGGCTTGAATAGAACATCCACCCAATAATTTGCCCCCTGGTAGGTGTCAGTAGGGAAGCCTCCACCATATTTGTAAACGCCATTGACTTCGCCACCACCTGATTGCAAGGCAGTAAGAGAGCCATTGGTATAACTACTTCCAAAATAATTATTAGAAGCTGCATACCAACCGTTTTGTGATAAGTAAGAAGCAACATAGGTAGTATTTGCTGTAATTGGTATTGGCGAACCAAATCTTACTTCTTGCCAACCGGTGGATGTTTCATTTATAAATGTAGCTGAGGTCAACAAAGTGCCATTAGCTGAGTATAATCTACCAGTGTGAGTTCCGTTATTGGAAGTTCCCTTATAAAAACGAATGCCTGTTAGGGTACCATTTTGTAAAGCTTTGAATTTCACACCTACCTCAATCAATTGTCCATCATTGTAGTCAGAAGACTGAGTATTGTTGTTGCCCCAAATACTTTGCTCTGAAGCTTGAATCGCACCAAACTCCTGTCCTATAGTAATACCTGAATAGGTAATATTATTCACTACTACGTTATAAGGTGCATTGCCAGTAGCTGTAGCTAGTTTTAACTTAATGGTCTTTGTGCTACAATCTACAGAAGCATTTAAGGTAGCCGTCGGTGGTGTGCTGCAAGGATTGATTTCGTATTCAGCAGTATAATTACCAGTAGCAGCCGGGAAGAAGGCATAAGTTATACCTTTAATAATTTCTTTCCGAACCGCTTGAGAAGCACCATTAATTTTCAACGTTTTCAATCTAAATGTGCCATAATTGTAGGGCAACATGGCTTCTAAGTTCCTGGCTCCACTTGCTGCATTAATCGTAAAAGTCAACGTATTGTTACTCCAGGCTGGTGAGCCAAACGTTGATGAGTTCCTGGCATCCAGCCATGTAAGCATTTGCTTAGCAGACACAACGGGAATGTTATGATCCAATGCAGCATTAACAATAGCATCAGATCCGGTAGAAGTTTCATTATCAGTATGCATATTCGCACAGAATACGCCATAATATCCTTCAGCACCAATCGCCTTGTCTAGCATATCATTGATAAAGCCAGGGTAAATTTGATCCGATTCGTCTGTCATTTGGGTTGTAACCTGGTAACAGTCAATTATAGATCCATCCAGGTCAGCAAAGCGCATGGGCATACCCGAACCTGTAAACATCCCCGGCCGGTTTTGAATCCATTGACCTGGCCAATAATAGTAATTTACATCAAGGCGAATTCCCTTACCACTTTCTATTTTTGCCTGGGTAGCCCAATCACTCCAGGCAATACAGTGAGTGCGATTTGTACGAATCGTTGCAGCACCCGGAAAATTGGATGTAAATTCTCCTATTTGTGTGTTGTAGAAGTTCTGTAACGTGGAGGACGTCCAGTTACCGCAATTGGTATTAATGTGTACTCCTATTTCAAAGCCCTGTGACTGGTAGGATTGTATTTGGCTATTAGTAAGTGGCGTATTCGGAAAAATATAGGATGTACCTCTAATAGCTCTCCAGTCAGCAACTGCATCCGCTGTATTAGACGAACTCATTGATTTGTATATATCAAAACGGCCAGCCGTACCTCCATTAGCATGATCATCCCCTGTCATAACAATAGCGGCTTTCAATCCTCTTGGAAGAAACCAGAAACGCGGCAAAGGCTTTTTATCTTCATTACCAATCATGATAATATTGGTCAACAATCGCTGTTGCTCATCCGCCTGGGGAATAGATACTTTATTAAGGTCAATCCAGTCTGCTTGTGGGTCAGAGGATGCATTACCATAATACAGATCATCTGAACGAATAGGTCCATCCTGTCCATCCCTTTCTTGCCCTGACCAGGCCGGATTACCTTGCCGTGAGTAAATCACTGACTTTGCCAGGTCATACGCAAAGGCAATTGCCTGCCCTCCCTTACTGCCTACATTACGAATGGTAACAGCCGGATTGGTAGTTGCAGCCGTGGCGGAGGAATAAAAGGTAGCCAAACTAGTTGCACCATTTAGAGTATATAAAGTAGCAGCTCCATGAAATTGGATCGTTTGGTTTACAATACCCTTGCCTTGCACTGTTGCTGTATTCACTAATAAATAGCGATTGGAAAGTGTATTGGATGTAACTGTTATTCCAAATAGTGAGGCCAATTGTGTACCAGGTCGCATTGCTATCAGTGTTCCACCATTCGTAACCCAGTTAGTAAACATAGTAACCTGGGTTGAATTCAGCGTGAATTCACCTAGTATCACTACGTCATAATTATCAAGCTCGGTTGCAGTTACCTGAGAAATATCTTTATTAGCAAAGGCATTAAAACCTTCAGTCCTAAGAATTTCAACCGTATAACGGCTAAACGGGTTGGATGTTGAAGTGATCAACAATATAGGCCCACCAGGCCCATCAATTGGCGATGGAGAAGGATCAGGTGGAGGAGGAACTGTACCCGAAGTACTAACCTGTATTTTATTAGCAGTTGTCTCAGTAGTTTCCAGGTTTCCCATATCATCCACTGCCCTGCTTTTAATAGTAAATGTTCCCGTTCCAGCGACTGTCCAGGAGTACGTCCAACTAGTAGCTCCTGTGGCCTCATTCCAGGTAACACCTCCATCTACTGATACTTCAACACCGGCCACCACACCTGCAGTTTCAGTAGCAGTACCGCTAATCGTTAGTGTGGCCCCACTAGCAATGGTAGCACCATTGACTGGCGATGTTATTACAGTAGTGGGAGGTACACGCTCTGTAATAGCCGTAACTGCAACTCCTGTTTGTAAGGAGCCTGGTTGAACACCCATATCAGCGAAAAGGTTAATAGTGGCCTGCTGCACATCCAGATCTTCTGGAGAGCTTCCCCTGTCATGCTTACCATCTAATCCCCAGGACCATTGTACGGTTCCAGCACCAAACACTAACGCTCCACTGCTATGGCGGTATAATGATAGTTTATGCGTTTTGCCATTTACGGTCGTTTCAGAAAGCCTTACTCTTCCTGCTGGGTAAGCTCCATTATTTTGTTCATAGTTCCACTCATAACCCAATGTATTAGTTGAAAGTGATGCTGTTTGATTATTAGCAAGGGTAGCGATAGAGGTGTTCCTCCAAAAACGATAACTTTTGTATTTCGCAGGAACCAAAATTGTTGAAATATCACCGGACCAACTAATTTGACCCGAAAGTGCATTTTCAGGTTTGCAAGCATCTGCTGCTGAACTTTGACAGCCATCTCGCCATAATCCAGTCCAAACATTTGGCAATGGATCACATTTTCCTCCACATACGTTTTCGCCCAATGTTCCTTCTTTGTAACAGACTAACGTACGATAGTTTGTATTGGTACCATCTTTGCTTGGCTCCCACCGTGTTTTCCAATAAATTTCATTACCACTAAAAAAAGCTAAATGTACTCCAGCATCACGGGCAGCTTCTACATTGGCTCTATGCTGGGCCGACCAATACTCATCATGTCCAACAGACATAAAGACCTTATGATTCCTTATTAAGTTACCACGTCTATCAGCATCAACATCGGTGAAATACGTTACATTATATCCATTACGTTCTAGCCATCGTATCATGGGATATTCAGCATTAAACAACCAGTCTTCAGCCACGCCACCACCACCGCCACCATCACGTGTAAGGAAGGGCCGATTATAACTCACTTTTGAAGCATGCCCGCCAGGTAAGCTTGTATTTCCCACATAAAGGCTATTTCCACCATAGTTGTTGTAAGCCTGCCATGTTGCATCGGAGGTTTGGAATAATAATTCAGATGTGCTGGCATCATCACGTACAATAAATACAATATGGCTGGCACCGCTGGAGCTCACACTTTTAAGAAGTGCTACATAGACACCTGACACAGCATCTGTAGGTACATCCCAATAGCCTGAAACTAGCCAAGTGCCACAGTCTATAAGTCCTGTAACTGGATCTTCAAATTCGGCAGGTTGTGTTTGAGGTAAAGTAGCAGTAATAGTTCCGGTTCCCACTTTCCGAGCTCCATTGCCTTGATAATATCCTATCCGGTATATGTCAATGGTGTAAGCTGTATTTGATTTGATCTTAAACTGTATGCGTTCTCCTTTATTGACGCTGATATCAGTTGCAAAGCCTTGAAGGCCCAAGTCACCTGCGCCACTTATGTCCCATTCACTACTAGGGCTGCCCGGTTTCTGATTTTCAGCAACTATTGCATTCTGTGCGTTAGCAGATAGAATACTAAAGAGAAACAACATCATAATACTTAGACTAAAAATATAGTTAGCATTTGATGCTTTTAATGAACCGCATTTGCTCTGGAAAATTTTGCGGATGCCAGTTTTAGATCTTAGAGTAATGACTGATCGATGGCGGGGTAACATACAGTTTAATTTTGCAGTTAATACAATTGAGTAGATGCGAATAAAAAATCAGGTAGCAGATCAGAGGAATTAGATCATATTTAAACTGGTGATAAATACCTATTTAACGCTATTCAGTATATGAAAAAAGTTAGCGTTTATGAAATGGTAATAAATTCAGGAAATGTATATCTTATAAGATTGGATATATATAGCGGAAGTAGAATCTTGCTTTAAGATACAAATGTAAATAAAGTACTTACTATTTTACAGAGATAGCTAATAAGCATTTTTATCACCTTTAAAAACGCTTATGGTAGTTAATAGGATGATTTTTACATCAAGTACAAATCTCCAATTTTCCAAATACCACAAATCATATTGAACTCTCCTTTTTAGTTTTTCCTTTGATTCAATACCGCCTCTACATCCATTTACCTGCGCCCAACCTGTTATGCCTGGCTTTACAAAATGGCGGACCATAAAATCATCTACGGTTTCAGCATATTCAGTTGTATGCTTTAGCATATGAGGGCGTGGGCCTACAATACTCATCTCTCCCTTTAAAACATTTATAAATTGGGGTAATTCATCTATGTTTAAATGTCGAAGTAGTTTTCCAACCCGCGTCAGACGCTCATCATTGACAATTGCCTGTTTTACATCAGCCTGCTCATTTAATTTCATACTTCTAAACTTCAAACAAGTAAACTTTTTATTTCCCTTTCCATTTCGCTCCTGTTTGAAAAAAACAGGACCGCCAGATTCCAACCAAATTATCAATCCAATTAAAGGAACCAACCAGGAAAGAATAAATAGTACAACAATGAGACTAAAAACAAAATCGAAAGCAGTTTTTAGAATTTGATTGTCCAATTGCTGTAATGGCTCTTTGCGAAGAGATAGTACAGGCATATTATTCCAAAAATCTACGTGATAGGGTGTTTTTATAAAAACATCGATATCAGGAACAAATCTAAAATGGATACAATGCCGATCGGCTAATTGAATGATTCGATATATTTCGGGATTATATTCTGGTGCTATGCTAGAATAAATTTCAGTTGCACCATATTTCTTACAAACTTCTAAAGCTTGGTCAATATTTCCCAAAATTGGATAATGAGATAGCTCTTCTACATTAGATTCCTCGTCACAAAAACCAATCACCTCTTTATTGATCTCATTTTCTTCAATACTAGAGGCAATTTTTTTAGAAGTAGCATTATAGCCTATGAGAACCACCTTTTCTTTCAGAAAAGGTTTGCTTTTAAATGCCCTATATATTTTTAAATACAAATACCGATTGCTTGTTAATGTAATTAATAAACAGGCGACACCGATAAACACTCCAGAGAAGAGCATTACCGGATAAAAAATAACAGAATAAGCCGTAACAATAATTCCAAAGTAGAAAATCCCTTCTAAGGTCTTCTTTTTAAAGAGTAAAAATGACAGTACGTTCTTTTTACTATAAATTTTATTCACATAGCTTATAAGTATCCATGCTGAACTAATAAATAAGCCCAACGCATAATAGCTCTTTGTTAAGGGAAAAGCTATCGGACCTTCAAGCCAGATCGACATTATTAAACATAGTATATTACACAGAATAATGTCTAAAGCAGCGGTTACGACTTGCAAATAGTATAAATAGCGACTATTCATAACCTTTACTCTTAAAGCACAAGCAACATTAGTTGCTTGTGCCAGTTTGAAAACCAATAACTCGTTATAGTATTAAAGAGAACTTTTGAACGCTCTTTTTTTGGCAACACACATTAACGTCAAAGCACTACCAACTGCATTTGGATTTCTTCCAGATAAAATATTTCCTACTCTATACTTGAGTTCAGCCTTGCCTATTTGACCTTCAAGTACTTCCGCCCCCAATTGATGATTATGAGGGAACACTTTAACATCAAAACCCATTGACTTAAGTGTTTTTTGAAAAAATAGTTTTGTCACGCCATGCCCTGGCTTATGATGAAGCTCACAAGCCAATCCCCAGTATTGTTGACTGTTTGTTTTATGAAAACCATGACCAGTTACTTTATACCATACTAAACGTACATTCCATAAGAGCTTGGCTAACCCTTTATAATTCCATGCACTTAACTGCGGATCATGATCAGTGATCAATAGGCCGCCTGGCTTTACAAGACGTGCAGCTTCTTTTAAAACAGCTTCCATATTTTCACAATGATGTAACGCCGCATTTAAAGTAACGATATCGGCAAATTCCGATTTAAATGGCAAACTTGTAGCATCAGCCAGAATAGGCAGGTACCCTAGATCTTTTGCAAACTCAAGCGATTTGGGTGCTACATCAACCCCAATTAAAAGCTTTGGCTTTCCCTTTAATGACGCATAAATATTGCCTGGGCCACAACCCAAATCAACAACAATTTTATCAGTCCAATCCCCAATAGCAGCCCTCCATCTATTAATAAACGCATCACTCCTATGACAATAATTCAAATATTCTTCAGCCCATTCAGGATGGTTGAAATAATAAGCGTTTGCCTTTAAGCCGTTAGTTTGATTTTGAATCGGAATTTCTAAGTAATTCTCTTTTTCTTCAACATTCGCATTAGAAGCTAGAAATGGTTTGATTTGTGCGAGCATTTTTCAATTTTTATGTGTATATAATTAAGGAATGATACAATGACTTGCCGTAAAAGGATGAAAAATTGATTCTATAGAAATACGATTATGAATAATTTATGAGAGTCTATTAGACAGAGCTACTATTTAAGCATTTTGAAAAAAGGCAATCTTATTCTGAAATTTGGCTTTTATCTGGC
The DNA here is from genome assembly GCF_001644645.1 of Flavisolibacter tropicus. Taxonomy (NCBI): domain Bacteria; kingdom Pseudomonadati; phylum Bacteroidota; class Chitinophagia; order Chitinophagales; family Chitinophagaceae; genus Flavisolibacter; species Flavisolibacter tropicus. Next base: position 223,627 of record NZ_CP011390.1, on the reverse strand, counting down.
TGATGTATAACAAGCCTTAAATCACTTTTTATATTTAGAATAGGACTTGAACGCTGCCCATTTGCAATAATTTCATTTCTTTTTAGTTCTCTGTATTGAATTGAGATCATAAATTCATAATAGAAGTTATTAACACAATACAATAATCCCTGAATACCCTCTAAAAATCCCAATTTGAAGAAATAGGCATGAATAAAACGTAGAAAAGGCCAGATTAGAGATTTGGTTAGCCAGCATTTTAAAGCAATCCTTCGCATACTTGCGTGACGAACGAAAATATTCCGAAATGGTGGACAATTATAATACCTGAATGCTGCTTCTTTTTTGGCATAAATGTTATGCCTATTAATCCATTCAAACCAGCCCTTAGAAATGGAATAGTGTAAATAACCTTCTTTAATATACTTTACTTCCCCTGTTAGATCACATTCCTTTTGTCCATGTCCAAGGTTGGTAAACCTGGCTCTTCCTTTTCGTAATAAACGGAATTGCCAAATAGGAAACGTATCTGATCGCTTTAGCCACCTTCCTTCTAGCATAAGTTTACTGCAACAATAGAAACCAGCTACCCCATTGGTTGCTTTTGTTATTTCTTTATATATCGCTTCTCTAAACTTTTCCGTCGAATGCTCGTCAGCATCAAGAAATAGGATCCACTCATTTTTAAAATCTAAGTTGTCTAACGCATAATTCCTTTGCTTCCCAAAACCTTCAAATGGATGCACATAGGTATTTGCACCAAACATTTTCGCTATTTCATTGGTCTTATCTGTACTACCCGAGTCCAGAACATGTATATCATCGCACCAACTCAGAGATGCTAAACAGCTGGGTAAGCTGACCTCCTCGTTTTTAGTTAGGATTACTACAGAAATCATATGATGTGTTTTACATACTAGCAATCGCAGATAAAGGAATAATGACAAGAAGCTTAATCAACAACTCACATTTCACTAGTGTTCTCTCGTTTATTTGTTTATATGGCTGACCAGAAACCACTATCCAAACAGTTGTATTGATTGTAACGCCAAACAAGGCCGCAATAAAATCAATAGCAATTATTCTATGAGTTTTGTTTTACACCTTCATTTGGATGAACATCAAATTGACACTTAAAACGTTGTCTTTCTTTTATAGGCTTGCAGGGATGGCCAGCGCAAATCATCCATGCTGGCATATCAGTATTAACTACCGAGCGTGCACCTATGACACACCCTTCGCCAACAATTACCCCAGGATGAACAAAGGTTTCTGCCGCAACCCATACTTGGTCCCCGATTAAAATAGGCTTAGTAATTAAGGGAAAACCTGGTTGGTTATAATCATGAGAGCCTCCACATAAATGCGCCCCTTGAGAAATAACCGTTCTTTTTCCAATTTTAATCTTGCCCTGACTGTAAAGGGTTACTCCATTGGCAATCCCACATTCATCTCCCAACTCAAGATTCCAAGGTGCCCAAATTTTAACTTTTGGATAAACGTGCACATTACTGCCAATTTTTGCATCAAAACATCGCAGCAGAAACGACCTCCATATATGTAAGGGTTTTGGCGAATAGCGAAAAAATAGTAGTGCAACAAACTCCCATAAAACCCTTTTAACTCTATTTTTTAATGAAAATGAAGGTCCAGAATAGGTATTCTGGTTGTACATATGTTTACGTTTTTTTAAGAAAGACGATTTGTTTACATTCAGACAATGATTACTTATTCAAGTACCTATTACGAATGCAACGAGCGTAGGATCTGCGTATCCTCCATGTTCTAAACAAGGAAGATGTGGATATTCCTCCAAATTTTGCCATCCATTTATTTGTAGAATATTTAAGCCAGCTTTGATATCCATTATGAATGAAAGAACCAAATAGGTCCCAGGGTTTTGGAGAACCAACAAAATGCAATAACATTTTTTCCGAAACATTAGGTCTGACTTTATCAGCACACCATTCACAATTAAACGCAGGAGAAAGTTTGGCAAAGCTTCCTTTTAAAATAATATTCAGAATTGATTGATCATGAGAAGGTAGTTCCAACGAATATTTATTAGCGAGTTCAAGACATTGTTCTTTTATATTTTTCATTCTCCATTTGAATAGGTCTAAAATCAAAACCCCAGCGTTGAAGTACTCTACATCAGGTGAAATGCCAATTTTTTCTATATAAAATTTATTACCGAGCGTATATTTGAATTTACCTCCACCAACAGCCCCTAAAACTTCACCTTGAAAATCAAACTTCTCGACTTCCAGAACATCTAATTCTATAATTAGATCACAGTCAAGGTAAAGTACTTGATCTTCCTCTAAATAATCTGAAATCAATAGACGCCCATAGGTAGTCCAATCGCCATGAAGTGATGGAAAGGATCCAAATATTCTAGATGGGTCAAAATCGATAAATTGGTACCCACCTAAAAACTGTTCTTCATTAAACAAACTTTTAATGTAATATTTTTCACAACTAGTTATACCTGCACATAGAAAGTAAATTTTTATTCTTTTTGTATCTGAGCAATTTCTGATTAATGATGTAAGTGTTGCACCAAGTCCCACCATACCTAATCGGTTAATACAAAAAACAATATTCATATTACTATTCTTTGATAATGTTGAGTAAATTAACCGCTACACTGCCGATTGAAAATTTATGTTCATAGGCTAACCTAGCCTTCTCATTCATATACTTCTTTTCCTCATGTGAAAGGCAAAGCCAAGAACTAAATAACTCTTTCACCCCATCTAATGTATCAGGCTTAATAATACCACATCTTAATTCCTGTATTTCTTTCCAAATGTTTATTTGATTAGATATTAATACTGGTTTGCCACATGATAATGCCTCAACTACTGCAATACCAAAGTTCTCTTGATGACTAGGTAAAATAAAAGCCTCACATCCATAAATAGCTCCCCATTTTTCTTCATCGACAAGCATATCAGGAAAGTAAATGAAACCATTTAGTAAAGAGTTTCCTTCTACTAACTTCTTAATAGAAACACCATAGGGAGTATCCCAGCCGGGCCCTGCAATAACAAGCTTTGGAAATTTGATATCGTGGGAATAAACTCCATTAAATAATCCTGCATTATTTGTGTAAGTCGTGTAATTTATTAATTGTAATGTACTTCGCAACAATTCATCATAGGCCTTGAATAAGATATCAATTCCTTTTTTAGGATGAATTCGCCCTAAAAACAAAATATAAGTTTCATTGTTTAGACCTGGACAACTTTCCAAAAAGCTATTCCTCATTCTGTTACTATAAGACGGTGGCTGTGCTATACCTAAACCAACATTCATCTCTTTCTGTGGCCTGTAAGGACTAAATGTTGTTCTTGCTAAGAAAAGTTCCTCTTCACAGGTGAAAAGCAATCCGTTGGCATTCTTTATAACTCTTCCTTCTATTAACTTCCAGTATATCCAGTTTCTGATTGCCTTAAGCCTCCTATTTTGAGCTCGCTGAAAATAAGGGTCCAACATTCCATGAGGCATTATAAAGATCTTTGGTCGCTTCGCTTTGTTGGATGGATCTTGCCGGTGTAAATACTGCAATGCTTTTCTAACAGCAAAACTGGGAAACAACCATAAGCCATGAAGAATTATTGCATCAAACCGGGAGGCATGCTTAATTAGCCATGGTATAAGTTTTCCACTATAACACCAAGGTGTTCTACCGGGTCCAAGTGCATGTATCATTACCTTTTCTTTGGCTAAAAAAGAAGCATTTGGCGAATCTAAACTTACTATTTCATTACAAACCTCTAATTCATTGAGTTTTTTAACGGTAATACGAACGGCCTCACAAACCCCTCCTAATCGAGGATCCATCTGCGCAATAACATGTAACAACCTCATTTTTTCAATTGAATTTCATTACATCTTCGTATATAGATTCTATACGGCTGATTGCATTTATAGCATTAAACCTTTCTATGTTGTTAATGCATTCATCGATAACAGCCTTTCTTTCATTTGGAAGAAGTGAAAGCACCAGTTTAACAACTTTTGCAGCCTCATATGCCCATTCACAAGCTTTACAGTCATCTGACGGTCTACGCGGAATAAGAAATCCAGCTTGACCCGCCACTTCCGTCATTGGGGCTTCATTAGTAGTAATAACAGGACAACCAGAGGCCATAGCTTCTGCAATGGGCCACCCAAACCCTTCTGCAAATGAAGGAAAAACAAAAACTGAAGCGCCGGAGTAACAAAAGTTTAAGAAGCAATCATTAATATTTGTTAGGAAGTGAATATCCTTTTTATATATGGAGTTCCTTACTTTACTATTCAAAAGATGATCCGGCATATCACCTACCATTAACAAGGGAATTTCTAAATTGTTTTTACTGCGGAAGGCTTCATAAATTTCTAGTACTCCTATACGGTTTTTGTACCATTGATTGCCACCAACATGCAAGAGATATCCCTTGGTCAATTCGATCCCAGTTTTACTAGAAAGCAATGCCCTTGCCTTTCCAGCGTCATGGGGTATAAAGGTTTGATTGAATCCATTATAAACAACTTCTGAAAGTTGCGGTACATATGGCAAAAATTGATGCAAGTCCTCTTTTGTCTTCTGTGAAACTGAAATAAAGTTCTTTGCTTTTGAATAACCATTATAAATCATATTCTGATATCTTCGGCCGGTCCATCCTGTTTTATGTTCTGCAATTTCATTTAGGGCAGAACGCTGGGCAAGGAAATCATGGCAATGAATAATATGAGGACGGTTACTTACAAGAGGCACCCATGGCCCCAATGCATGGTCTGTAAATACAAAGAGTGTATCAGAAGGACAAATCTTAATACTGTGCCTTATTTTAATAGGAAATAAAATGTATTGATCTAAATAACCTAACCATTTTTTAAAAAATGTTATTGATGTTAAGAATAAGAACTTACTATTCGGTGACCATACCTCTACATTATGCCCACGCTCTCTCATACCCTTAACCAGCATATTCGTATAGCGAATCATGCTTTTAAGATGTAGGAAATCGGGGTGTGCAAAAAATACAATATTCAAAGAGCAAAGTTTATTAGAGGTTTTGTTTCTCACTATAAGAAACAAAATTGATTGGCCACGTTAATTAATACTTTCTTGTTGAGTACTTCTATCATCTTTTTTTACACTGGCCAGTATCAATCCGCCTATCAGTGTACTAAAACCCAACGCTGTAGGCTGTGCCCATTGAGCTTGAGGAATTGTCAAAAGTCCAAAACTTAGAAGCATCCACGGTAGCAAATCTCCCTGAACAAGCTTCACATAGCTTGCTAAAGCAATACGTAAGCTAAAACCTAAACGTATTAGTATTACAAAAAGCCCCATCAAAAAACCTAGTTCCCCAATTAATCTACCCCATTCGCCTTCAGCAATTAGATAGGTTCGTTGCCCAGATAATAACATACTGCCAACGTTCGTTCCCATGCCAATGCCATAACCGAAAAAAGGGTAATTGGATGATTCGTTAAGAGCCCCTATCATACCTCCTAAATAACGGTCTGCCAAGACACCATTTAAGCCCCCTTCAGCATCATTTGCATGCTCAAATCGAGCTGTAAAAGCTTCAGTTGCTGTTTGAAAAAAGGAATACTTACTTAAAAAAGATATGACGGCAATAAGAAGAAAACCTATTATCATCATTTTTCCCATGAACTTTGGTTTCCGGAATATTGCAAGAATGGCAAAAATTAAAGTCACTGAAACATGAAACAATAAACCACGGCTGATAGAAAAAGGTATTGCAATCAGAAGTGCAATTGAAGCCCCAAAGAGTAAAAAACTATTAATACGCTTCAGATTTAACCAGAAATAAAATAAATAGCTTCCTGCAAAAGCAAAAAAAAGACTGGTACCATTTGTAAAAGAGAATGTTGCAGGTGGTCTATAATATCCATTTGCTCCAGAGAAGCCACCTGATCCCTCACCGCCAATACCTTTGTTTACCCATGCTGATTGAGGACTGAAAAATTGTAGTGTGATTAATATAGCCATTGGTATTGAAAGTAGTAGTAACACCTTGCCAAGCTTGATAACATCTTCTCGCGAAAAAACACTCCCAATCACATACATTAGAGGAAAATGAAATAATAAAATGCGTGCCCCAAAAAATGCTACAGGCAGACTCCCATGACCAGTAAACACAGCTGTATAAATACCAATGATGCCGATAAGTATTATAAGAGTTAAAATTGCGCTTAATGGCAGTAATCCATTTTTCCAGGCTAGCAGTACCAACCAGATTGCAATTGGGTCACGCACAACCAATAACGGAGTGGCCAAGCTTGGGAAAGCCCATTTCCTTAATGCACCTTCCAAAATAAGTAAAATAAAGTATGCCCAAATACCCTTTTTGATCAAACGATATTCTGTTATTGCCTTGTTTTCAGTAACAAGTATAGCATTTCCTTCCAGCCTACAACTATCGAATGAATATAATTGACTTGTAAACATGTAATTCAAATGTCTTTTTGTTACTACACGCTCTCAATAACATAGTGATTCTTTAATCTCACTCACTATGTTCATCCCATATTTTTCCCAAGTATAAGTGCCAGCATGCTCTTGTGCTAATACACTCATTTCTTTCAGTTTTGAGCGATTATCTAAAAACCAAGATAACTTTTCCGCAATTGCTTGTGGAGACCTAATTGGAACTAAAAAACCAGTTTGCTCCTCTAAAATCAAATCATCCCCACCGGTATTAGGTGTTATTATGAGTGGCAACCCCTGGCTCATAGCTTCTTGCATAACTAAGGCTCTCCCCTCCACTATCGAGGGCAAACAAAATACATCACAGGTTTGCATTAGTTCTAGCACTTGTTTGTGTGGTCTTCCAATCTCGTAGGTAAAATCAGGAAACTCTTTTCTATAAAAGTCTGAACGATCTAACATTGCCCCCAAAACGACTAGCTCTATGTTTGAGCAATTAAGTAACTTAATGGCATTAAATAAGTCACCTAAGCCTTTGCGTTGTCCCATTGAACCAACGAATAAAACCCGTAATCGTTGATTCTGCTTTTTCTTACGGTTTTTTAATCCCCTGCTGCTTTTGTCTATCATCATTGGTGAACCGAAAGGCGAGGTGATAATCTTTTTGTTTTTAGCCCATATGGGTAACGAATCTGAAACAAACTTACCGGGTGTGATAATTATATCGGCTAGTTCTAATTCAGCAGTTTTGCGTTCTAGTTTCATTCTTGAATCAAGAATGCCTCCTCCAAGTGTATTTACCCATTGCGGGAGCCGTTCGGCTTCATCCAGTAAAAGCTTCCGTGAGGTTTCCCAATAAGCAATCGGTAAGTCATAAATGCATTTTAATCCTAACTTTTTTGCTTTTGAAAATGTATCAAAGGCTCCATCTTCATACGCATAAACAGCACTTACATTGTATTTACTTGAAAAAGAGCTGAGCTTCTTAGCAGTAACCATATCTAAATTTTTATAAACGGAGTCAATGCTAGCCCATTTATATTCGCCTTGCACCCACTTAATAAAACCAAATGCAGATAATCCTATTCTAGCCAATTCTAAATAAGGATGTGTAGTTACTAACGCAGCTGGTAATGAATATGTACGACGAAGACACTCTTGGCGAAATCTGTTTGGCAAAAAATTTAACCACTGAGCTCTTGCATTAATAGCAACTGTAGTAATGAATCTTGTTAATAATTCAGTTTCAGAAAAGCTATTCAGTACTGCACGTACATTTTGATTGCCAGTTGGATGAGAGATAACGATTGACATAATTCATGAAGGAAGTTGCAATTAATCTTTAGCTACGATAAAAGAAACTCCACTTAGATTAAAACTGAAGAGAATAATAAAACCTTTTAAGGATTAAAACAACAGATGATTAAGCTCTTTGTCAGCTCGCCAATAAACGATAGAAAGATCATAGAAACATTAGAACATTCAGCGCCTTGGCCTTCAGAAAAGTTGCAACGGCATCATCTTCATAAGCATAAACCCTATCATCGCTTTCATTGGATTGCTAACTAATATTAAGTGTTGTTTAATTAAACATATTCCTATCAACCGCTTCAATACAAAAAACATTTATTTCATGCTGAACCAATCTGGATAATTTTAAATTAGCAGCTACTATTCTTCCAAATTCCTAATTGGGGATATGGTTGTATAAGGCTTGATAATAGTATCAAAACGCCTGCATCTTATTTCAAAAATACACCAATGGCCCCTATCTTATCAAAGATATTACCTTGAATTGAGGCTATTGAAGTATGAAGGCCAGTTAAAATATTTTCATTTTCCAGACCATTAACAGTTTCCCTAACGTTTGCGTAGCCTGTAGGATGGGGTAATATAACCTTCATAGGGAGATATTAACTGTTTACAGCACCTTTAATGACCTGTAAATATTTTTCGGCAACTACATCTTGTTTAAATCTCTTCAAATGCTCTTCTCCGGCATTGCGATACTGGTTTTCTAAATCAGTATCATGTATAACTTTACATAGAACATCAAAAAAAGCATCAATATTACCTCGTTTAAAAATAACTCCAGCTTTGCCTACTGCATCAGGCAATCCACCACCATCTGAAGCTATAGGAATACATCCACAAGCAATTCCTTCTAAAGCCACTAATCCAAAAGGTTCTTCCCATACTGACGGTATTAATATAAAGCGATGCCTATTAAGACATTCAACTAACCTCTCTCCTTGTAATACTCCAACAAAGTGAATGCATTTATCCAAGCCAAGCTTTAATGCCATATTACTCAAACGCTCCTTTTCCGGGCCGTCACCCACAATCGTAAAAGACAAATTATCGGAGTCGATTTTGCTTACTCCTAAAGTCTTTAACTTGTGAAAGGCTTTAATTGCAATATCAACACCTTTATCTGAAACCAATCTTCCCAGAAATATAAAATCACTTGTTTTTTTTATAAAAGAAATGCGCCGAAACAAATTAGCATCGTAAGGGTTACCGATAATTTCTGCAATTGGCCAGCTTACTTTACCAATGGCTTTGCTCACTGCAACAACTCTTTTGGCCCTTTTCAACCACCATTTAAGCTTTACTCTATCCTTCCATCCAATTGTACCATCCACTCTTGATATCCATGTGTGTAAAGCCACAATAAAAGGCTTTTTGAATAACATACCAGGCCATGACAATTGCAGGCAGGGGTTATTTTCAAAAACCACATCGGCCCAAGCATGTTCTTTGATTAATGAAATCAAATTAGGTCTCCTCATTACTGTAAAAAGAAATTCATCTCCAATCTTACCCTCCTGCCATGTTAACAAATGAACCTCATGGCCATCATTATGAAAAGCATTTGCTAATAAAGCAGAAACAGTTTCAATGCCACCTATGCATGGATAAAATCGATGAGTTAAAAACAATATCTTCAAAGAGTGGTATTATTTATAATTATTTATTTCTTTAAGAAGAATACGCCGGCCATATTTTTTTTCATCCAAATCAATGGCATCTTCCTTAAATAACGCTAGTAAACAAAGAACATATAGCTCAACCCTTACCCTAATATTTAATAAAACTTTTGAAAGTTTTGGAAACAAAATCAGATTAAACTTCTTTAATAATATCCATCTGCTTTTATGATAGAGCAAAACTCTTTTATAATTAATCTTGTAGGAGTTCCCTCCTTTGTGACAGATAACAATGTCTTTGGTAAATATCAAATCCCACTTTGAACGATGTATACGCATGCACAAATCAACATCTGCTTCTAGTACCGGGAAATTAACAGCATCGAAATAACCTAATTCTTCAAGACAACTCTTATGGAAGCTAACAGCACATGAATTAGGAAGAAAATACTTTTTTTTATAAAAAGGTAAAAATCTAAGTTTATGCGCCAGTGCCTGTCCTATTACAAGTCCAGTAATGGATGGCTCAAACTGGTAGTTTCCATTATCTCTCCCATCTTCATCTACCGTAGAAAATCCAACACATCCAACAGATGAACTACTATAAAAAGTAGTCAATCTTTGTATAAAAGGTTCTATAGGGAAAGCATCAGAATCCAATAAAACAACAATCTGAGCAGCAGCTATTTTCAACCCTTTATTTACAGTGCCAGTGTAACCTAAGTTATTCTCATTTGAAATAATTTTAACCAAAGGGCTATCAAACTTATAAGGGTTACTTTCTTTGGAACAATCATTTACAATGATAATCTCTTCAATATTATTGCCATCCAACGCTAACAACGAGTCAACATTACGCTTCACCAAATGCCATTGTCCATATACGGGTATAACAACGCTGACCTTAAGCATATCAATATTATAGTTGATTAGATAAATTGTTTTGCTATTACTATTATATAGGAGCTCTAATAATTAACAATGGATAAATAAATATCAAATAGTCTAAGGGATACATGTCTCAAAAGTTTGCTTATTGCTTTTACAAGGAACTGATCACAACAACTATTCATAACAGATTATTGATATTTTAAAAGAAGGAATGCATAACAAGTAATTTTTAGATTATCTATTGCATTTAAAAAGAACTATCTATAATATCTAACATAAACTTTCTTGCAATATTTAAAATATCAATTTCTCCTTTCACTACATTGACGGTTTCCTTTGCTTCGCATATTTTCTTATAATCAGCATTCTTGATTATTGCTGAACAAAAAGTATCAGAAAAAAATGGAGCCACTTCTGGTTTTTCACTGTAATAAATGTTGGGTGCAGCAACAGGTATCCCATGAGAAATAAATGCAGCAACGCTACCGCTTTTCCCTAACGCATGCCGAGGTACAGAAGTAAGTCCAATATCGCAACTTTGAATGGCACAAGACACTTCCTCACTTTGTAGAAAACCGGTATACTTTATTAGGACTTGGCCATCCAACAGCACCTCTAACATAGTTCCAAACACCTTTAACTTGTTATTGTCACCAATTAGAAGCAACTCTAAAAATATCTTCCTATTAAAAAGGACTTGGTTAATTTCTTGGATAAAGCAAAAAATGTTTTGATTAATATCAACTTGGCTAAAAATCCCAATTCTGAAGATTTTGCCATTGTCCTTAATTTTTCTAACTGGATGTACAGGTATATTAGAAAACAAAGGCAAAACCATCACATTGAACCTCAACCTTTTCAATTTAGAATAATAAATAGGAAGATGTGTATGAACTATCGTAGGATTTAATTGCCTATTCAAATCTTTGATAATTAGTTTTTGCAAGGATGCATAAAAAAGACTTTTTAACGAATGGCTGCTACCTATCCATAACTCATGAAACATTATATGCCATTTCCTACCTTGCCCAACACTTTTAAAAAAACTGCTTAAATAAAACGGCAAACCTTTTGCATGAAATGCGTATGGCACAAATTGCAGACTTAACCAATTTGGATCAAAGCTATCTATATGGCATTTTGCACTTTTGAGTCTTTTATTAAAAGGAATTATGGAAGGAAGTCTTAATACAGTCAGCTCAACTTCATCTACACATTGTTTACCGATTAATTCATCTTTTATAAAACTATCGAATATAGAAACAATGGATATTTGATGCCCACTACGTACTAATTCGCCTGCTAATCGCCTTGTGTAATCTCCAACGCCATCACGGCCGGGTTCTAAAGAGCCACATAGAAAAGTTATTTTCATGCTACTTAAAGTAACTAGAATTTCAACTACCTTTTAAGGATGCTCCTTTCTAAAGGGGTGTTTATACTTTCCTACTATTTTATTCAACCTATTCAAAGCCCTTTGAGATATGGTCCACTTATTGTCCCACTGTAGCTTAAATGACCTCCATCTTTTGATTTCAGTTTCTCGTGTTGTTTTAGGAGCTAATTTTATAAGAGACACTAATGCATTTGCATAATATTGTTTAATAACAGCAGCGCCAAAATAGTTATTCCATGCTTCTAATGCTTTATAACCTAGGTTAAATGCCAAGTGCTCATTCTTAAGAAGGTAGGATGACAAACCCGAAATCTTTCTTTCCTGATAAAAGAGTGCAAAATCGCGCCATTTTGGTCCTTTAGGTGGTACAAAATTATCAGCAATTATAACCGGACATCTGCCTAATGCCATGCTTTCATAGATTCTAAAACTAACTGGGGCCCACCCAGCAGGACATAGAGAAAATTTTGAAGAACGAATGAGGTCAACATATCTTAATTTCTCATCCTCTTTATGATTAAGCCAGCTATCTGTCATTTGTATGCAAAACCTATCATCATCTATTAAAAGATCAATCATTCTCTTTCTTATACTATTCGATTTTGCATTTCCCCTCCAGCTAGCCAGAAAAGTAGGAGTAAAATCATCAGTAGCTTGACTAAATGCCAACTCATTTGGAAAATACATGTAAGGAACAGATTTATAAATTCTAGGATTGAATCTACTTCTCGGCAGTCCAGTATATAACCCTCTCAACAATCCCGTTGCACTATCGTCTGTATTAATGGTAAAAACTTTCTCTGGATATGCAAAAGTTATTGGATCCGACTCAAGTTCTTTAATATAACGAAAACCTTTATACGTGCTACTGTCTTCCTGAATAATAATAGCATCTGCAACCTCTGGATAAATTACTTCTTCAATATAGTCTTTAGCTAGAATTTCACCCTTTATGTCTTGCAATATTTTTGCTTCGCCGTCTGAAATTGTTGACAACGTTCTATTTACAAAAAATAATTTCATTTTAAAATAGAGAAAACGTCCTTTTCGGGAAAATAATGCAAGGCTTTGCTCAAATCATTAATTGGGAAGTTATACTTGCACTTTCTCTTTACTTGAATCAATAAGTGCAGTGTGCTGTTTCAAACTTCCCCGCATTTTAAAAAGCGCATAACCATCACTCCCAAAAAATCCTTGATCCATTATAGTATAACTTTTATCTAACAATAGCTTTGCTTTATTGCTGAAGTTTTGGTAAGAATTAATTTTATTTATAAAAATAAAATTAGCCCCCAAGATCTCATTGAAGTCAACCAATGTATTCCAATCAGAATTATCAATTAAAGTCAGATCAAAAGCGTTTATACTATTTTCCTTTTTTATTTTTTTAATTATCCTGGATACTTCTGGTGATAAATCAGTAGTGAAACTTTTGAATGTCATGTCGTTTGTTGAACTATTGCTCTCAGTATCACTATTTTTAATATTAAGAAGTTGACCATTTGAATTATAAATACAGTAAACCTGGTAAGTATTTGTACTTTCTAATTCACACATTACCTTCTCAATTAATTCAACACAAGATGCTCCTATAATAACAATCTTTCGAACACTCTCATGTTGAAAAAGGAGCTTCACAAGTTGACATAAATCGCCAACTTCAGTTTTAACTACAGATTTCGTATTAGGGGAAATGACAAATCTTTTAAACCGTAAATAATACTTTATAATAAGAGCTTTTATTGAATTTATTTTAAAACATCTACCCAAACGCACGAAATAATCAAATTCAGAAGTCGGGGGCAAACCTGGCCTTGGATTAGGAATATGAAGTCGTTGGAAAATAAAGCTTAAAAGATTAAGCCATTGAATGCGAATAAACAATAAGCGATTACCATGCCCCCCTGCGTTAATAATTGTCTTTTTTTTTAGCTCTTTTACAGAGTCCTCTTTAAATTCTATCAGATTATTTACTCTTTCTGCAAGATTAAACTGCTGACATGCAACTAGCATTTTGCAAAGATTTTCAATCCAATCAGTTAAACTTAACAATGGAAGTTGATGAACACTATTTCTGCACTTTATTAATGGATTTTGTTGAGATTGAATTGAATATGAACAATCTTCCAAACTATTTATAACCCAACGAACACGGTCTAACTCAGGATGACTTAAGGAAGGAAATTGATTTGCACGGATTATGGCTTCATTAAACTTCCCCTGGCAAATAAGCGTAATAATCAGGTAAGCCCACTCTATTGGATCTGGGTCTACAGCTCTATAATCTCTTAAGATGTTTATTGTCGTATCAGAAATCAGTTGAAATGCACTTTCCGGTTTCCCTTTAAATAAACCACAGATTGCCAGTTTAAGCTTTGGCTCAGGCATCCAATGTATATAATTTAAACATTTAAGAAAACACAACTCCGCTTCGTCATATTTACAGGCCCACAGCTTTTCATCTCCAGCGCGTAAAAGTTCTATGTTTAATCCATTACAAATAACATGTAAGTTCTTAATAGCTTTGGAACTTTGCACAGTTACAAAAGGCTCAAATGGCCCCAGTTGAACAATCTTTTCATTTGATTTAAGGCTTTTGTAGAGGTTAAACCATTGAAAAATCTGGCTCCTCTGTTTTAATGTATGTTTTGTTTGAACAAGTTCATACCCTGAATGAATAATTCTTTCGAGTTCAACTTTATTTTGAAATAAATAATCAAGCTTATCAAGAACATCATTTTCATCTGCAAAAACACAATTTTCCATATCAACAAAGCCTGCAGCTTCAACGGATGGTGTTCGTTCTGTAATCAGGCAAGATTTAGAGCCAGGTATCTCAAAATGTTTCCGAACAACTTCTTTAGCTAAAGTACCGCAAGCTGGCACAAACCAAGAAGCATTTATAGTACGGGCATACTCCTCACCATGTATCATTATTGGTGAATGCGTATCATAACCGAAGTGAGGAAAAATTAGTGAGGGATAGCAATTTGAAATTACCTTATAAATTTTTTGCCGCCATGGATATAAAGGGTTTATAAAGCCATTAAATAAAACCGGTACAACTTTAGGCTGATCATAGTCATGAAAAACATCACTATCGATAAAGTTCGGCCAAACAAATAAATTTTCAGCAAGTGCCGGTGTATGTTCTGCCGTAGTAGTACAAATTGAAAAATAAGTTTCTATTCCCCAATAGTCCATATCCGAAATAAAACCAGTACGGCATTCACACCAAGAATCACCATTATGCAAACCAAGCTTAGGAATATGAGAATGGGAAGATGTGTTTTTTATTGTAAGCCTTTTAGAAATAGATGTTCTGTACCCACTTTCAAATAATGTTAAGTCTGGCTGAAATTTGTCACAAACTTGTCCATAATCACAATCTTGATTAATCAACACAACATCAAAAAACTCAGACAAACATTTTACATGCAATTGCATATGTAACTTCAAAAACGAAGGCAAAGCACTATGATTCCATTGAAAATAAACTAACCTAGGCTTGCTCAGAACATTCATCATTTTATCTACGATGGTTTAATAAGCTCAAGGATTCAAACGCTGCAAAAAATTATTAGTTGGCTACATTTAGTTCATTAGCAAACTACCTCAAAACAGACATTAAACTGCTAGTTCAATTAGAATAAGATTAGGATCTAATTAGTTAAATCTATTACCGCTTATAAAATCTACTAATTAAAGAGGCTATGGATATTTCAGCTTTCTTTATCATTACATATAAACTTCCATGCAGTTTTATTGGACTTTTAAGATTATCCCAATAGTACTTATGTGGCCTACATGGAGGTATGCCACGTAATGAAGAAATGATAAATTTATTTTTCCATGGCTTGGGCCAGCCAGCAGCATGAGACATGGTCCAACCAGAACCAACAAAATCCATTGCTTCAGGTCCCATTTCACTAATTGGCGAATCAGCACACATTGCTGCAATATTAAAAGCATCTTGGTCTATGAAATAAAAAACAGATGTTTTATCAAACGACATCATTGCTGTTTCTTTGATATTATACTCATTTATTGCAACCTCAATTATTTTCGACCATACCTCCAGAAACTCAATATTGCATCTTGTAACACCACAAAAACCTGAATTTATATACGAATGTATTTGGCGCTTTGGCTCTTTATTTATTAGCCTAATTATTTCATACCACTCCATCCTACATGGATGCGTAGCTGGCATGTCATTTTTTACTACTTCGTGAACCATTGCTACGCCATATGACATCCATTTATTATAAAATCCCCATCGACATAAGGCAATAATATCAGGATCAAAATAGGCCAGAGCGTCTGCAGCTTTTGCTACTCCCCTCAATAAACTAATCATGAACTTGGGCTTATATGATGAGAGGTGATAGTTTGTTATAATAGGCAAAAAATGAATGTGCAGATCTTCGCCTAGATGCATTGTCTTTGCTCCTTGCCAGTTCAATTCTAAATTTTCTTTTGCTTGGCTAGCCCATTTTGGTAGTCGCCCTTTATAACCTGCATAAAAATCTCCCCTATATCCATTCTTATAAAGCGAATTTACTAGACCAACTACTCCTTTATGATAGTGATCTTCAAAAAGAGTACATACAGCAGAAATCATAAAAAGTAAATAAATTAAGTTTATACCAGATGAAGCATACTATATTAAAAAGGGTAGGTATCTAATTTATCTTTCTAATTTTTAGTGAACAGTAAATAAAATACATACCTACTTCAGCGGATGAAACGAATAAATTCAGTTTTAAAATGCCGCGGAGACTAGAAATATCTATTAATGAGATAGCACAAATAATGGAAACTAGTGTAATTGGTATTGAAACCAACGGGTTAATAGCCCAATTTCTGCTTGTTGCAATCGTAAATAATAATCCGGCCATTAAACTTAAACAACTGCCAGCAACACTCAAAACAAGCTCGTGCTCTAATCCCGAATAACTTTTACCTAATAACCATAACAATTGTGTTGGCAATTTTGATACTATGATAATTATAATGGAGAACAGAAAAGTCAACCCGCTGGACATGTGTAAAAACCTTTTAAATAAAAGGGCTTTATTATTTTCAAGTCTTGCAAAACGTGGTATTATAAGGGTAGTAAAAGTGGCACTAAATAAGTTTAACATCATTGACAATCTACCCAAAGCACCTATCTGTGCAACAGCAGCAGTAGTCCCAAATATCGAAATTAACCATATTGTAATTTGGCCCGAAAGACAGTAGTATATTGAACCTGGAAAAATACGCTTAACAACAGTTAAAATATTATTACGAACTAAAGAATCGGGGGGTTGCTGCCAGTCTGCATAAACTGCAGAAATACTTCGCAAACGAAAGTTTGCCCAAATTTGCGGTAAGCTGGCCGCGAAAATGGCAATATATGCAAATGGGAAAATCAGTAAAATTGATAACAAGGAAAGTAAACGGAGTAAACTTACGCTGATATTTATCTTTTGCAAAGGTGTAATCATTTGATGAAGTGTCGGCCCAACGGCAAGCAGATTGCCTGAAAGTGCACAATAGAATGCTGGAACTAGTGATCCAACAATCAGTATGGAAGTGAATGTGCCGGCACCATGACCTCTCAATAGGTAAAATAAGACTGGAATTGCAATTACCAAGCTGCCAATAGCAAACTTTTTCCTTAGATCAAAGCCAGTTACCAGAACACTACCCAATTTTCCACGGTTTTGCCAAACTTTGCCCCCCTGAGCCATTACACTTGCCGAGATGCCACCATCTGCAAGTACTAACATAGTACCCAACATTGTATTGGCAAGGGTATAAAGTGCATATTCCGAGGTAGACAATATGCGTATAATTAATACGCCGCTGATAAATCCAATAGCCTGAATTATAGCTTGGGCAGAACCCGTTATAGCAATCAACTTACTCCAATCAAGGATCTTACTATAAAATGAATAAGTGTGAAAACGCTGAATAAACATTTTTATAAAGGATGGATGAAAAGCGCCCTCACATTTAACACTGTAACTTTAAGAGCAACTCACTTTATATAGCTTCTGAGGCCACATTACTTTTTAACGCACCAATTAATGTATCAATAACGTAATTGATTTCATCTTTTCCCATTGGTATAAATAAGGGCAAAATAATTGTGTTATCCTGCAAATCTTCAGAAATTGGCAAACTCAAACCTTCGGCATCTTTTGCATAAGCTGTTTCCCTGTGTGCATTCATTACTCCTCTCCTGCTGGCAATACCACTGTCCAACAAAAGTTGCATCAGGTCGTTTCTTGATAAAGGAGATGACCTTTTCAAATAAACACAGTATGATTGATAATTACTAAAATAACCATCATTTTCAAAAGGCAACTGTAGAAAGGGTATTTCACTAAATGCATTATTATATGCCATAGCAATTTTCCTGCGCTCAGAAACAATCCAGTCTAGCTTATCCAATTGTTTAATACCAACTGCCGCTTGTATATCAGTCATACGGTAATTGTATCCAACTTCTACATGGTCCTCAAAAACTAAACTCTTTGCCTCATGCCTTACTCTATCGCTAATTGACATACCGTGCTGACGCAGTAACTTAAGCCGCTTGTAAAAATCTTTACGGCTAGTAGTTATCATTCCCCCATCCCCCGTTGAGATAACCTTCCTGGGGTGAAAAGAAAAACAGACTAAGTCTGAATGAGAACCAATTTTTTTCCCTTTATAGGCAGATCCAATTGCACAAGCTGCATCTTCAATCAAGATCAGATTATTCTTTTGACATAAAGCAGCAAACGCATCGATATCCGCTGGAAGGCCAATTTGATGTACAATCAAAATAGCTTTAGTCTTTTGGGTAATTTTCCTTTGCACGTCAACTGGGTCCAGGTTATAAGTTTCGGGCAACACTTCAGCGAAAACAGGCACTGCCCCAACATACTTAATTGCATTTGCTGTTGCTATATAACTCATCGAAGGACATATCACTTCATCCCCCGTACTCACCCCCGCAACAATCATTGCTAAATGTAGCGCCGTCGTACAGTTAGAGACCGCTACAGCGTAAGAAGCACCTGTATAACTAGCAAACTTTTCTTCAAACTCCTGCACTTTAGGACCTTGTGTGATCCAACCGGTAAGAATAGTATCATAAGCAGCCTGGGCTTCTTCTTTGGTCAAATAGGGTTTCGCTAAAGGTATCATATGCTATAAAGAGTGGCTTTTTGTTTTTTAAAATACCATTGACTTAATTCATAGAGGCCTTCTTTCAACGTCGACTTGGGCTCAAAGCCTAACAAATGCTTGGCTTTTCCATTTTCCGCACACCTTCTGCTAACAGGGTTGACTGTATCACTTTCTTTAAATTCAGGTATAAGATGTGATTTATTTACAGCAAGCATAATTTGTAGCAATTGTTTTAAACTGGTTTCTCGACAGGTGCCAATATTAAAAACCTGGTCTGAAACATTTGCCATTAAAGCCGCCACATTTGCCCTGGCCACATCTTTTATATATACAAAATCCATTGTAGTCTCACCATCCCCATAGATCAACGGATTTAAGCCATGTTGTATACAGTCCAGCCAACGGATCATTACTTCTGTATATTTACCATCAGTGTCCATCCTTGGACCATAAACATTAAAATACCGCAGTGCTACATAGTCCAATCCATACATAAATTTAAAACTGCGGAATAATTGCTCTCCCCAAAGTTTTGCGCCCCCATAGAATGTTTGGTTGTCATATGGGTTATCAGTTTCTGGAGTTGGAAAATGTTGAGCCAAACCATAAACAGATGCACTTGAACTATATATAACTTTTTTTACTTTATACTTTACACATAATGTGGCTAAATCAAATGTTGCCTTTAACATAACATCAAAACCATCCCCAGGATTGGCCGCACAGGCATTAATTCGTAAAGCAGCCATATGAAAAACGTAATCAACATTTGATATACACTTATCCATTAATGATACATCTCTAATATCGCCTTCAATAAATTCAATGGCAGAATTGTCTATAAATGATCCCAGGTTTTCAAGGCGCCCCCTTACAAGATTATCAACAATAATAATTTTCCTAGGGTGATATTTCAGAAGTTCTTCTACCACATAAGAACCAATAAAACCAGCTCCACCAGTAACAAGTATTTGAGAATTTGCAATTAAATTATGCATGCCGTTGATTATTTAAGCTTAAAATAATTACACCACTAATGATAAATAGGAATCCTATAAAAGACAGGTACGATAATTTGTCTTGAAAAAGAAAGTATCCAACCAATACCGTCAAAAGAAAGTTTAGGCCGGTAGCTACGGGTATGATTAAAGAAAAGTTATTAAACGACAGTGCTTTAAATAGAACTAAAGCTGATGCCAAAATCATAACAAAAGCAGCCATGAAGGAAGGATTCCATAAAAATTGTATCCAATCATTTAAACCTTGCAAAACACGCCCTTTTAACTGCCATTTAATTATCGCAGAACCTGAAACATTTAATATAGCGTAAAGGGATATGTATACGATTGCTTGTATCATACAACTAAACTTGACGATTTAGTTTCTTTTTCCTGTTTGACACCATCAATTATTTCATCAATTATAAAAACTGGGCGTTTTCTACTCGCATCCAAGGTTCTCCATAAATATTCAGCAATGATACCCAGACAAATATTTGTTATACCAAAGCCGATCATTAATATGGAAACAAGAGCTGGCCAGCCACTAGACAAGTCGTCATAAAATACCTTCCGAAAAATAATATAAGCTGTCCAAAAAGATCCTGAAATGAAAAAAGCAATACCTATAAGTGAAACAAGTCGAATGGGAGCAAATGAAAACGCAACAAATGAATCAATCAGCAATTTTATCTTTTTCGACAATGTCCATTTTGATTTGCCAGCTTTTCTAGCCTGTTTATTATAAAAAACACTAGACTGTTTAAATCCTAATGAAAGAATTTGAATAAAAAGGGAAGAGTTGCTTTCAATATTTTCATTTAAGCTAATCTTGACTTTTTTAGAAAACATGACAACATCAAACCCCTTTTGTGGAAAGTTTGCGATTGCGAATCGTCGCATTAAGGATGCATATGCATTTGAAAACAATTTTTCACTTCGTGAAACAGCTGTTTCGTTTCTAAAAGCCCAAACAATGTCTACACCTTTTGCAATGATTTCATCATAGAGATATCTGATTAATGAAAGTGGATCTTGCAAGTCAGCGTACAAAAAGGTTATATAGTCCCCTTTTGCCTCTAACAAACCGGCTCTTAAGGCTGCATGGGAACCAAAATTTCTGGAAAAACTAACTATTTTATACGTGTAGCTGCTATGCTTAACTTTTTTCAAATTGTCTAATGAATCATCTGTTGAACCGTCATTTACAAATATGACCTCAGCAATAAAACGGGTTTCTTTTTTAAAGAAACTATTCAATTCTGTAGTTAATCGGTCAATGTTTTCCTGTTCATTAAACATTGGTACAATTAGCGATAACTTTAGCATACGCTTTTATCTTATTGAACAGAACTAATATTGAGATTCCTGGCAGGGTTTCCTACCATCTTTGAACCTTCTACTACCGTTTTTGTAATGTTGCTACCAAGGCCAATGAGAGTACTATCTCCAATGCTAACCCCATTGATTATATTAGTACCACTACCAACATAACAACTTTCGCCTATTGCAGTTCCTCCAGCAATTACAACATTACTTCCAATTAAAGTGTAATTTCCAATAGACACATCATGATGCAAGACTGAGTTTGGAAGAACACAAACATGGTTACCTAATTTAACGTTACTTGTCAGCACCACTCCTGCCATAATTAAGCAATTATGACCTATTGAAACATTTCTTCCTATCGAACTTCTAGGATGTATAATGGTAACAAAGCGATCAACATTAAGTGAAAGAATCACTTCCTTCCTGTCTCTAAAAGTTAATGAGTTGCCAGGCACGGCAAGAACATAAAGCTCCCCGTATTTTAATAAGATATCTCTGGAAAAAAGCGGGTAACAACTAACCTTCTTAAAAGGATTATCATCAATAAAACCTATTAGTTCATATTCATCAAAATCAATACAATCTAAAGCTTCAATGCCATTGCCATTAAACGGGAATATAACTAACTTCTTTTTGTTCATTTCAATACCGGTTGATCATGTCAATAATGTAACTCACCTCGCTGTCTGATAATTCTGCATACATAGGTAAAGACAAACAATGGCCAGCCAGAAATTCAGCATTGGGACAATCGCCCAATTGGTAGCCCAGATGCTTATAGGCCTTCTGTAAATGACATGGAACGGGGTAATGCAAACCAGGATAAATATGATGGCGATTTAAATAACTGATCAATTCTTCTTTGTCATTAGTAGTAATAACAAATAAATGATAAACAGATTGAGCCCACAATGGCTGTTTCTGCCACCTGATTTGCTCATTTACAATTTCATGCTGGTATCTCCGTGCAATTTCCCGTCTCCGGTTATTCCAGCCTTGTAAGTATTTTAATTTGATTTGTAAAGAAGCCCCCTCGAGCCCGCCCATACGCATATTAAACCCTAATTCATCGTGATGATATCGGATATGCGCTCCATGGTTACGTAGCCGTAATAAATGCTTATAATAACCCTCATCGTTTGTTACAATACCACCAGCCTCACCACAAGCACCCAGATTTTTACCTGGATAAAAGCTAAAGCAACCCACTTCACCAAAACTGCCTACAGGTTTATCTTTAAAGATTGCACCCTGTGCTTGGGCTGCATCCTCCACTAAAAAAAGGTTGTACTTTTTACAAATTGCAGTTACTGACTCAATATCAAAAGGCTGCCCATATAGGTGTACGCCAATAATAGCCTTTGTACGTGAATTGATTTTACTTTCAATCTTTGTAGGGTCTATTTGCCAGGTATCAGATGTACAATCAACAAAAACGGGTTTGGCGCCGGAATATGAAACACCCCATGCAGTAGCTATAAATGTGTTTGCTGGTACAATTACTTCATCCCCAGGTCCAATGCCTAATACTAACATGGCCAGATGCAAGGCAGATGTTCCATTATTTAATCCAACGGCATATTGAGTATGACAAAACTGGGCAAAGCTTTTTTCAAACTCTTCAACAAAGTAACCTCCAGAAAAGGCTGTATTATCATATACTTTTTCGAAAGCTTCGAAAACCTCTTTTTTAATTTGTTGGTGTTGGCCATACAAATCAAGGCAGTTAATTCCTGCTTTGGTATCAATATAATGCATATTAAATGAGAATGTTTTCTACGTATTTAATAATTCGCGCAGGATTGCCGGCCACTACTGCATTTTGGGGTACATCTTTGGTAACAACTGACCCTGCACCTACTATTGCCCCCTGACCTATACGAAGACCACAAAGAATGGTAGCACTAGAACCAATTGAAGCCCCTTCCTCCACAAACGTCTCTATACATGTCCAATCATCTGCTGTTTGCAAAGACCCATCGTCATTTGTGGCTCTTGGAAACTTGTCATTGATAAACGTAACATTGTGCCCAACAAAAGTATTATTACCAATATGCACACCTTCACAAATAAAACTATGACTTGATATTTTGCAATTCTTACCTATACTGACACCCTTTTGAATTTCAACAAATGCTCCTATACGTGACCCATCATCAATACTGCAACCATAGGCGTTAACGAAATCAAATATTTTAACCTCGCTTCCTAGTCTTACATTCTTTAAAGAAAGCCTATCGGTGGTAATTGTTACTGTTTCCATCTTTAAAAACTTAATACGGTTTGATCAATATGTTGAATGTGCGCGTTAACTGATTCTAGTTTTACCTCTCGTCCATTTTGCTTAATAGATTTACTAGATGCCTCTAGTATCTGTACTACATTTAGGCCTAACTGGGCCGATGATCTTGGATCCTTACTTTCTGTAATTGAGCTTATAAAATCATTTGCCATACCCAGCAATGCCTCAGAAGTATTTAGCTTAGGCACATGAATGTCACCGGTACGATAATCTACCAGTATCCGCTTCTTTTCTTCATCGGTTTTGTGATGATATCCGGTATCGTAAATCTTAACTTTCTCAGTTGGTTCCAGGTCATTGTACAAAATCATTTTCTGGTCACCACCTATTAGCATCATTCTTACCTTAACCGGGCTGGTCCAAGAGCAGTTGAAGTGAGCAATAAATCCGGAGCTGTAGTTTACAGTCAAGTAGGCAATGTTTTCAATGGCATTATGTGTATGTGTAACCCCAGTGGCATTGACACTGTATGGGCGCTCATTTATGATGTAGTTCAATATGGAGATATCATGTGGGGCTAAGTCCCAAAGCACATTTACATCTGATTGAAAGAGGCCAAGGTTAATTCGAGTTGAGTCCAGATACTTTATATTTCCCAGTTCCCGGCTCTCTACCAACTGTTTCATCTTTTCGACGGCACCGGTATATAAAAAGGTATGATCGACCATGAGCAGGACGTTCTTTTGCTCGGCCAGATTCAACAAGATTTCCGCCTCGATCAAGGAAGAGGTCATTGGCTTTTCAATCAGTACGTGCTTCCCTTGGAGGATTGCTTCTTTAGCCAATGAAAAATGTGTAAAAACAGGTGTTGCAATAACCACTGCATCTATTTCGGGATCTCGAATGATACCATCAGCATCCTGCAAGCCAGTTATACCTGGAAAAACTTTTCCTAATTGTTCCAACCGGTCTGATCGGGCGTCAGCTACACACCTAACACAACAGTCTTTAGCTGCGAAAAAGTTTCTTACAAGGTTTGGGCCCCAATAGCCGTAGCCTATGATGCCAATGTTTATCATATAATATAAATTATGGTGATGTCTGTGCTATTTATTGTTGCGGCAAAGGGATCAGCAAAACATTTGAAAAGTAGGCGTACTAAGAAATTGCTTTTAAAACTGTTTGTTTCAAATTAGACTAACACATTTTACTTAAGCTAATGCCTGCGGATATGATATTTAATAAGGAGCAAATCTTTTTCTATTTGATTTAGAGGGTATAAAGCAGAATCATAGCTTTACCAACTGTCCATTGCAAAACTTCCCAGCCCTGCTATAAAGAAAATAATCACCATAATATTCTTTCCCTTTCAAAAACCAAAACAGAATATTTTTAGTTCGGCTATCAATTGTCTTATTGTCGTTTTCGTGATCCTTTCCTACTAACAAAATTATACTGCAATAGTTTAAACCTGATTTTGCCAACTCAGTGGAAAGCTCTTGTGTAATAGCCGATTTTGGAAAGATAGCATAGTCCATTCCTGAAAGCAGCTTAACAAATTTATCTTTCGGCTCATAATCATTGTTTCGAATCCAATTTCCTAAACCGTCATACGAAAAGTTTATATAGGGTGTATATAACTCCCAACCCAATGAGCGCCCGGCATAATAGAACTCATAAGTAAATGCCATAAATACTTTGTGTTTTCCAGGTCCGATAGTTGAAGCAGCAGCATGCTGTATTTTACTCCGACCCATGCTTGTTTTACTCTCGTATGCTAGTACGGAACGCACCACTAAGGATATAATTACAGACCAAGCGATTACCGCAATTAATGCAATAGAACTAATTTGCCTGAAAACTCTAGAAGGAGGGTTAAGGCTAAATTTAAAATAAATCCCCCCTGCGAAAGCGATAAAATAAGGAAATAGATATAAGACACGAAATTCATAGACCAATGTAGCCATCATCAGGCCTAGGGTTGCTAAACTTACAAACAGCAACCCTTTTTCGCGCCGATAAAATGCTCCTATCAAAGCTAAAATTGGCAAGAAAGGAGTAAATGTTTTTATTAATGCCTTCCCTATCTTGGCCCAAGACTGTAACTGAAAAATATGTTCAAGTTGAGAAGTCTGCGATTGGGATGACTTCGTATTTAAAGAAATCATATTTGTCATATCACCTATGATCACATACAAGTGTTCTCTTATGGGGATAAGAAGTAAAATCACGGCTACCAACGCACTTGCAAAAAACCATAAGGATACAACGACAACACTCTTCCAGCTACGTCCTGTGTGTATCTCTCCACGTACGAAGTGAGAAAACTCCAGGGCAATCAAAGGATAAAGAAACACTGCTGAAGGCCATATAAGTAAGGCTGTACCAGCCAAAATCCCGGCAACAATGATTCTTATTTTAATAAATCGACCTCTGATACCTGCCGCATCACGGAGCAGCCAACAGGAGGCTAGGCAAACTGCTACTACCCAACAATCAACTCTTGCCATACGCTGAGATAAGACAAATAGTGGATCTAGGAGCAATGCCAGACTAAGGCCAAAGGCTGCAGGTAAAGGAACTTTACGGGAGCGCAACCAGCCCAGCGCCATGGTTGCCGCTAATAAGCCTCCAAGTAAAGATGCGATCCTCGGACCAAGACCATTTGGTCCACCTAGTTGGTAACTGACTTCATCTATAACTGGACCAAGATAAGACCACAGGAACAATGGTTTTTCTTCCCCAGTCAACCAGGTAACTGACCAATTGCTTTCGGGGTGCAGAGCAAGTCGCCCATAGTCTGTTATTTGCGCCTCGTCCTGCTGCATGTGGGGTAAAACATCAACAGTAAACACCTGGATAAAAAAGGCAATAAAGAGAACAAGAGCCCATTTGCCCCAGAATTTTCTATAGACTGAATTATTTAATTTCTGAAGTGTAACCACAGTCGAACGTTTACAAACTAAGCAGCAATGCGTTGCTAAGGTCAGATTTCACCTATTGCAAAATGCAAGTCGATTTAAGAAGGCACATGTAGAAAAGTATTGTTAAACTGCACCTCAACAATTGATCAATTTTCTATTGTATTTTTTCTCCAACCCCAGTAAAAAACTTTTTTACCATTTGGGGTAGCATTATTATATCCCTTTTTATTTGCAAAGTTGCTATTGTAATACCCATATTTACCACCCACCTTTACATCATTTAAAATAAGTCCTACATTGATAAGTTTCTTTGTATAATATAAGTCATATATAAAGTCAAGCTGCTTTTTTGATGTAAACCTTTGCCTAATAACGTAAAGGACAACATCGCTATACTCACCCAAAAGAAATGCATCACTCACTAAGCCAGATGGTGCAGAATCAATGATCACATAATCATAACGCTTTTTTAGTTCTGTAAACAGTTTATTAAGATTTTCGCTAAGTAAAACATCCCCAGGATCTGCAGGTACAGGCCCGGAAGAATAAATATGTAATGAGGGTATCTCCTTATGAGAAGCTTGATATAGTTCTGAAAAATTATGAATGCCCCCAAACAAATAATCGGTAATTCCTTTTTTGCTGGCAATATTTAAACTTTTACTTATAGTAGGTCTTCTAAAATCAAACTCCAGCAATGCCACTTTCTTTCCGGGCATCGCTAGCACAGAAGCAATATTTATACTTATAAAAGACTTCCCTTCATTACCCAAAGTGGACGTAACCAGTATTACCTTTTTATCGATTTGTTTATACAGGAAGGCGAGATTAGTACGTATCATCCTAAATTCTTCTCCTAATAGATCACGACGCTTATAGGATGTAAGTAGATTTACTTTTCCAGATACATGGCTAATATTGCCTAAAAAGGGAATCGGCAATCTTCTGGTAACATCATCCTGGCTGGATACTTTATCATTTAACAGGTCACGTAAATAAACAATACCAATAGGGATGAGTAATCCCAACATAACAAAAGAAATATAGATTGTCGACTTATTAGGCTTTATCGGTCCAAAACCTTTCGCTTTATTAATTTGCTTATAATGTGCAATAATAGTTGATGTACTTGAGATAGCAGACTCCTCACGCTTTTGCAAAAGATATAAATATAGTCCTTCTGTAATCGACTGCTTACGCTTTATGCCCTGCATAACACGCTCATTATGTGGCAATGAAGATAGAAATTGACGATACTGCGTATTATGTTCTTGTAACTGCCTTTCTTGCAACTTAAGACTATTTGAAATACTACCAAGGCTTTCGATAATACTCTTCTTTAGATTAACTAGCTGGTTATTCATATCAAGTATGGTAGGATTATTTGGACCTACTAATACTGATTCACGATCCAGCTTTAACTGCAATTCATTATACTGCGCTATTAATGAAGCCAGAGTGGGATCATTCAAACCAAGTGAGGAAGGAACTAATTTACCTGAATTGTTGGCAGTATTATTAAAATATGCCATAATCATTGTTACAATTCCTTGTTGAATATTAAGCTCTTTAATACTATTGGATATAGAATTGGAATTATCAAAAGAAAGTGTCGATTGGCTTTTTATATCAATTATACTCTGCGACCCTTGGTAACGTTCTAAATTTCCTTCAACCCCTTTTAATTCATTTGATATAACATTCAATCGTTCATCAATAAAGGCTACAGTGTTTTCTGATAACAGATTTCGTTCTTCCATATCTACCATTTTGAATTCATTACAAATGGCATCCAAAACTTCCTTGCAGCGGCCAATGTTTTCTGATATTATGCTTAATTGAATAGCATTTGTTTTGGCGTCTAAAGGGCTAGCATTAAAGGTTGACAACAATTCATCTGCTGCTTGTGCAACTGGCTTCCACTGAACAATATATTTTATATTATTATTATTATTGAAGCCAATCGCTTGTGGCACAAGTATTAAAGTACTTCCACTATAGTTGAATGCCTTATTCCAGGCAAAGATGAAAGAATGCACATCCTTTTCTGAGCCATAAGTAATTTTACCACCATCTGCACTAAGCTCATTGATTGTGATTTGCATTGGTGTTAAACTGTCTTTTATACTTTTAACAACCAATCTAAAAGGAGAAGAATGATAAATATCACTGGTCAAAACCCTACCTTTTATAAAGTAAGAAATATTAAAGCCATATTTGGCAACCACCCTTTGCATTAAGTTATCGGAAGTAAGTTGCAATATCTCATTACTTAAATTAATCTGAGGCTTGCCGCTTAATGCACTTTCAATTAGATCTGCATTTGAAGATGCACCTTCACTGGAATTACCTTTAACAAGTATGGTAGCTGTAGCCTTATACAATGGTGGCGTAATCCTTATGTAATAATAGCCAACTCCCAAACATATAGCTAATGAAATAATAAAAAGTGGGTAAAAGGCTAAATATTTAGTTAAGATCTCCTTTATATCCTTTCCCTTCCCACTCTCTTCTACTAATCCGTTAATAGTTGACATATTCTATCGACTTAAATTCACAACCAATGAAATTAACCCTATCAAAGTGGATGTTACAGCAAAAAGCAACCCCGTTTTTCGTTGAGCCTCAGGATTCACGTTCAACATGCTTAACTTATTTTTATTTGGTGATACGTATATCACATCATTAGGTCGTAGTTGATAAACAGGAGATTTAAATAGATCGGCAGTTCTTAAATCAATTTTATAAAAGGCTCTCTTTCCATCCTCTTCTCTAATTACCAATATATCTTCCCTTCTGCCATAGTCAGTTAAATCCTCGGCAGAACTTATAGCATCAAGAATAGTTACCTTTTCCGATTGAAAACTATGAATGCCTGGAGATTTCACCTCTCCCAATACATTTACATTAAACTGCATTAGCTTAATGATCACAGATGGATTCTTAACATAAGGTGTAAGTTTTTCTACCAATATCTTTTGCAGATCACTTTGAGTTAGTCCTGCCACTTTTATAGTACCCAATATTGGCATATCGATAGTTCCTATCAAGCTTACCTTGTAACCTTGCGCTCCACCAGACAATCCTTGTGTACTACCCGAAGAACTGGAATTAGCTATATTGAATACTGCCGTTTGTTCTTGATTAATTGTTTGACTATATACTAGAATACTTAACAGGTCATTTGACTGTATAGTAGTTTCTTTAATATTCAAACCAATACTATCCAATTCTCTTAACCCTACACTATCTAAGCCCTTTTGAAAATAAGTGTAATTCTTATTAAGATCCTTTGTGAAAATGCAGGAAGAAAATAACACTACACAGACTACAAGCGTAAGCATATTAATAGGTACGCTTAAACAATGTCTACTTTTCATTTCCTTTGAGCTGAGTTTAATGAATTAAATCAAGTGGCTGAAAAAACAAATAAATAAAAACTGGTAAATCTTAAAAGGAGTAGTTCAGTGGCAGAAGAAGGCCGCGCTCCTTTAAATCAAAAGATAAAATAAGAGAAGAATTTATTTTGTATCTCCTATTGCAAATGCCTCAAATAATTAGGGATAATCTTATCTACAGAAAGATGCGTTTCAGCATATTCACGTGCATTTACCTTGAATACTTCCACATCTGATTGCAAAAAACTAGTAACCGCTTTTAACAAAGACTCCTTGCAATCTGGTTCAATCGGAAAGCCTAGTTTATGTGCCACCAAAATATCATGTAAGGTTGAACCTGTACTTGCACTTACTATAGCCACTCCCCCAACTGAAAAAATAGTAGTAAGCTTAGATGGCATCACTAAATCAGCAGCATTTTGCTTTTGTAAAACCAAATGCGCATCCGCCATATTTAAAAACAGGTTTAATTTATCAACTGGCTGAATGGGCAAAAAGATTATATTATCACAACCTTTAGACAAAGCAGCTTGCTGCAATTTATCTTTATATGGTCCAGATCCGCAAATAACAAATTTCAAGTCTGTATTACCCTTAAAATAGGGCGCTATCTCTATTATAATTTCTAATCCTTGCTTTTCTCCTATAGCCCCGGAATATAGGATTACCTTATCGGTAACCTTAAAGCCAAAAGCCTTTTTTTGGTTTTCAGCATCAGTGATTGGATAGAAATCATTTGTGTCAACCCAATTGGGGAAAAGTATTACTTCACGATTGTATTTGTTTTTTATCTTTTTGATCATACCCTGAGAAATGCTACTAACAATATCCGCATTTTTCAATAGGTATTTCTCCATTTTAAGTAACACCCTGACAATAAATTTGGACTTAATAATATTTAAATCATTGGCAGCATCTATTTGCAAATCCTGGATATGATATATAAACTTCCCGCCCTTGATCCTTTTATAAAAAACACCTAGGATGCCAGCTGGAAATCCAGGTACTACAGTAAAAACGTAATCAAACTTTTTAGAAAAGATCAATTTAAATATTGTCACAAGTGAAGTACAGCAAAAGCTAAAGTCCAACAACATACGCCTTAATCCAGTAGGACGTGTAGGTACATATTGTGGACATCTATAAATATCAATACAGTTATCATCAGATGGATGCACACTCTTTTTTTCATGTTTAAACCAGTAGGAATACTTGGCGTAGGGCTTTTGCACCTGCCAATATGGATAATAAGGGAAAGAAGTAATTACGGTACATTGATAGCCGAAGTTGGCAAGTTGGTCTATCATTTCCCCATTGTACTTTCCAATTCCTGTGGGCTCTGGGTAATAGTTTCCGCCAATAAACAGAATTCTTTTCTTTGATGATGAAAGTAGTTCCATAGCAAATGAATTCAGTTTTGTAATACAATTGATCAAATCCATGGAGAAACGGAAATAACAATTACATAAGAATTCATAGCTTCGCTGCCCCCAGTTACAGTACCGTAGTTTACTACATAACTTTATCGTGTAGCTTTTAGATTTCTACTTTTAGATTGACTATGACAACACTATAAGACACCCTTACCATGTTGTATTTCTTTCAGATTTTGAGACGGGTGTAATTCCAGGTGGCTATGTTATTACGTTATAAAAATTAATTAAAGTGATAACATATCGAGCCAATTATACATTTAGTTGTAACAGTTATATTGCTTTTTGGTATTTCTAAATTAGATACTTGAAACAGTATTTTTTTGCCCATTTTTGCTCACAGTATAAATAAACTTCTCACGGTCTTGAATATCCCCCTTAACGTACTCATTTTGCCAGAGTAATAATAATTTTGTGAACCCTGTCTCTCTAACAAGATGGCTCACCTGTTCATTTTCGGAATTAGTATTTCGCAATGTACCTTTTAGCAGTAAATACAAAAGCGTTTGATACTGCCTGGATAAAAAGCAAAACTTTTGCGGTAATATATAACCTAATAACTCTAACGCTCGTTGCTTTTTACCTTCCAGGTAATAAATAATCGCCTTAAAAAGCAAGATGGCTTCCATTAATGGCAAATCAATGCTCGACGGGAAGAACTTATTTAGATTTATGGAAAGCTCGTCGAGATAAAACAGAGCCTCTTCATAATAGCCTGTTAAAATCAAAGCTTCCGTCCAGATTATTTCAAAACAATAAAAGGAGTTATAATGATCCTTCTGAGGTATAAGACTAGTATAATATTGCATCCCCTCAGCTACAACTTCATCATTGCTTACACCCATGGCATTACCATAAAATAGCTGAGCAGCATAATACCGCGCGCAAACTGAAGGTTTCATGGATCTACAGATTGTATAATCCATTATAATAGAATGATACTTTTGTACTTCATCCTTAGACTCTGTTAGCCATCCTGTGAAACACAATAAGGAATTAGCAAAAATTTGAGCCTCAACATCCTTCTTCTTTTGCAGATAAAACTGAAGGCCATCTCCATAAAATGAATTCAACTTATCGAAATGAACAAAAATTTCATAATAATAGTTTTGTCCGTTTTTTGTAGAGGCTATCTCCTTCTGAAACCGTTCAATTAAATAAGGGTAATGTGAAATATAGTCAATTGTATGTTGCACCAGGCTAAAATAGGTTGCGTCATGGATGCTACTTACTTCTGTGTTTTTAAATAACAACACTAGGTAATTTAACAACCCACTTCCTTCTATAACTTCAGTATTTGAATGAGGTTCATTTTTAGCGTTCTCGAAATCATCAAATGATGAATAGCCGCAAAAACAGGAAAGTGCATTCAATGTAAAAATCGAGGGCTTGTGATCAGACTTTATCAGCCCAAAGAATCGTCTTAATGTATTGAAACTGACTCTAACTTTTAGCTTAAGCTCAATTTCTGCAGAAAGATCATAACAATCAGAAGAAGATAAAATTTTTCTTCCAAGTTTCTTTTCTACTTCTTGATTCAATAAATGGATATGCTGTGTTTCCACGTCAGTTTTTATAAAGAATAGTATCGAATACCTTTGTAATGAACCTAGCGGTGTAGGTTATTGAGAAAACAACTGGTTAGCAATAGAAAACTTCAAGATCAAAAAGGATTAAACTTGTACTCCTAATCGTTGAATCTTAATAACAATTTGCTTTATGCAATTTTCGAGACACCAGTTTTTGCTTTTATTACATTTACTTTTGTAACTGGCGCTACCATTGCAAACCCTAATGATGGTAAAATAACTTTAATTGTATTGTTCATTACCTGAACCACCCTCCCTTCCATATCCATAAAAGCGCCACTTATTATTTTGACCGTATCATTTATACTAATCTTCGCTTTTTCAAGTTGAACATTTTCATAAGTATCTAAAAACTCTTTGATAGCCTGTATCTCCTCATCCCTAATCACAGCAGGTTTACCAAGCCAGTAAACCAAATTAATTACACCATCAACTTCTTTAATTGAGTGGATCATAGCTTCCGTAAGCTGTACAAAAACATAGGAGATGAATAAAGGTTCCTGCACAATCTTTTTTCTATCAGACCATTGCCGGCATACTTTATTAAGGGGGCAATAGCTTTCGATATCTTTATTTTTAAGTAGTTGATCTACTCTTTTTTCCCATTTTGGCTTTGTATAAATTGCATACCATTTCTTAGGGCTTGTCGTATTATTCATTTGATAATAACAGTTAGTTGTTAAAATTGCTGTCTCTTCGAAATAATAAGCACAAGAAATTTCAATCCCACTATCTCCCTTCCAATACTAGCATCACATATTGGAAAGACGATAACCGACTCTTTTTTAAGTAAATCAGGTTTTAGCTAATTCACTTTAAACAATGATCTATACTAGTTAATTTGAAATAAGTAGTTCTCCAAAGTCTAGTTGTTTGCAGTTCAATTTGTCTTAAATACACTTCCATTTACAATGAAAAACGTTGAATTGGAAAGTTGCCAGCAAGTGATTGCCGCCTTTCCAGACATTGCTTCACACCGTTTTCTTGCTACTAGTATCTATATAATTTACATATAGCAACTAGTGAAAAAAATAAGTAAAGTAAAAGTTTCATCAGGAGTAAGATCCGAGTAGGTAAAACTTCAAAGGGGACTGACCTGTTATTTCAAAATTACCTTTCAGCTTTGCGCAAGTCAATCACCCGAATAGGGCATTTAGACTTTTTTTTTCGCATAAACCTTATAGCCAATGAATAGGTGCAGATTATATAGTCAACTAACGTTTTAAATACAGATTTCAGTGCTTACTTATATTTCTATCCTGTAACAGATTAAGCTTATTAATTGCCTCAATTTTATTCTGTACCCCTAACTTATGGTAAATATTATGCAAATGCCTTTTCACCGTCTCTGAACTAATATAAAGACTTTCAGCTATCTGCTTATACGGCAGCCCCTTTGCTAATAACTGAAGCACTTGCATTTCTCTTTCACTCAATATAGTTGACTGGACCTTATTTTCGGTCTGCTGAAAAAATGAAATAACACGTTTAGAAATATACGGACTCATAGGAGCTCCACCATTTTTTAATTCATTTAGAGCACCGTTTATCTCCTGCTCCCTGGCTTCTTTTAAAATATACCCTGAAGCTCCACTTTCTAGCGCTGACAGAATATGAACGTCCTCCTTATTCTTACTATAAATGATACACTGGATAGCACTATTTTGATGCAATACTTTAATTAGCTCTATACCACTTATCCCGGGTAATGCAATTTCAACAAATACAATATCCGCAGGGCTTTCCACTAGCTCCATAGCCTCTTCCGCTGTTGTATATACTTTACCTAATTCAAATTCATTACTGGCTTTTAAAACGTTACTAATCATATGTTGAAAGAAACAATCTTCATCTACTATTGCTACCACTTTTTTCATAGCACCAAATTGATTTATCGTTAATAAACGCCTTTCGCAACCTTTTGGGATTGAGTTTCAGCGCTATTTACTGTTATGAATGTTAATGAAGTCGGCAATTATTGCGTACCAATTAATTTATTGCTCATCTTAATTATGACACAATAAAGTGTGGCAAGTGCAACATTTCGCATTTATTAGAGGTGCTATTCACTGATCCTATTAAGGCAACTGTCACAAATTACTCTAAACGTTTTCCTGATACCAAAGTCTAGAACAATTTAAAACAGCCTCATAGTAAAGGCCGCAGGTTTATCGATATTTTTAAAAGATATAAGAAAGAACATCATTAATTGATATCCTTTGCCAAGGAATGATCTTATAAAAATTCGATATTGATTTGTCGAAAAGTTAATAGGAACTGGCTTACAGTCTTTATGGGGTAGTTTTGGTAGTGACTGGTGATTTCAACTTATACGGGATTGTTATATAAATATATTAAGTAAAAGTTTAAAATTGTAAAGCAAAGCCATTTGTTTTTTTATTAGAATTTCATTACCTAATCTGTAAGCTCATCAATATTCCGTTTGATCTTTCCCAGGCTCCTGTTTGGAAAATGAGTTATTCCTCTCTGTTTTAGATGATCGTGCCAATCATCATGAAGGAAACAACCTTTTATCCTCCCTTTTCGTATCTTATACAAGGAGGTTTTTAACATGAACCGTTTTGTTGCTTTACCTTTTATTGCAGGGCTTGGTCTTATATATTCGTCTTGTAGCAGAAATGATAGCGCAGATGCTGATGAATCAGAACCTCTGCCGGTAGCAACCTTACAATTTTCTTCTCCCGTTCCAGATGCAGTTTATAACAACGGCGACTCGGTAACCATAAAAGCAACTGCTATTTCTACTGCCAGTATACATGGTTATGATCTGGCTATTCGCGATACCAGGGATACCACAAAAAGTCTATACTTTATCCATATTCATGACCATAACGATACAGTCATCGTCAATGAAAAATGGAAAACTGATGCATTAAACTTGCCGGCCAACTTGTTGGCAGAAGTATCAATTTACCTTGACCACGATGGTCACACCCAAAAAGCAAAGGTTGGGTTTAAAGTACAGTAGCCTCTTTTTGGCTATTTTAAACGCTTTCCAGCCATTAATGCCATGCCTGGCAGCCAGAGTTATCATCAATTGTTCTGAGCCCAAAATCGATACCTTGTCTTTTAAATAATCGGTAAGGCCCGTGAATGGATGGGAATTTAAAATGCACCCCTATCAATCAGCCGCCCATTTAGTGCATAACGTATCACAGTACTTTTCCTAAAATCCCATTACAATTGAGCTACAATCTATACCGAATTCCTTCCGGCATTGATGATTCCAAAAGATGTGCGCACCACTAAGCGTTCCAAAACAGAGCGTTCTTCTGCAGGCATTTCTTTATCCTCCCTCAGTTTGGTAAGCGCAAACTGCTGAATAGTGGTTAGCGGCAGCACGATCTTTTCTCTCATTTGTATGGACAATTGCTCTACTGGATAATCACTCATTAACTCAGGCCGCTCTGTAACCAGCAAGATGTATTTTTTTGTTAGTTCATACTCGCGCCAAATGATATCATAAATATTGCTGTACACAGGGTTACCAGCCAGGTAAGCCGTTAAAGAGAAATAACTTTTCTTCATCACCATCTCACAGTTATCCAAAAGCGTTTTAAAATAAAGCGATTGTTTGTACAAATGCTTTATATCCTCCAATTTCCCTTTATCATCTAAGGTTTGAAGCGCTGTTCCTACTCCAAAATAACCCGGAACGTTTTGCTTGATTTGACTCCAGGCACCAACAAACGGAATGGCACGAAGGTCTTTTAAGGTAAGGCCGCTGGTCTTTCCTCTTTTAGAAGGACGGCTGCTAATATTGGTGTCACTGAAATAATTGAGTGGACTGATCTCTGCTAAATAGTCAAAAAACTGCGGGTGCTGTTTGAGTTGATTATATGCCTGGTAGCTAATATCGGCCAGTTCAATTATTACTTCTTCTTGCTCCGGAAGCATCTGCATCTTACTGTCTGCGAACAAGACATTGGTAACTCCGGCATCCAACAACTGCTCTATGTTATACTGAGCAGCATCAACATTGCCAAAATTGGAGCTAATGGTTTGCCCCTGAATGGTCAATTGGATCTCTTTGGAGGAGATCTGTTGGCCCATAGCAGCATAATATTTATGTGTTTTACCACCCCCTCTGGCTGGAGGTCCGCCCCGGCCATCAAAGAAGATGACCTCAATACCATATTCTTTAGATACGAGCGACAACTCGTTTTTAGCTTTATAGATACTCCAGTTGGCCATCAGGTAGCCGCCATCTTTTGTACCGTCTGAAAAACCCACCATAATAGTTTGTATGTTTTTCCTACGTTGTAGGTGCTGCCGGTAAGCCTGATTCTCATAAAGATCACGCATTACCTGTGGCGCCCTTTTCAAATCGTCAATGGTCTCAAACAAGGGGATGATATCTGCTGACAGTTCTTCTTTTTTCCAGCCATTACATAAGAACAAACCATACACCTCCAACACATTTAAAGCACTCGTACACTGACTAATGATATAGCGGTAACAGCCTAGTGGGCCATTAGTGGCCTGTATGGCCTTTATTACTTCAAATGACTGTAAGGTATCTTTAGTAAGGCCCTCATACAATGATATATCTGCGCGGCCTTCTATTGATGTAAGTAATTCGATCTTTTCTTTCTCATTCAACGTTGCATAATCACGTGGCAGCAGGTTTTCCTTTGCTGCTATTTCTTCCAGAACGGTATTATGCACTGAACTCTCCTGCCGTATATCCAGCGAAGCAAAGTGCAACCCAAATACCTCTACTTTATTGATCAGATCATCTAACAAAAAGAGAAATAAGCTATTGTGTTCCTTAACCAATATGTTACGAATCTGCTGTAATGACTGCAATATCTCTTGTTGGGAAAGTGTAATGTCGCTACCGGGAATAAACAAGTGATGGTACAACTTGGATTCTAAATCGGCCAGTATGGATTCAACGCCTTTAAAGGTGAGGCGATGCCGCAGTCTTCTTACATCCTGGTAATAACACTTGATAATGCTGGTCCGCAAGGCATCAGCCACTTTTAATGAGGTATCTACTGTTACATTAGGGTTTCCATCTCTGTCACCACCTGGCCAGAAGCCCAGTTTAACAACCTGGCTCTCCAAGAGGTTTAATCCTGCAATCTCCATCTTCAGCTCCGCTAAAATGCGGCCAATGGCCTTGTAAAAAACGTTTTCAAGATACCAGATCAAGCTAACGGCTTCATCATACGGAGTAGGCTTTTCATGTTTAAACAGGGGTGTTTTCCCTAATTGCTGCAAGTATAGATTTACCTGGTCCGTTTTATTGTCTTTAAGCGCTTTAGCCAGGTCATTAATGATTCCCAGTACTGAACCGGGATAAAACTGGGTAGGATGTGCCGTAAGTACCAATGATACAGAGAAGTTTTTCAACCGGGCTATCAGTGTCTGACGGTTATTAACCTGCACCACCTTGCTTATTAATTGTTTTAAGGTACCGGCACCTACAAGATCGTTTACTTCATTGAAGGCTGCATCTTCTAAAGCATCAAATAATACTACCTGGCGTTCTACATACTGCACAAAGCGAAATAATAAATCGATCTGCTCCTTTCCACCGGCGTAGGATGTAAAGCGATTAAAAAAATCAGTAACAATTTCAGTTGGGCTTTGTTTATTTTCATACCCTTCCTCACAGTTATTTAAAAACAAGGCTAACAATACGCCCGTTTTCTCTATCCGATGAAAAGGCAAGGCGGTAAACAAGCTATTATACAGCTGAAACTTAAGGCCCACCTGGCGCTTAAAGTTTTCCAAAGCTCTACTGGAAGGGTAATCCATATGATTCAATTTACCTGTGCTTTTAAAAAATGACTACTTCTGCTTGAGTGAAAATTGCAACCACTCGCCCAGTCTTTGCTACTGCTGACGTGTATAAAAACAATAGAGAAAAGATAGGCAAAACAACGGATTTAAACACACATGTAATACAATGCTTTTTGCATAATTCCGGATAGCAAAGGGCAACCGGACTTTGCGGTAATACGTATTACTATTTTAAAACACTATATATGAAATTAAGATGGATTCCAGCAGGAATAGTGTTTGCAATGTGGAGCACTTTATTCCTTGCCGCCTGCAGTAAAGGTAGCGGTTCCGACTACGGTTCTGGCAGCAGTAGTGGCGGCAACAACCCACCACCGGCTGCAGCCAATACAGTTAACATTTCCAATATGAAATTTAGTATCGGCTCTTTAACCGTAAGTTCTGGTACAACGGTCACATGGATTAATGATGATGACATGGCACATACGGTAACAGCTGATGATAACAGTTTCAACAGTGGTAGTTTAAAAAAAGGCGATAGCTATAAACATACGTTTAGCGGTGCGGGTACTTATCCTTATCACTGTACCTTCCATCCAACAATGAAAGCAAATGTTGTCGTTAGTTATTAATTCGATCCTCCTACAGATATAACATCTAATGTACTTAGCCCAATGTAGAAGCCGACTTACACCACTATTTCGGTCTAGACGCCTATTTACTTTTTCTTGCTTGCTGATTACAGATGCCCTCATTCTCTTCCTTCCTATGAAAACCTTTTCAATATCAGGATGTTCAAATAGTGCGTTTAAGAACCCAAAAACAAATCCCAAATTCGGATACTTTAATTACCTGGTGGCTAAAACAGGCCTTATCCTTAATTAAAGCGGCTCCTGTAATAGCTAACTTTAGAAAACGGCCAGTGCGAGGGCTGTTCTAGTTGCGCCAAACGAATTTAAACACGCAATAGCACCCCTTTAGACATCATCAGATGATCTAAAAGCCCACAAATAAAACAAGGCCTAAAAAGGCCTTGTAAATAAGTTGTTCTCTAAATAAAGGGAATTACCAGATGCGTACCCGTAAACTATCGGCCCGGTACATAGGTGTTCCTTGCTTAATAGGAAATGCTGAATAAAACTCATCCACATCTACAAATGGCCCATTTACCCGGTATTTGCCTGGAGAGTGCACATCGGTCAACAGGCGATTGCGCAACTGCTCATCACGAATATGCCCTAACCATCCCAATGAATAACCCAGGAAAAAGCGCTGCATAGGTGTCAGTCCCGCTATCTTCTCTCCCTTTTTGTATTGCTCTGTGTTTTTAAATGCCTCTATGCCTAATAAAATACCGCCCAGATCGGCAATATTCTCACCCAATGTGGCCTTCCCATTGATAGTATAGCCCTTGACAGGTTCGTAGGCATTGAACTGCTTCACCATTACATCTGCACGCTTATTGAATTTTTCTTCATCGCCTTTTGTCCACCATGATTTAAGATTGCCCTTTTCATCATACTGTCTTCCCTGGTCATCAAAACCATGCGTTATTTCATGACCAATGGTTGAAGCGCCGCCATAGCCATACACTAATGCATCATCCAATTCTTCATCTCTATACCCTGGCACAGTAAAAATACCTGCCGGCAAAACAATCTCGTTATTGGATGGATTGTAATAAGCGTTGTATTCCTGTGGATTCATATCCCATTCATCCCTATCTACCGGCTTACCTAGCTTATTAATATAAAAGTGATGCCACCAAAGGTTGGCATTGATCGAATTCTGAACAAAGCTCTCTCGCCCAATTTCCATTGCAGAAAAGTCTTTCCATTTATCAGGATAGCCTACCTTCTTTTTCATAGCCGCCAGCTTCGTATAGGCTTTTTGCTTGGTACTATCGCTCATCCATTCTAGTTGGCTTATGCGGTCCTTTAACGCTCCCCGAATGGCTTCCACCATATCGCTATAGCGTTTCTTAGCGGTTTCATTAAAGAACTCTTTTACATACAATTTACCCAACAACTCTCCCATGGAAGCTTCTTCAGCACGGATCACGCGCTTCCAACGAGGCAAGCGTTCTTTTGCACCACTTAATAGTTTAGAAAAATTAAACGACGCCTGTCCATAGGCATCGGGCAGCGATCCTGAAAAGTCAGAGATCAGGTTAAACCTCAAATCGCTCTTCCACACCTCGATAGAAGTTGTGGTAAGCACCGTGTTCAGTGCCTTAAAAAATTCAGGCTGGCCTACAATAGCGGAATCAATATTCTTAACACCAGAAATGCTTAAGAATTGTGTCCAGTTTATATTAGAAGACATTTTGCCCAAATCAGCTATCGCCATTTTATTATAGTTCTTATAGGGATCGCGCAGGTCTTCCAACTTACGAGACGACTTGGCCAGGGTTGTTTCAAGAGCCAGGATATCTTGTGCATCTTTGGCTGCCTTTGTGCTGTCTTCGCCAGATAAGGTTAGAATTCGGGTAATATAGTTCGTATAGGCACTACGGATAGCAACAGTAGCAGAATCGGTCTTAAAATAATACTCACGCTCAGGAAGCCCAATTCCGCCTTGCATTAGTTTATAGGCCATTACATCACTGTTCTTATCATCCTGCGTAATGTAATCGCTAAAGAGTGTAGACGAACCAATGCTTTTTAATTCTGCCACAGTTGCCACAAGTGATGGCACATCTTTAATCGCAGCTATCTTATCAAGGTAGGGTTGCAAGGGTTTTAATCCCTGTTGCTCAATCTTAGAACTGTCCATAGCAGTAGCCCAGTAATCACCGATCTTCTGCTCGGCACTACCTTTTGCGGCCTTGGCTTCCGCAGCTTTTTCACTGATATCACGTAGTCGTTTTAAATTTTCTTCAATGACCAGGTTCCCAATACCCCAACTGCCATATGCAGGGGGAATGGGATTCTTTTTTACCCACCCACCATTTGCGTACATAAAAAAGTCTTGGGACGGATCTACCGTAGTATCACGGTTTTGGGCGAGAATGTCTCCTTTAGGGACAACCTCGTTCTGTTGATTACAAGCCGTCAAAAAAGATAAGGCAAGCAATACAGGCGAAATTCGTTTCATTGCGTAAAATGATTTCCGACAAGGTAAACCGTTTATCGTTTTACCACCAAATAATTTGATATACGGAAGCAGGAGATCATTCTATTACCAGCCATCTTCCGACTGATTTAATTTTTCAACTACCTTCTCCAGGTTTATTAATGACTGGCTATAGGTAGCCTCTTTGTCTTTCCGACTTAATTGGTATAAAATATAGGTAAAGGGCGACTTCTTAAGGTATAACGTTAGGGTCAATTTTGTAAGCTTCGCCTCTTTCTTTTCAAGAATATAATAGGTTGTAGTTTCCTTCTTTTCATCTGTCTCACTAAACGCTATATGTTCAGGATGATACGAGCAACTGCTATAATACACCACAGTTTGTTCATCTTCATGTACGGCTTGGTAACGCATGCCTACACGGGGTAAAATATGTTCAATCCCTTTAATTTCTTTTACGCCAACCTGCCATTGGCTGCGATAACGCAGATCGCCAGCCGCATGAAATAAGGTTATCATATCTGTTTTATAATCCTGCGATACGGAAAGCACTTTTACTTTTTTAGAAAGATCCAATAAAGGCAACGGCTCTGGAGGTATGATATCTTTTAGCGGACCAAGTTGTGTATAGTAAAACGGCACTTCCCCACTTTCTATTTGCTTAGCACTTTTATCCCAGTGTAAGTACGCTGAAAGATCAATGGGAGGATCGTTGGGAAGCAGGCTTTTAGTGACCAGCCAGTATTCATGCTGCTCTATATTGTTTTTCAAAAGCTGGTGTGCAATGATCACATCTCGCCCAATCAGCTTATTAAAGTTCTTTACGCTATAATCGGTAAACTCACCATAATGTGTAATGATCTTAAGTGAAAGATTAGCTGCCGACATACAGGCCCTGCACTGGCAAAATCGACCGCGTTCATACGTATTTAAATGACGGTGAAAGGCCCAAAACATCTTTTCCACTTGCTTAAACAGGTCTTTGATGTTTGGAGCATCACCAAATTTATAAAAGAGGATAGCATCGCCTTCTATTTCAGAAACCTCTAATGCCAGCTGATTGGCATTCAACAACAGCTCCAGTAATTCCTGTATGATCAGTCGGCTGTGTTCAATTTCCGATTCATTAATAAAACGTGTAAAGCCACTTATATCAGGGATAAAAAGCAGCCCTTTGTTTTCCATTTTTCTTTTAAAGTTACTACCATTCCCCAGAAATGAATAGTCATGAGGAATGCCGTTTTAACAGGTATTTTACCGCATGATACCAAACCCTTTTCCATTAGAAAGCTTCTGGTATTTGGCATTTGCCCCTTCGAATTTCGAATTTAATATTTCGAATTTCCCCTTATGGCACAATGGTAGTAAAAAGATAAACAGCAAAAATGACCAGTAAAACCACCCCTTGCAGGATGTTGGTACGCCCTGTTCCAAATGACAACACGATGGTGAATAAAGACAAGACTAACAACACCATGGATTTAGTATCAATACCCAGCGCAACAGGAATATCGGTAACAACCGATACAATTGCTACTGCAGGTATGGTTAAGCCAATACTGGCCAGGGCAGATCCTAATGCCAGGTTAAGGCTGGTCTGTAACCGGTTCATCCGGGCGGCACGAAAAGCGGCCAGCCCCTCTGGCAACAAAATAACCAATGCCACAATAATACCGACCATTGATTTGGGCGCCCCT
Organism: Flavisolibacter tropicus; assembly: GCF_001644645.1. Taxonomy (NCBI): domain Bacteria; kingdom Pseudomonadati; phylum Bacteroidota; class Chitinophagia; order Chitinophagales; family Chitinophagaceae; genus Flavisolibacter; species Flavisolibacter tropicus. The sequence continues at coordinate 180,356 of NZ_CP011390.1, read as the reverse complement.
AATCGGGCTACACCTTGCTCTATAGAAGGGGCCAGCGTTTTAGCTAGTAATACTACGGCTCCCAAACAAACGAGTAACAAAACAGCACTTATCAATGTTGTCTTTGCAGTAGGTGGTTCAGCATGGGCATCTTCATCAGTGCCTGGAGCTAAAAAATAATTACGATGCCGTACGGTTTGTACCATTACAAAGGTTCCATATAATACTAATGAAATGATGGCAACAAATACCAGCTGACTTTCATTATAAACCGGCCCCTTAATACTGGTAGTAAAATTGGGAAGAATAAGCGTTAAAGCTGTTATAGCCATAAGTGTTACCAAGGAAGCATTTACTCCAAAAGGCCCAAAACTTTGCTCATGATGATGTACACCGCCTATTAGTAAACATAAGCCAATAATACCTGTAAGAATGATCATAACAGCCGCAAAAACAGTATCCCTGGCTAGTGTGGCCGTATCAGCCCCGCCGGACAACATTAAAGAAACGATCAATGAAACTTCAATAACAGTAACCGCTATGGCTAGTACTAAAGTCCCATATGGCTCACCTACACGGTGTGCCACCACCTCGGCATGGTGAACAGCTGCCATTACAGATCCCATTAGTGAAACGGTAAGCAGCAGTATAAATAAATTACTGGAAGATAGTGAGGATAAGAAGTAAAGCAACCACGCCACCAGGGGTGCCACCATTGTCCAGGCTGGAAGCGGAAGTTTGAACTTCATTCACAAATGTAAAAATTCTACAAGAGAATCGCTAGTAGAACTATACCTCACCTTCACGATGAACCGCAAAGCACCCCAAATTGCTCAATCTCATCCGTTAAGGTTTTACTTCCAGTTCTCCATTTATACTCAGTTGAAAATGGGTGTATGCCGAATGTCGTAATGAAATTTGTAAAGCAAATGAATCAGGCAGGCTGAAAAACTTTCAATTTACCAGGTAAAATGCCAAACTCTTTTTTAAAGGCTTTGGAAAAATTACTACTATTTGTAAATCCTATACGATAAGCAGCATCCTGTATAGATGCTACCCCATTTTCTATCCATTGTTTGGCTTTGATTAAACGGTTATAATTATAATACTCATACAGCTTCATACCATACACTTCTTTGAACCGGGCTTTTAGCTTTGTACTACTCATCATAGCCATTCTGGCCAGCTTTTCTACAGATGGAAAGTCATCAGGAACTTTAGCCAAAAAGGTTTCTACTTTTCCCAGGTTTTCTAACTCTTCCTGGCTGGGATGATATTGTTTTTCTGGTGGCAGTTCGCGAATGAAAAACAAATGCAGGAATTTCTCAACGAGTAGTAAGACCCGGTTAAGAAGAACAAATTGACCCAAAGTAGTACGTACATCAGTATGATAAACATCCTCCAACAAACGCTGCACTTCCGGAGTCAGGTAAGCGTCGGTTGCATTATCCAGGTTTTGCTGGGTAATGCTTTTTATGAAGGCTAGGTTATTTGACTTCATAAACTTTTTCACCAGGCTTTCACTAAAACGAATACCAATCATTCGAAGATGTGAATCTTTTGTAAGATGCAGCTTTAAGGGATATTGGGATGAATTCAACAATACAGTATCATACTCTTTTTCATTGACTAAGATCTCTTGGCCACCCGAGGTAATTTTGTAAAAGCGACCAATTTGTACTTTATTAAAATAGAGCAAAATACCAGCATCATCAGCATCGGTTCTTTCAAACAAAACATCCTGTTGCAAAACAATATTGACATACAGAAATGACATGCCGCTTTTCAAACTACCGGCATAGGCAAACCCTTCACCAACATTTTCAGGAAAGCATAAGCAATTATTAGTTACATCTGTATGAAGAAAGTGGCCAAGGTCCTTTATCCAATCTTCAAAGTTCTTTTGCGTAAATGGATAATGTATCATAATCATTCATTAATCACTTGCCCGCATTCAACAGGGACGAAGTTGATTACAGTACACAGGATATTTGAGAGTAAACATCTTAAAGCAACAATAAGACGCTCTTGCAAAATCATATAAATTTCAGAAATGCGTCTACAAATTAAAGAGGTAACGTTACCAACACTTTACATCCCTTACCCAGGCTGGTGTTTATTTCTACCTCTCCACCAAAATATTCTGCCCGGTTAATAATGTTTGTTAGGCCTAATCCTTTTTTCGTTACACTAAGATCAAATCCTTTACCGTCATCTTCAATAGAGAGATACAGCTTGCTTTGATTCTTTTCCAAGGCAATACTAGCTTGTTTAGCCGCTGCATGTTTTATAATGTTTTGAATTTGCTCCTGTATGATCCGGAAAATGATCAATTCAATATCCTTATCAAAACGTTCGTTGGCTTTAATTTTTTTGTAATCAAACGCAATTGCCAATTTGCCGGCTGCATTGATCTTTGAAACAATATCATCAATAGTAGGAATAAGACCTATGGTTCCAATATTAGCAGGATTGAGCTGGTGACTGATACTACGTATCTCATTTATGATGCTTTGTACATAGGATGAGATCCGGGAGAGATAGGTTTCGTCATTGGCATAATGTTCGGCTGCTTCCAGTTGTAGCTTGCAAGTAGTGAGTAGCTGGTTCACATTGTCGTGCAGTTCGTGTGCTATTTCATGTCTTTCTTTTTCCTGCGCATCAATCACAGCTTTCACGATTTCCCGCTGCCTGTTTTTTTCCTGCTCTAACAATCTGTGTTGCAGCACTTTCAGTTCTGTAATATCATGTTGCGCACCAATCATTCTCATGGCTTTGCCCGACGCATTACGAATGATATAACCTTTGTCAATAACCGTTTTATAACTTCCTTTTCCATCTAAGGCACTATATTCTTCTTCCCAGTATTGCCTACCCTTGTCAGCAATGGCCTTATGCAAACTTTCTTTTATCCTTTCACGGTCTTTTACATTTACTTCACCTAGACTTTCTTCTAAACTATGCCAGTTCTTACGCTCATTTTCAGCCTCTTCAAATCCATCCGTTACAATTCGATCCGCAACAATATCCCAGTCCCAGATATGATCGGAAGTAGCTTTATTTACCAGCCTGAATCGCTCATTAATCAAACTCAACTGTTCCTGCTTTTCAACTTCTTTGGTAATATTGATAGCTACACCTCCTAAATACTTTTTCATACCAGGCAGGTCAAGAGGAAACTTTAAAACCTTGAGAATAATTTTTTTACCATCGGGTCCTACAGCTGTTTCTATAAACTCCAGTGGCTGATCGGTTTGGAATACAATGGCATTATTCTCTAAATAAGGGTCAACTATTTCTTTGGGAAATAACTGGCTTGCGTGCTTACCAATAACACTGTGGTCTAGATGAAACGTTTTCAAATACAAGTCATTAAAAAAATGGCAGTAACCTTCATCATCAATGATCCAGGTAAGGGTTGGGCTGTGATCCATAAAAGCTGTAAACATTTTTTGTAAGGCCGTCAAACTGCCCTTTGCTTCCACAGTTTCAGTAATATCTTTAGAAACGGAAACGTACCCTATCAGGTGACCATTTACATCGTAAATAGGATCAATGCTAACCTGAATACTTAACTCTTTCCCATTAGGGTAAACAACCACAGTTATTCCTACCCAATGCCCCGTAACATGTATGGATTCTAGAACTTGCGCAAGAGCTCCTCCTACAATTGCAAAGTCGATCAGGGAAAATAAATAGTGATCCATAACCTGGTCTTCAGTTAGGCCGAATATTTTCTCAGATGCTTCATTCCAGCTTTGAATAATAAAAGAAGTGTCGGTACAAAAGGCTGGTTCTGACATAGCATTCAGCAATGATCTGTAGCTTATCAGCTTTTTACCATACTTAACTTTGGTGGTCATAACTACAAATTAGCTTGTTAAGAAATACAAGCATTGGTCTTGTTAATTCACTGAGCAGGAACATTAGTTATACAGGGAGGAAGTGCGGGGAAAAATTGAGCCACAACAAGCAAAGAAATAGCGACAATTAAAGCACCTATATTACATCAGGGATCAAAACATCGTTCATAACACTTCTAAAGAACAGTCTACAAAAAAATACTGCAAAACGCCTTACTTCTAACAAACATCTCTCCTGAACAAAAGTAGAATATTGTAATGAGAAATACTTTAGACTGCTGGGCAATACCTAATAAATTGATTATACCAACAGTTCTTCAAGCAAACAATAAATCGTAGCATCTATTGATGAGATAACAATGGCAAACTAGCTGCCTTCAAACTTCGAAATGAACAAGATAGGCTTGATAAAAACGATATTCTATTTATGTGTTTATTTTCTGCGTTAGCTGCATTACATCATGGTTTGTTGCACACACTCCTTTCCAGGATTTTCTTCCTGCCATCCTTTTATGGTTAATCCCTTTTAGTTTACCAGGAATATGAAGTCGCCCGTTAGGTTTGATCTTCCAGCGCGAAAGGTAGCGGGCTTGTTTGACCCGGTGTATCGGTGTTTTCAAAGGATTTGGGATTGAAGATTTCGTTGGTATTGAATTAGATACTGGTGTTGCGGGGTTTACTTCCTTATTTATAGATGTAGGTGTAACTGTTGACTGCAGGGTTTGGCAATGCGCTAGCAGCAGTTCCTGTGCTTCTTCCTTGGTCTTTCCCTGGTACAACCACTTATTGACCATCCCTGTTAGCCTGGCAAACAAGCCAGGCTTGCGCACGGTCCCTGGAAGCTGGCGGTAGTATACGCGCTTCACCATTTTAGCAGCTACGCCAAACCGCTCGGCATTGGCCATCGTGCGCTGGAGGCGGGGATCCTTGCGCATCATCTTAGCACTCTTATAATCACCCTTGGAGCGCAGGTAATACGTGTCCCCTAACTTATAGAAGATGATGCCATCGATGGTTCCGGTAATAAATACGGGGCCTACTTGTTTTGCCATAAAGAGTACAGGTTAAAGGTGGAGCGTTAATGGGTAAAAGTGTAAAGTCTAAGGTTAAAAATCCAGGCCTCCACTTGCTTCCTGGATCTTGTCCCCTGAGCCTTAATTGCTAATTATCTTAGCAAATCTACCCAACTAAAGGCCCCCCTCAAAACCTTTCACCCCCTTTATTTATACACATGTAGGCCACTTCTAATATCATAAATGCTCCGTGGTCAATCGGTGCTATCGGCGGGAGTCTTCTTGTGCGTGGATGCTCCCCTTTAGGGGCCGGGGGCGTGTGCTGGCTACTCACCACTGACCACTCACCCACTCACCATTCACGAGCCAGGCTTCAGCCGCGCTGCCCTGCCTAGCCTGTACCTCTCCTGTACCTAGTCTGTACCTCTTCTGTACCTCTTCTGTAGGTAAGTCCGTACCAACTGCACAGATAAAGCCCTCTACCTGCCTTCCACATTCACTACTCCTCCTACCATCCTCCTATACTACTCCTCTCTTCATTGAACATTGAGTATCGAAAATTGAGCATTGAACATTTCCTTTCTTGTTCCTTGTTTCTTGCCCCTTATGCCTTTCCTCCACTTCTTCCTTCATCCTTCCTTGTTCCCTCTTCAATATTCTTCTCCTTTTCTCCTATCCTCTGTGTCCCTCCCTGTCCCCGCGTCTCCGTGGTTCTTCTCTTCGCGCCAAAGGCGCATCCAGCGTGAAACAATACTGCGCGAAGCGCTCTCTTTAAGTTGCCGGGCCTTTCGAGGCTACACCTTTAATAAAGTATTACTCCTAAGACAGTAAGTAGTAAACAATAAAAATCCAGGCATTGTGCAGCCTGGATTTCATGGTTTTCTTGGATATTTGGACAATCGTTTACGCGAACAGATTTATAGCCATTCAATGGTAATTAGATTAAAAACGGGCATCAATTGTCAATGGGATTAGGGCTCGGTTAAATATCAATTTCCATAGCTACTGAATTAGTAGATCAGACAAGGACATAGAAACCGCTTTCAAAATGGTCGCAATTTAGATTTCCAACGATTACAGATTTACCAACGTTTACACAGATATAGACTATTTCTTGATACAGACCAGTTGAGCTTTCAAGGTACCAATTAAGTTTTCAGAGGGTACGGATCAATGTGCACTTCATTTTTGCGGTGTATTCATTAGTAGTTTTACATAGGGACAGATTTTAGCATACTTCACTAACAAAGGATACGGATTGAAATAATGTTGATCTTAGTTTTGAGCTACATTATTTATGTTTACACAGGGATTGCTATTTGCTAGCCTTTTCAATGACGCTCGTGCCACTCCAAAGGCAATAGTTTCAATAGGGTACGGAATTACAAACCAACTCGCCTAACAGCACGCTACTAAACACACAGCAGGTAAATAATTCGTTTTAGAACTCCAATCAACCAACGAACAATGTACTGTGTAATTGATGGTGCAAAGCTATAGACGCTGACAGCTATAGAAGAGTTCTGCAAGACGTTTAAAAAGTGGTAAAAGACAGATTTAAAAATGGTCATTACTTAGGTTTTCAACCCCAAGTGTTCGAAAGCTATAATAGACAGTAGAGAGCGTACTCTTTGAAGCAGTTTCCTTTGCGCCCCTCTGCGGTTTCTCTGTGGCCTTTGCAATAAAAAAACAACCGCAAAGCCGCGCAAAGCAACGCAAAGAACAACATTCGAACACTTAGGGTTTTCAACCAATAGAGCATTCGCAAAAAGGAGAAGATCAGTGGGAATAATGGATCAATCGCGAGAATTAAAATTTATTCTTGATCAGGCTTATGATCACGTTGATTTTTAATAAATCGATGCTGGTGCAAAAATAACGTTGGAGTTGTTCCTTTATACTTCTTGAATGCATTAAGAAATGTTGTGCGATTAGTGAAGCCAGCTTTTTCACCAACGGCTTCCAGGGTTAACTGCCCCCATTCCCCTTTTACTAAACCTTCAGCAACGAATTGAATTCGGTAAAAGTTGATAAAATCATTAAACCGCAATTGATACACCTGGTTGATATAGGCCGACAAAATATAAGGCTGCACGCCAATTTGATTGGCCAGATCGGCAAGCTTAATTTGTTTTTGCAAAAACCCCTTTTTCTCTAAAAATTCTGTAAGCCGGTTCTTTATCAAATTGGCATTCTCTTCCGATGGCGTCGCTGTTTTAAGCCTATCTACCACTGGATCTACAATAGATGCTTTAGATGTACCGTAAAGGATATTGGGCAAAAAGAAAAGACCTACGCAAATTACACCGCAATAAGATAAGGTATGCCAAACAGCTGCCACCCAGATAAGAATAGTGGATGGATAAATTCCAATCAAAACGCCTAAACTGCCATTAATAGAATAGATGGCCACAATAACCTTTATCCAGTTTAATACTTGGTTGTTATTCGACACCTCATCTGAAATACTTGGCCGGTATTTCTTCCATAAGCGGAACAATAAAATAATGTAAAGTACCGTAACAATAGATTTGAGAATGATATGCACTCGAGAAAGCGAAACCCATCCTTCTACATACAATAGCATTTGCTTGTTGTTTTGATACAACTCATCTATGACATTTAGCTTGTAAGAGGTGTCGCTAAAGAAAAGCGGTAAGTAACTAATGATATAGATGGATGCAGGAATAAGTTGCCAGGCATCCCTGAATTGGATTTTTTGTTTATCATTAAATAAAAAAAGTACGTAAAAGAATAAACAAGGTGCTCTCAAATAAGCCACCAATGGCCCTGTACTTAGAAGAAAAGGAACAAATCGAATAGTATCACTTGCCCATAGAAAATTTAGTAGACTATTGTAAGCAATTGTAAAAATAAAAAACGCTAATAGCTTTGCAGTAGGCTGCCGATTATTATACAGAATGATAATAATTAATAATACCCCTAAAACAAAGGCTGTAAAGCTAAACAGTACATTCATCTTTAGATAACCAGTTTTGGTCTGACAAATCAATTCCCTTGGCACTTTATAACCAATGCGCTAAAATGCTAATTTGGATTTTACCATTTGCAATTATGAAGTAATACGTAGGGAGTAGGAATAGTTAAATAGGCAAGAATTATAGGAGACAGATTATGAAAATGGTTGATGGTTAAAAGGGAGTGTAATTTTCACAACGAATAATATTACAAATTATGCGCCCAATTTTACAAAACCAAACTTTTTAGTATTAATTTTTAATGAACGCCATCTAGTTCCTCTACCGTTCATACTCACCTATTACCCTTATTCATTGCATTTCATCAATTAAAAACTTTGTTGGCCTATTTAAAAATTTGGCCCAACAAAAAATGATTTAAAGGCGTAATCAGGTAAGTAAATAAATGTTTGCTATGCCAACATTTATAATTCTTTCAATTGCACCAAATTCTAAATAAAAACGCCCTGTTTTTAAAATCAAACATGTAAAACCAATAATCTTTCCTCTTAAAATCAAGTAAAACCAATTTTTAAAAAACGAGGTGTTTACATGCCCTTTAAAAAATATTCGAAGCCTGCTTTAAATAATAAAATCAAACAATGTCTTCACTTCGAATAGTATTATAAGATTCAACAAACTGTACTTTCATTTTATTGACAGCAGATTTCTTAAAAACTAATTTAGTTACGTGATTTATTAAAAACCAATTTCACCTTTTGGTTTTTTTACACACCTAGTAAATCTTTTATTACACACCTAAACGCTAACTTGTATGAAACTGCCTATCACTACCTTATTCCGCCATTTAGGCTTTTCTAAAGTAAACGCATCTAAAAACAGCGGTATTCATTTAAGCTCAGACAAGATCAACCTCCTCATCCATGAAATGGATTCGATCATGGGGCATCAGCAACCTTTCTTAAACTCAGGTTATAGTATTAAGAATTTAGCTGACGACCTTCACATTCACTCTTATCAGCTCTCTGGCATTTTAAATCAGCACATGGGCAAAAACTTCAATAACTATCTCAATAAGTATCGTGTTGAATATGGTAAAGAGTTGATACATAGAGGAGATATTATTAATCTAAACCTCAAGGGGCTGGCCCAGAAATGTGGTTTTAACAATCGAAACAGCTTTACAGCTGCCTTTAAAAAACACACGGGCTACACACCCTCTATTTACAGCAAACTGCATAAAAGCAGCCAGTTAAACGAAGTAGCTTAAGCATCTAACTTATAACTGTTTGAGTTGCTGAAATAGGCCAAAAAAACGAAAGAGGCATTGCCGCTTTATATTATTATAGTAATTTTAAAGTGGCTTCCTTTTTTTGTTATACCGGCCTATCCTAATGGAGGTATATAAGGAAAGCACCTTCACTTTTCCCAACCCTTTTTGCCATATATGTAACACTCCTAACTGAGCTTTCAGAAAGTGTTCTATATGAAGAAGCATGGCCTAATAGGTTACATACGTTCTATTCTGTGGGGGAGAAAGCCGAAAAAAAAATGGCAGCTAACGATTGATGAAGAAACCATTGAAGAGCTTCACTATAGACTTATTAACCTTCTGGAACAAAAGAAACCTTTTCTGCAACAAGGTTATCGACTGAAGGATATGGCTGCAGAGCTTTATATACATGAATATCAGCTCTCCGCTTTTCTAAACCAGGTAATGCATATTCATTTTACTGAATTACTCAATCAATACCGAATAGCCCATTGTATAGATTTGCTTAGAAACAAAGCATTGGATAAGCCTCATGTAAAAGAATTGATCAACCGGTGCGGCTTTAGGAACAGAAATACCTTTACAACCGCATTTAAAAAGTTTACAGGACATACTTTTTCGGATTATGTAAAGCACATGTAATACCTGTCTCCATTAGCGTGAACTGCAGAACAATTATCGCATTTGGATTTTGGAATTTGTGATTTTACTCATCACATTCGGATTTCAGTATTTTATTTTTTCGAATTTTCTGTATTTGAACCTTTAGCCTGATTGGCATTTGCATTCTTTCCTGCTCCAATGGGTATGGTAATATTTAACTGCCAAGCTGTATTGACCTGGTTACCAGTCATCGTTTTATAGGTATCCGTTAAGCCTTGAAAATACCGCACGCCCACTCCCATACTGCTTTTCTTTTTACTAAACTTGTAATATAAACCACCAGCCACACCAAAGTCCAGCCAAGTGAGCTCCTTAGTAACCGTTACTGTATATTCCAGGTCATTTCCTTGTACCTCTGTTTTAAAAATGTCTTGCGCCTTCAACCGCATATTGGCTTGTATGCCAGCTTCCGCAGAAAACAAACTAGAGATCTTGTACCGGACCAAAACAGGCAAGCCAAAGGTTTTGATTTTGCGCTCAACAGAGCCGTTTGCAAACAAGTGGTCCAGCGAATCGTTTTCAGTAGAATAAGGCCGAATATCTTTTGCACCAAAGCTTCCTTTGGCAATACCTTCAATATGAAGATAAAAAGGCCTATCAGGTCGGAAATCTAAAAACAAGCTAAGGTTTAATCCGGATTTCGATTTACTATCCAAATGGGAAATATTCGTCAATGCAGGACTAACCACTATCCCAAAATCCGTCTTGCCAGTATTTAACTTATCGCCAAATAATAAAGCAATAATTACTTGTGCCGTTGCAGCCGAGTGCAAACAGCATAAAAAGAGTATGATTATTCCTTTTTTCAAATACTAGTTTTCTTCCGGTTCTACTGTACAACTTCATTTTTGCATTGTCATCAATCAATAAGCACAGACCAAAAAAAGGTTTCTCCTATTTTCCCTCCAAGCTGGTGGCATAGTATAGCTATGCAACATATGCTATCCTATGCCACCATTTCCCTTTTTTCATAATAGGCATTGTTGCCATAGCAATTATTTGAAAAAAACGGCGCACAACTATAGGCTGATTAAAAGACAGTAGGAAGCAACCATCTCTCCTACTGGTGTCTATACAACCGCATATCATTACCACTTTGTGTAACCTTATTTCATTTGCATAGGTTAATGATGAACTATCATTCAGCATATTCGCCTTCGCATTGAATCATTGCCGAAAATGCACGATAACCTATATTAATGTCCGAGCTTGAAAGTCAAACCGCCACCTAGTCCAAATTGCCATAGCGTAGTATAAGAAGTATAATAAACAGGGCCCCAGTATCCATAATAGGTATCGCCGCCAGTAGCTCTTGAAGCGGCTAATATTTGAGCTTGCAGTTTCAAGCCAACCTTATCAGAAAACCAAATATTGGTACCTAAGCGGCCGCCCCAGGCAAAGTTGGTATTCGAATCACTGGCACCGGTTTCCTTATTATCAACGTTGGTAATTACAATACCGGCCATTAAACCACCATATGGTTCAACTTTTTTTGATTCAGTGGGCTTAATACCATTGCCAGCCAACAATATGTAATCATGTTTTATATCCAGCGTCACATCATGTTTTGGCTGCGTTGCTCCTCCCCGGTAGGATATTGGGCCATCGGAGCTTTTATGCAGATACATGATCTCTACGCTGGTGTAAGGATGCGGCAGGAACTCAAAGCCGCCACCCCATTGGTAACCACCTTTGATTTTGCCACTGAAGTAGGTATTAGCATCGTAAAACTCATCAAAGCTGTCATCAAACACATAGGCGCTGTATAAATTTAGCCTTACTTTATGTTGTGCTAAAGCAGTAGCTCCTGTAATCACAAGTACTACAATAAATAGGATCTTTTTCATCTTATTGTATTTATTTGTTTTAAATGAATAGATAAGGTTCACCACGTTTCCTTTAGGGATAGGTAGCAAGTGCTCACCTAGACTTTTAGTTAAAAAGGGTAAGAAGAAATAGCACAATAGCGGAAAAGCCAGTGGCTAACGTACAGCAGATGTATTTATTAGGCAGCATTCCTTTTGCATAGGATGCATCAATTTTCAAAATAGAGCATATTACCGGCTATAGGGTTAGCTCATCAGAAGTTATACCCTATATGTATAAGATAGCGATAACCAATAGTGTTAGTTCGCATAACACCGTTCCCATCAATTTTTTCATCACTAAACACGTAATTCATACCTGGAAACTTCTGTGTCAGCAAGTCTTCCAGTCCTTGCAACAATTGTTCTTTTGTAGCCGCATCGATATTGCCTTCAAAAGTGGCTTTATAATCATAAAAACCTAAACCGGGCCCAATCATTACCAAGTCAAGAGCAAATCTTTTCCATAAAATGAACTGGTAGCCAAGTTCAAATCCAACCGTATGTATTTTAAAATCACTGTTTGTATTGACAAAGCTATTGGCGGTCCTGTTTTTATATTTCCATTCTGTTTTGTTGGTAAACTTATTAAAGGAATAATAGGGTCCGATATATACACCGCGGGGTGCCTGGTACTTATTTTCCTTTTTTAAGTAGAAGCGATAATCGATGGATACATTATAGCCTTTTCTTTCCCGGCTTCTTTCCGTATCAAAACTATCAGTAGATATTGACACGAGCTTGGGCAAGGAAGCCTGACCTAAGTTTATCGATATACTTCGATTGGGGGCAATGACACGCTCATAACCCAAAATAATATACTTATCAAATCCAAAAAGAATAGCACCGGAAAGGTTGTAGCGAACAATGTTTTTACGAACACGTTCTTCATTTGTACTATCCGTTGATGACACTTGTTGCGCCATTCCATAGCCAGCAACAAGTAGCAATAGCAAGGTGGCTAAAATGTGTACCGCATGTTTGGGCATCCAGAAAGACGCTTGCAAATAGCTACGCACTGGTTTAGGAATGATAGAAACGGTTTGTTTGTAGCACAGATTAAAATTTTGACGGGTTGAAGCTGCATGCCCCCATACAAACGATGGGTCAGGCTTGTTATCATTATTTGTTTTTTTCATAACCACCTCCATTTATTAATCGTTTTAGTAGTCAGTAATTGCAGTTCATAGATCATTGTCGAAACAGGGCTACAAAAAATAAAAGCAACCCAAACAAAAGGATCAATGCGCCCAATAAGGAACTAAGTGAACGCTGGATCTGCGGATAATCTTTCTTCAGTTTTTTATAGGCGATCTGGTGTTGTACCTGGGCTAATAACAAGCTCAACATTCCAAACGAGATCATCAGCAAGCCCACTAACCGGGGTGTAAAGAACCTGGGTTCAGTACTTTCTTTTTGCACTTCTTCAAAGAACTTATAAATGGTAAAGCCAAATGTGATCATCGATGTAGCTGTACGCACCCAAGACATAAGAGTTCGTTCATAGGATAAGGCTGTTCGCTGATAAGACATTCCCGTTCTTGTAGTCGACATTCCTGTCCTTCTCTCTGACAATTGTGTACGATGCTCTGAAAGGCCTGTTCTGTGCTCAGACATACGAGTGCGGTGTTCCGACATATGCGTACGGTCTTTGGAAAGCTCCCCAGACAGCACCTCTCCCTTCAAACTGCGTTCATCACCAGCAACCTTATCTTCTATCTTCTTTTGAACATCAGTTGTTTTCTCATTTTCCAGGTTCTTCCCGTTAGAAAGTGTATTACTATTTTCTTCTTCAACCATGCCTTTGTGTTTTTATGTTAAACAAGTTGTCTCCTAAGAAACAGTTTTGAGTTTTGGAATCACCCCAGTCTACCAGTGAAACATCAGCATTTGAAAAATCAGCATTATGCAGAACGGATCTTGAGAAAAGAGCTTCTCTCAAGCGAGCATTCTGGAAAGAGGTACCATAACGGGTAGTAATAAAATGAGCTACTTTTCTTAATGATTCAAAACCGGCTGCACCGCTAAGTGCCCGCTTGCTAATTTGTACGCAACTCAATGCCATGATCACAGTACCTATACCACCGCCTACACTCTTACCAAACGTGGCACCCCCCATTGCAACAATGATGAAAAGAATAGTAGAAGATAACGTTCCTGCAGTTGCCCGTGCAATGGTACCGACAATAAACATGACAACTACCAGCAAAAGCGAAAGGATTAGGTACAGCATACCTTTGCCTGTTCCTAAACCAGATACATAAGCGATTATGCCTATCACAAAGGCCACTACTATAACTGGAACTACCAATTGCCTAATAGCACGTCCTACCCCCTTCCATAAAGAAAAACCGATAAAGAGAAGGATTAAAACCGTAGTAAAAATTCCAGCAATTCTGATTTTGTTGTCAGTAGAAGCCAACATGACCTGAATGGTATGCCCAGCTAGCATGGCAACATATCCCGAGAGCAGCGAAATGATTAAGGCACTAAAGAAAATGATGGTTTTATTGACAGGCGTAATACCGGTTTTCACATGGGTAAAATTGGCTCCGGTAAGGTCGGCACCATTGAAATCAGCACCTCGCAAGTCGCTATCAATGAAGCGCGCATTTGATAAGTCCTCATTTTTGAAGATTGCCTTTTGCAGATTTTTATAGGAATAATCTCTAGGCATAATCAATTTATTGTCAGTTACGCATTCTCAATAATTCAGGGTACGACAATAAATGGGAAACCTTAAACAAGCTTCTTCTCCATACGGCTTCTAGACAATTCTCTTTCTTCCAAAAGTTCTTTATTCAGGAAATAATTTAAAAAGGTTCGAATTAAAGCAATGGCCCCAAGCTCAACCAAGTGCTGTGTAGTTGGCGAAATAATAGTCCCTACGATATCGGCAGCCAATTGAAACTCCAAAGCTACAACCAACCATCCGCCAAATAACATCCTGAAGTTGGTATGCATAGGGTGCAAACCTGGCGAACGCAGTCTTTCCTGGATACTTCTTACCAATGCAATGACAACACCGGCAACAATACAGAACAATGAAATGGCATTAAGCAACACTTCAATTAATTCGCCCCACAGGTCCAGGCCTGCTCTGAATTGTTCAATCATTTCATTCATCTTGCATGGTCAATTTCTCCAGGTTAAGTTTATTTAACTCCCTATGTATATTCGACTTTCTTCCTGGTTGTTCAACAAAGTCTTATTGGATAACATAACATTCCATTTACCCAGCAGTTCATCATCTTTAGGTCAGGATCTGAGGTTCTGGAAACGTCCATTTTCCTTCCAATATCTCCTTGCGTGGCCTGTACAAACGCACCGTATAATTCCAACCGGGTGTAATGGGTAAACAATTAGCCACTCTTCCATCGCAACCGCCAAATTGAATGATCACAGACCCGTCGGTCTCTTTTTTTGCCGTGATATTGTTTATAGAATAAGCGTTCTGCTTATTCTTTTCAAAATAACCTTGGGCATTGTAAACAGTAACAGACCAGAAGGCATCTACAGGAACATCCTTAACAGTGAGTTTGTAAATGGTTTTTCCATCATTTGCATCTGGTGTCACGTTTAAATACCGGGCGTCTTTGTCGGGATTACCACCCCACCCTGTTGCTGTACCTATCAGGTGCTTAACCGGGTCCACCTCCTCTTTTTTGCCAAATGCCTTTGTAAAGTCAGGCATCGTCTCACCCAACTTTGTTAATGCATCCCTTACTTCCTTCTGGCTTTCCATGTCCCACGTAGGCACTTCAAACTTTCCCGGTCCTCCGGGCTGACTGACCTTGATCGCATCCTGTAAGCCATACACTTCTTTGATATCAGAAGCATTGTTTGGATCTACCAATGTGCGGACTGCAATTAATATATATCGGGTACCAGCCTGTTCCTTTGAGAAGGTGTAACTACCTGCGCCATATTTTACATCAATCACATAGTGATCTTCATTGAGCACCATTAACGACATAAATCGTTTGCCAGCATCTGGCAGTGTAATAGTTACAGGCCCTGCATCCAGATCAAATACGCCAGAAGAATACAGTGTATCCCGATTGCCACGAACAACAGTTTGATTATCGACTGAAAACAACTCACGGCGATGGTTAAACTTACCAAGAGCATTTTCATTGATAGCCGAAGTAGCAAAATACATATCCGATTCAGCCCTTATAAAATTATCTGGCGTAACCCGAATCGAGTCTTTTGATAAACCAGGTTTTATTATGGATTTTGTTGGTGTCTCCATGTTTTTATTGTTTGTTAGTAGACATTCAGTTTTCATTTGTACTCATCACTCATCTCTCATTACTCATCACCCTATACTCATTACTCACCACTCATCACTCATCACTCATCACTCATTACTCATTCTCACCACTCACCATGCCTACTGCCTGAAAAAAGCACCCAAAAACAAGGCAAAGCCAAATAATAAAACCAAAATGGCCAGCCAGCCTGTTCTGGATCGTTCGATACCCGGGTAACTTTTCTTCAGTTTACTGATCGTTGCTCTGTGTTCTAATAATCCCCACAATAGCGCCAGAAGGCCAAGCGCAATCATGATCATCCCTACTTTTCTTGGCGTAAAGAGTCGGTTTGTTATAACTGCCGATTGACTGATCTCATGGAAAAACTTATAAATGGTAAATCCAAATGAGATCATTGAGATAGCTGTCCGGATCCAGGCCATTAAGGTGCGGTTCTCTGCCATTACCGTTCGCTCAAAAGCAAGGTCAGTATTACTTAAGGTTACAGGAGCTGTATCTCTTTCTTCAATCATTACCCGGTTCATTTTATCATGTTCCCTGTAGGCCAGAATGATGCGGAATAAGTGTTCAGCTTACTAAATACTTCATATAGAAAGACACTTCTGAAGCCGTATTTTCTCCTTATGGTCATAAAAACGAGCATTCCTGCATAAAGCAGAAAACCGGAAAAGGAAGAGCTCTCTCTAGCTCCATACGGTCTGTTACTTTCTGAGACAGTAGAGTACGGAAAACTGGGTTTTACAGGAGAGATTGAACCTACGCCTAAAGCTGTAGCGTCAAAGGTGTTGGCAGTGGAATGATTGGAAATACGAAAAGGAAAAACAAATTCCAAAATACAAAGTACAAATCTGAAATAGGAAAATGGAAATGCGAATAAGGAAATAAGAATGAGATCCTAATCCAACTTTACTTATTAAATCAGGCATCTGCGTATAAAGTTCAGCGTTAGGCAAAGACTAGTTTTAAGCGCGGTCTACCTTGTCAGGCCTTATCGCGTTTAAACATCTATTCCAATACCTCCTGATTCCCTTTCCTTGCTCGCAGCCTTTCCTCCCTTGTTCCTTGTTCAATATTCTCCTTTCCTCCTTCTCCTCTTTCATTCTCTTAGTTTCCTTCAGCTAATCCTCTTTTCCTTCTTCATTCATTATTCCTTGTTCCTTGTTCGATATTCTTTTAGGTCTAAGCGAGGCCTCACTGCTCTCAAAGGCTTGCCCGGACAACGAAGTCGCCTGTGACATTACTTCATCAATACCGATTTGGTTAGATAGCCTTCCTTCGCTCTTTGCTCCGCCACAAGATTGTAAAAGGCCGGATCATCAGGAGTAGTAGCACCAAGTCCATCCACATAGCGGTTGAACATACAGAAAGCACCAGCAATCAGCACCGTATCATGAATATCCATATCATTGGCTCCTTGAGCGCGTGCATTGTTGATGTCATCCAATGTAACCTGGTTGCCATTGATGCGCACTTTGTCGGCAACCCTTAACAAGGCCTTCATTTTGTCGCTTACGGGGGCCGTGTTATAGTCGGCCCAAACAGCTTTCACCGTTTGTTCATTACAACCTGGTAAGTGTGCCGCTATGGCGCCGTGTGAACGCATACAGAATGTACATTCGTTCCTGCTTGATACAAAAGTGGCGATCAGTTCGCGTTCGCCTCTTGTCATTGAAGCATCATCAACCAATAATGCCTGAACCAGCTGATTCAAGGCCAGTGCGGCATCGGGCCTGAAATTCATTAATCCCCGGATGCCGGGAACATCATCAGGAGTAGTTATGTATGGCATAATCTATCATTATTATTTATTGACCGTTAAAGCATGATATCCATCTTCGGGCATTCGATAGCCTCTTGTAGTGATCCGTTTTGCCAATGCAGCGTAAAAATTGGGATCGGCCGGCGCCACGGTTGCTAAACCATCAACATACCGGTTATACAAACAGAAAAGGGCCGCAATCAAAACCGTGTCGTGGATCTCTCTATCGGTAGCCCCCTGTTGCCTGGCTTCATCCACCTGCTCCTGGTGAACATGATTACCGCCAAGCTGAACTTTTTCAGCTATTGCCAGTAAGCTCTTCATCTTTCCGGTGGCAGGTTTGTCACCTCCCGGCAAAACACATGCGGCTGCATGATGTGCCGAGCTGCAGAATTTACATTCATTCAGGTAGGATACATGAGCGGCGATCATTTCCCTTTCGGCTTCAGACAACGTAGACTCGCCTCTCAACAATAGTTGCGTCAATTCGCAAAGCGGCTTAGCTACCTCCTTTCGATAGTCGAGCAAACTTGTGATGCCAAATAGGTCTGTGCGAAGATTAATGTGAGGCATATTTTCCTCCTGTCTTTTTCATCAGGCTTAATGCGATGAAGCCGATAATGTAAACTACTGAAAAAATAGAAATGGCACGACCATAACCTCCTAACTTCATAGCCAGCACTCCTACAAAAAATACGGCGATTGCCGTAAAGCCGCGGCCGACATGAAAACAAAGTCCCGTAGCGCCTGACCGTATATTCTCAGTGAATAACTGAGGTATAAAAGAATTCAATACACCCTGGCTGATGCCGAACAGCAACCCTAACAAAGCACTACCAACCAGTACCAAGTCGGAGAACTTTTTGATCAAAAGGAACATGGCAACCGATAAAATGAAGCAGAGAATGAAGCATATGCCTTGCATGGTCTTCGGCCCCCAGCGGTTTGCCATCCATCCCGAAATAATGCTGCCTATCAGTCCGCCCATACCTAACAGGGCTACTGCCATGCCGCGTTTGGCTATGCCGGCCTGGGCGTTGTCTCCGATCAGCGTTTGTACCCACGTTGGTAACCAAAGAAAAGTGGACCATAAACCAATCAACATCGTACCGTATACTACAATACCAAATGCAATATTCCGACGCGCACGTTTATCAATAGAAGATCTCTTTTCCGGGGCTTTGTATGTTTCTTTTACCAGTATAAAAACGGGAATGGCGAGGATGACGGGAATAGCCCCAATAAGAAATGCGGTTTGCCAATCAGCAATTGATGAAGTGATAGCACCCGAGGCGATGATACCTACAGGATAGGCTACCGCAAGGATCCCAAGCGCTACGGCCTTTGTTCGCGAGGGCCAGGTTTCAGAAACGACCACGGCCGACAACACCAGTGCCGTTCCAACGCCAATGCCAACCAAAAAGCGGGTGAGTGCCATCATTGGCCACTCGGTAACCAGCACTCCCAACCCACTGCCGGCTCCATAAAATAACAATGCCAATGTTAATGTGATTCGTCGCCCAATACGGTCTGCCAAAAATCCCATCACGATACCTCCAATAGTTCCGCCCGCCAAAAAAGAAAAATTGATCCAGGAGGCCGCCATCGATGATTCAGGATTACTGGCACTGTAATTCATTGATTGGAGAATTTCGGGCAAATAAGCTGCGGACATTACAGAATCCATGGCACCCAGGGCCACGGCGAAAAAACTGATAATGAAAATAAGTAAGGCACTACGCATGCATGAACGATTATACTCTTCTTGGATGCAACAATGGAATGTAAAAGTTAAAGGGCCAAATTTCAAAATCCAAATTCCAAAGCACAAATTCCAAAGTACAAATCCGAAATAGGAATATCGAAATGCGAATGCGATTCTAACGCTTTTATATTTATTGAGGTAGGCAATAGCGTATAAGGTATAGCGTTAGGCAAAGGTTGGAAATAGGGAAGGCAATAAAGATGTCTATCTGACATACCTCGGCAGGGCAGATTAGAAGCACAAGCGGAGTTTCCCAAAGGCTTAACAGAGAAGACCCCGCTTAGACACCAAAATATTTAAAGTGTTTTCATCTTTTCCCCAATTAATGGCAGCGACTCCTGCATCTTTGACCGGATCGTCGTGTTTATATAACTTTCTATATGAACAAACTTGGCAGCCTGCATGGCATTGAGTGCTGATTTGACCTTGCCATAGTACTGCTGCAGTAATTTTGAAATACCTGCATCAACTTTAAAAAGCTTATTTATCAATTCATCAGCTTTTGCATTTGTCATGCTGGTATAATTATCTGCGTAATCGCCAAGGGCCAATATCCATTCCCTGCTGATCTTTCGCCTTTCCGTTTCATATTTGTCATACAACGGCCAAAACTTTGCTGAATCGGCACTTGATAGATCCATCCCAATTCGCACCAGTTCTTTCTTATCTTTCCCCCATGCTTCTTGTACTTTCTGAATATCATCCTGTGCGTGAAGCATTGATAAGGGTGCTGCCAAGAGGCTAATGATTGTAACTAACAAAATCTTCTTCATTTTACCCTCCTATTTTAGTTTTAATTGTAGATAAGTCTCGCCTCGCTCAAAGGCTAGACAGTAAAGACCCCGCTTAGACACAAATTCTCTTTCATTCCTCATTATTCTTACTTCCTTGTACCTTGAAAATTGATTATTGATTTTTCCCTACTTCTTCATTCATCATTCCTTGTTCGTTATTCTTCTCCTTTCCTCTGTGGCTCTGTGCGCAATCCTTCCTTAATCTCTAGCAAAGACTGCAGCCATCTTTTTCTCAACATCCATATAAACATCGTCGGCAACGTCAAAAACGACCTTGACCACATTACCTTCGCTAAAGGCAAAGCCTGAACCATATTCACTGCTTACAGCATCACCACCATCATAGCCTACGCACATGCCTTCACCACACAAGGCATAATGCCCTGTCTCGGTACGGAATCTGCCTTCGTCCACTACTCTATCATCTACATACAACTTCATATGCCCCCAGGCCTCCAGGTTTTCGCTAACAAATTCTTTGTTGAACTCAATCCCCACAATGTGTTTGCCTGATTTCGGCGCATCTGTAAAAAGCCGCTGTTCAGGTGGAATTCCCAGGAAGTTGTACACAAATACCAACTTACTGTCTTTTACAAACAACGTATAACCGCCAAAACGCGAACCTTGGGCAACAATCACACCTTTTGACTTTTCCGTGAACTCCACTTCGGCAAGTATTTTAAAGGATACACCTAAGGTGCGGGCTGCTGTTGCCTCCGGCACTTCAGTGGTGCCAGGATAATAAGTATACTGTCCACCAGCAAGTGGTTCTTTGTGAAACTCCATTTCATGTTGCTGGTGAATATTCAAATCGTTCAGTGGCAGTACATTGTTTTTCTTTGCTTCTTCCATCCAGAGGTCGATCAGCTCTTGAAGCTTTTCGGGATACTGTTCCGCCAGGTCTTTGGCCTCCGAGCGATCTTCATCCGTATTAAAAAGTTGCCATTGGTCTTTATCAAAATTGCCTTGGTCCGATGGCATAGGACCATGTATGGCAGCGGCTTTCCAGCCTTTATGCCAAATGCCACGTGTGCCCGCCATTTCGTAATACTGTGTTTCTTTTTGGGTAGCTGCTGCTGCATCATCAAAGCTGTAGCGCATAGATACGCCGGCCAGGGGTGTTTGCTTTAAGCCGTCAATGGTGTCGGGCATAAGTACACCGCAACATTCCAGGATGGTCGGAACAATATCGGTGCAATGATGATATTGGTGCCGCAGTTCGCCTTTTGCCCTTATACCTTTCGGCCAATAGATCACCAAGGGATCGCAGGTACCACCAGCATATGAACCGTAGCGTTTAAACATTTTATACGGCGTAGAGAATGCCACTGCCCAACCGGTAGGATAATGGTTGTAGGTATCGGGGCTGCCTAGTTTGTCAATCATCGCCATGTTTTGATTGATATCGTCTGGAAAGCCGTTGAAGAAACGGTTTTCGTTAACCGATCCGTTTGGGCTACCTTCCCCAGAAGCGCCGTTGTCGGCACAATAAAAAATGAGGGTGTTCTCCAACTGCCCTGATTCTTCAAGGTAATCAATGACGCGACCTATTTGCACATCAGTGTATTCAGAAAAAGCTGCATATACTTCCGCCATGCGGCAGAATAATTTCTTTTCGTCTGCCGACAAGGTATTCCAAGGCCTTACTTTATCGCCTTCTGGCAGGATGCCTTCAGGTAATGGATTGAGGGGTGTTAGCTGCGTATCTTTCGGAACAATGCCTTTCTCAATCATTCGTTTCAGCACCCATTCGCGATAAGCTTCGTAACCGTCGTCAAATTTGCCTTTGTATTTTTCAATATACTCTTGCGGTGCATGGTGGGGGGCATGGTTGGCGCCAGGGCAATACCACATGTACCATGGTTTTTGTGGGTCGGATTGTTTGGAGTTACGGATAAAGCTGATAGCCTTGTCGGCAAGGTCTTTTGATAAATGATAGCCTTCTTCAGGCAGGTAAGGTTGATCAATAAAGTGATTATCCTCGATCAGTTCGGGATACCACTGGTTGGTTTCACCTCCAATAAAACCATAAAAGCGATCATAACCTAACCCCAATGGCCAGCGTTTTTTTGACGATCCCATTCCAAACGCATCTACGGGTACATTGTGATTTTTACCGATCCAGAAAGTGCTCCATCCGGCATCGCGCAAAATGGTAGCCACGGTACCGTTTTCCATTGGTATATGGCCATTGTAACCGGGAAATCCAGTGGCCGCTTCGGCTATAGAACCAAATCCATTCTGGTGATGATTACGCCCAGTCAAGAAACAAGATCTTGTTGGTGAACAAACTGCCGTAGTGTGCCATTGGGTATACGTTAATCCTTCTTTAGCTAACCGGTCCATAGTGGGCATGTTAATACGGCCGCCATAGGGCGACCAGGCAGCGCAGCCGGTATCATCATACAGAATCACCAGCACATTGGGTGCTCCTTCAGGAGCTTTGTTATCTAAAAAGGCGGACCAGTCGGCTTTTGAATCCCGAACATCAAGCTTTATAGTGCCACTAAACTTTTTAGATGTACCATTACTTCTTGCTTTTGGTTGACCGTTTGATTTTGCCATATTAAATTATTTAAAGGGGGGGGCAAATAGGTTTATTAAAAAGAACTGTTTTGGTAATGCCAAAGACTATTTATCATGAGCTTTTATTCATACACTATTTGTTACTTCTTGACCAATGCTGGTGGAAAGTATGTTCCATCTGTCACCTCTTTTGCTGGTCCGTACATGCGAAACGTTAGGTTATATTTTTGCCCTTCGATCGTAGGCAGCCAATTCGATTCGGGATATTCAGTCAAAGGTTTCGGACCGAACACCAAGGTTAAGGAACCATCCGGGTTGTTTTTTAATCCTGATTGCTTATTTAGCAAAAATCTATTCAGTGGATTAGGCAATACCTGGAATTTCTCTGCATCCACCGCAATGATGGACCAGAAATAGCTTGCCTTACCTGCAGGCAATGCATCTTTAGGAAAAGTCAGTGTATATGTAGATCCGCCATCATTACCAGCCATTGTGAAATAGGTCACCTCTCCCATATTGTTGGCCCAGATACCACCATAATTAACAGCGGTGCGGACAACATAGTCATCTTTATAATTGCCTATTGATTTAGGCCTTGTCCATCTATTTCTTGCTACACCCAGATTATGTATTGTTTCAAAAACTTTTGGGATGCCCGTTTTCTTTACAACGTTGTCAACTCTTGCTTTTCCTTCTGCCCCGGAATTCACCAACGCTTCTGCTGCTTTTGTTTTTTCCTGTAAAGCATTCATGCCTTCATTGATATCCGGTTCGCTTTGTATTTTTCCAGACGCATTTTGGAATATCTCCGCACCGGGCAAATTCGTTCCTTCAAATAAAGGAACGGATAAAGGCTTTTCAACTTTTGGTTCTCCTTGTGGAGTGAGTTTAAATAAATGCTGCAGGCGAACTGCCTCCTTCGTATCATTGCCCAGTTCCACACGGCATAGCACACGGGAAGTCTTTGTCGGAAGATCAACTCGCAGGCATCCTTGCGGTATTTCTGGATTGCTTCCTTTAAGACACAATGCAAACTTTCCAAAAGGATGATCCGGAAAAGTTCTCTCATTGATGTTAAGAAGTGTTTCGCCCCAGCCATTTAGCATTTGCCAGGTGTAATAGCGACCTTTTATTTCGGGTATTTCCAATACCACACAGGTGTTTTCATCCACAGCTACCCATGCTTCACTGTAGGCTACATCCAAATTAGGATTGGCCCATGCCACGCCACCAAGCTCACGATGGATGATTTGGTTCCATTTGAAACCTTCTTTTTCAAAATCGAGCCTTTGTTGCTTTAATACCAATTCTCTGCCCAGTAAATAAACATATGCATCAGTAATATCCTGGTCGGTTAATGCAGAAGATTTTGACTCTTCAACAGATGGACTTAATATTTTTTTCATGATACTTTTTTGGGGTTGATGTTTTTATCTATTTCGCTTTCTCAACGTTTGGCAATTGGTAAGTGCCATTGAGAATTGGTGTTGTAGGAACGTATGTACGAACGATCAAAGCGAACTGGTCATTAGGAGCAGGCAACCAATTGACCCGGGCTTCACCATCGGCCGGTTGCTTGCTTGAAAGTGTCAAAGTCAGTGATCCATCCTTGGCGAATATGAGTTCATTGGCATCGAGATTTACAGTGCCTATATTAGTGCGGCGGTTGGGACTATCGGGCAACATATAATAGTCTTTATCATACATTGTCAACGACCAAAAGCCACCCTTTTGCCTATCAACAGGAGGCAATGCGTTTTCCGGAAATGTAATTGTGTACGTATAGCGTCCATGAAGAAACTCGTCTTTGCTGTCAGTGCCGCGAATAAAGTAGATCGCTTCATGAAAATCGTTTACATAGATATAAATAATCGCAGCCTGTGCCCTGCCGAACCAGTCGGTGCCCCAAATACCGCCATTCTCCTGTCGCTGCCAACCGTTGCCCGCATCAACACCCGTTTGGTGATATTTCGCTCCCTCATGCAATTCGGCATCTGCGGCCAAAGCAACACGATCAAGAAGAGAACGCCAGGTATCTCCAGATTCACGAAGGGCTATCAATGTACGTGCCTGTTCGGCCATAGCAGCATCATTGGGGCCGACAATAGGATTCGCATCCAGCGCTTTTTTCAGATCGTCCCAAAACGTTGCGGGATTCACTGGACGGATACGAAGCAGGTCAGGGTCCGCCGCCAGAATATCCGCCGTCAATCCCGGCGGATACACTTTGTTGCGAGCACTGGCTTCGCAGTCGAAAGTCAATGGCCCGGATTTATCTTCGCTCTGCGGAATCATGCCGATCTGGTTAAGCACGGCACGTGCCTGTGCTTTTGACTCCGGTGTATGCGCCGTGTAACTGCGGCCAAATACTCCGACGACATGCGTCGGCGATTTGATCACCTCAATAAAACCTTTTGGAGGTTCGCCGTCCCAATCAGGACCGACAAGCAGAAACTTGCCGCCGGGCGTACCCGAGGCGGATCCAAGCTGTCGGATCACTGTGGTAAACGCATCGCAGATCTGGATCGTCCAGTAATGGCCCTGCGGAACAACCGAAGGCGTTTGAATAACAGCAGGTTCTTCACGGGTATCTGCAAATCCGACCCCATATATCGTGTCATTGTTAGGCGTAACGACTTTACGCTGCCCTGAAGGCATGTAGTCGTCGAGATAACCCATTTTATTTTTCGGCGCTCCAGGAAAGAGCCCCATCGTGGCGCCAGGACCAGACTTCTTCATCAATTCCCATCCACTGGTGCGTCCGAATGCATCAACTGCCGGATAGCCCCAGTAGTAAATAATATGTCCGAGCGCTTCTACATACGATTCATTAGCTAAACTTGCCGGAATGCCTGCTGCATTTTTGAGTTGGGGGTGTGCTGGATTGAATGCCCGTACTGGGTATGGCATTGCTGAAGTGGTCTTATTTTTTGAGGATTTTGTTATCGTTGGTTCTGCAATAGAGGGACTTACTGTTTTTTTCATGTCACTGATTTTGACAGTTAAAAATTGGATTACATACTACCCTGTTTAAAACAGCAGCTTCTTTAAAGCATTTATTTATTACTCGCTCTCATGATACAACGGAACCCGATATGACTCATGCCGGTATCTATCATCTGTGGCTGGCGAGCAGCAGGGCGGTAGCGTAAACAATAGTTGGGTGCACAGAGATGAGAGCCACCTTTTACAACTTTCCGGGGAATCTTTACTTGCGGCTGACAAGGGTCAAAGCTTTGCTCTGGTGAAACCACTCTTGGGTTTACATGGTTGGTACAACAGGTTTTTACCTTGTTAGCGCTTTCATCTAAATGCGCCACATACCAATCGCTGGTCCACTCCCATACATTGCCGGCCATATCATATAGGCCATAACCATTAGGGGCAAATGACCCCACAGGGGCTGTACCCTCATATTTATCAACCAGCAGATTCTCAAAAGGAAAGGCGCCCTGCCAGGTATTGGCCATAGGTTTGGAATGCTGTACATCTTCATCACCCCAGGTGAAGCTTTTACCTTCCAACCCTCCCCTTGCGGCATACTCCCACTCCGCTTCGGTCGGCAATTCTTTACCAGCCCATTTCGCATAGGCCTCGGCGTCTTCATAGGCCACATGCACTACAGGGTGTTTTTCAAGACCTTTCAGCTTACTTCCTGGCCCTTTAGGATGCTTCCAGTTGGCACCCGGCGTCCAGGCCCACCAATTGAAATAGCTATTCAGATTTACAGGTCCATTGGCTTTTTGAAATACCAAGGCACCCGGCACCAGCATCTCCGGTTGGGCACCGGGGTAATCTTCTGGCTTAAGCGGGCGTTCAGCCACAGTTACATAACCGGTTTCGGTTACAAACTTTTTGAAGTCTTCATTGGTCACTTCATACTTGTCGACCCAGAAACCATCCACTGTTACTTCATGCACCGGCTTTTCTTCCGGGTAGAATTTGTCAGAGCCCATTAGGAACTTTCCGCCAGGGACAAATACCATGTTAGCTGTGTTTATCGATTTTGCTTCTGTATTTTGATGTAGTAATGTTCCTGTAGTCATTGTTTATTATTTTTTACTATTGAAAAGCAAATACTTTGTTCCAATCGTTTTTCATACTCACAATATGTATCCCCCAATCTTTGGCAACGGATAAAGCTTCATTCAATGGACTCAGTTTGAAATCCTTGTCGTAAGCAACTTCTCTTTGCGCATCATCATGATGAAGCAGCATAGCCATGCATGGTCCATCGCTACTTAGTGTATATTGCATCATACGCAAGTCGCCATCTGAGTTACCAAAAACAAACAAGGGTCTTCTGCCAATGTGCAGGTTAATGTTCACTACTTTCTCTTCGCGGTCGTCAAAACTTCTTAACTCACCCAGCCTGGCCACTTGCACTTTTTTATCTTTTAGATCAAACTGTGTTTTAGTACTTGAGCCTACCACCTGCTCAGGTGGAATACTATAAATAGATTCCGCTACTGTACGTACAAACTCGATACCACCACCTGTAACAATAAAGGTTTTAAAGCCATTGGCTCTCAGGTAATCCAGAAGCTCTAGCTGTGGCTGATAAATACATTGGGTATAAGGTTGTTTAAAATGAGGATGTATGGCATTGGCAAACCAATCAGTAACGAGTTCTTTAAACGCTTCTTGTGTTTCGGCTTCATGTGCCTTCATTACAAACTCTACGATGCCGCGTTTTCCTAAAGCATGGATGGCTGCTACATCTTTTTCTAAAAAGGCTTTGAAGGGTTGAGTCTCTTTCATGGCAGGATCATTAGCCACCATTTCATGTATCCGGTCAAAAGTAAAGAACCCTTCTACCATGGTAGGCTGCTCGGCCCAAAGCGTGCCATCGTTATCAAAAACGGCAATACGCTCTGGAACAGGTACAAAGTCAGTACTATCTTCTGTTGCTATTCGTTCAACAAATTCAATGATCGCTTTTTTACTTTCGGTATCGTTCCAGGAGGGAAGCATATGAATACGTTTCTAGAATGTTTTAGAACAACCGGCCGTAAAATGCCCGGCCGGTTGTTTTGCCTGGTATTAATCCCCTGAAGCTTCACTCATTTTGCCAATAGCATCACCAATGGTAAAAGTGTTTGGTTTCTGTATTGGGGGGAAATCTTTGAAAGTTTCAGCCCATTTGGCAACAACGAAGTTGGCTGTAAGCGCTATGTAATCACGGCGAAGGAACCATTCCCAATAAGTGTTTGACGTGGTATCGGCAAACTCATAAGGATCGGTGCGAAGATTATAGAGTTTAGGCACACGTAGCCGCGTAAAAGGCTCTGCCCACACCCCCAGTGTTCCCTTACTGCGCTGCTCCATAAATACTACCTTCCAGTTGTCGAAGCGTATGGCAAGTATGTCTCCGTCATCACTGATATAAACAAAGAGTTTGCGCGGGCCTTCTTTCGTATCTCCGGAGAGGTATGGCAACAGGTTAAAGCCGTCAATATGATTTTTATATGTACGACCGCAAGCCTTGTAGCCTTTCTTTGCTTTTTCTACAATGTCAGTCTCACCCGCCATTGCCATAAAGGTGGGAAACCAGTCGTGATGTTGTACGATCTCATTGGAGATACTACCGGCTTTTATTTTATTCGGCCAACGTACCAATAGCGGTATGCGGAAAGCGCCTTCCCAGTTGGTGTTCTTTTCGCTGCGGAATGGTGTCATACCACCATCGGGCCAGGTATTCCGATGCGGACCATTGTCGGTAGAATACATTACGAACGTATTTTCAGCAATGCCTAATTCATCGAGGTAATCTAACAGCTCTCCCACATTCTTATCGTGATCGATCATGGTATCGTGATAAGGCGATTGCCAGCGACCTGATTGCTTGAGGCTTTCTTTTTTTGTATGCGTGTACAGGTGCATGTGCGTTGTATTCACCCAGGCAAAAAAAGGTGTTCCGGCGTCGTGCTGTGTTTTAATGAATTTTTTAGCGGCTGCTACAAATTCATCATCGCAGGATTCCATTCTTTTGCGATTAAGCGGTCCTGTATCTTCTATTTTTTGTTTACCTACTTTTCCCCAGCGTGGCTCATCCGTTGTATCATCTTTGTCTGTTGCCCAGGAATGAATGACACCACGGGGTCCGAGCTTTTTGCGGAAATCAGGGAAGTCTTTTTCTGGTGGGTAATCATACATTTCAGGTTCTTCTTCTGCGTTGAGGTGATACAAATTGCCGAAAAATTCATCAAAGCCATGATTGGTTGGCAGCATGTGGTTGAGATCCCCGAGATGATTTTTACCAAACTGGCCGGTGGCATAGCCCTGATTTTTAAGTGCGCCTGCTATGGTCAGTGCTTTGTCTGTCATACCAATTGGGGCTCCCGGAAAGCCTACTTTTGACAAACCGGTGCGCAGCACACTCTGCCCAGTGATGAATGATGATCGACCTGCCGTGCAACTTTGCTCGCCATAGGAATCGGTGAACATCATGCCTTCTTTGGCAATGCGGTCAATATTGGGGGTCTGGTAACCCATAAGCCCATGCGAATAACAACTGAGGTTGGAAATACCAATATCATCGCCCCAGATAACAAGAATATTGGGTTTGCCGTTTTGTTTCTGACTGGTTGCTTTTGCCATTGCTTCATTGTTTAAGGTTTCTAAATGGTGTTAACAATGAATACGGGCTTTATTTAACTAGCTTTCATGAAACGGTACAAATCTTTAGTAGTTTCCGGTTGGTTCCAACACTACCACATAGCATCGCGCCAACATTTGGCTGATGAGAACAACCATTCCCACTAGATTTTGAATGATCTTCTACAGGCAACATTGAAAGGCTTAAACGACCCAAACGAGAACACTCATTCCTGTTCACCATATAATAAGCAGTATGTCTATAGGTTGATTGACCATAACCACAAGAAATAACTCCTTGCTTAATAGCACGTACTCTTTCCGTAAACAGGATATCTTCAACGCCAAAATTGGCAATAGCACTAACGAGGGTTAGTCCTATCATACTTAATAAAAGATTCATCATCATTTGAGCGTCTTTCATTACATTCTTTATTTTCATCTTGTTATTACTTCAACTCTAACTTTCCCGCGCTGTTTTAAAAGAGGTTTGTTTCTTATTAATTCCCTCTCCATCTGCTAATCTTCACATCAGCTAATCAGCTAATTCTCTTCCTAATCCACTAATCTCCCCAAATCCCGGTTCAGACAATCCTAGTTCTCACTATTGCGGAAACACAAACGTCAACACCGCTCTCAATCCAAAATCTGGTTTATTATAGGTCGGACCTCCAATTGGTATGCGTGGCCCTACGCCCAGCGAAACAGCTTGTTTACCCATTCGTGTTATAGCGGTGGCAATAGGATTCAGAAAGGCAGTTGTAGTATTATCCTTCCAGTTGATAGTTATTTCTGAATTGATAGTGACTCCCGCACCGCTTTTCCAGTTATGCGAAAAGAAGGGTTGCAGGAACATTTGGTTCACATCGCTTCGGTCCTCATCACCAGCAAAAGACCAAAGCTGATTAACCAGGAAACCATAGGTTAATCCGGGTGTTTGCCTCAACACAAGCGCAGTGGGCCCTACTCCCCATTTTCGTGTGCTTAGATAATCACTCGTGCCTATTGGGATCAAAAAAGCAGGGCCGGCACCCCACAGGATACCATTCTCACTATGCACTGGTGAAAAGAAGCCACTAACAGTTGCATCGCTTAAACCAAATTCACTATTGCCAGAGCCGCTTATATCCCGTTGATCAACTATGGGAATAATATAACGTGTAATGAGATTCAGATTGGGCGTCAAGGAAATAGGAATAACTGGTTGAAAGTTGAGAGTATACTTAGACCCATTATAGGAGCCTATGCCATAATCCACATTGTTTTGAAACGGCACACTGATCAAACTGGCTACAGGGTTAGATAGTTTATCAGCAAGGGCCTGTGCATCGCCAGCTGTTTTTTGCTGCGCCCATAACAGATCCATAAAGCTTATAAGGAAAAAGCCTATTACAAAATACCTTTTAAACCATTTCCACTTGACAAGACACATCATTCAAACCTTTTTAACTATTAATGATTCTTGTTTTGATACAACTTCACTGTTCAATTCTTGTAAATGTTTTTCATATTAATCATTACCCCCTAAATCATGGTTCTTTTACAAATACCGTTTTCCAATCCATTTTCATACTCACTACATACCAATTGTACTTTGCTGCTGCCTTTAAAGAAGCATTGTCTTTTTCCTGGTAGGCATACTCTCTGGCTGCATCATCATGATTGATCAACAACTGGAATGTGGGATACTTGCTGCTTTGCGAATATTTTAGCATAGCAATATCGCCACCGCTGCGTTCGTTGCCGCAAGCAAATACCGGTCGCTGGCCTATATGCATCTGTATGCCTACAGGCTTTCCTTCTTTATCATTGCTCAATTTTGAGGCAGGCTCGCGCATAATGGTAACCGTACTATCATTGAACTTATATTTGAAAGTGGTACCAATTACCTGGTACTTAGGTATACCGTAGAGCTCTTCTGAAATACTCCTAACAAATTCTACCGTACCTCCTGAACAAATAAATGTCTTAAAGCCATTAGCACGCAGGTAATTAAGCAATTCGATTTGTGGTTGATAGGTTATCTGTTTTACTGGTACATTTCGGCCAGGATATATGGCCATTGAAAAGAAATCTTTGACGGCTGCTTCAAATTCATCTTCTGTCATGCCTGTATGCGTGGCTGCTACTAATTCAAGTATTGCATTTTGTCCACCATTTTTAAAATAGGCTGTGTCATTTTCTATAATTGCCTTGAACGGTTGTTGATTTTTCAAAGCCGGCTTTTTCTCGACCATTTTTTTTACCTGGTATAGAATAAAGAGTTCCTGTACCAGGGGCTGCTCAGCCCATAGCGTACCATCGTTATCAAAAGTGGCAATGCGATCGATAACAGGGATAAAATGAGTGCTTGTACTATCTGTAATTTGCTGTATATAACTGATAATGGCTTGTTTTATTTTGCCATTATTCCAAGCAGGAAGTGGATCATTGTCAGTATAACTTTCCGCCGTGTACTGGGCCATGCTAGCCTTACCAAGGCTCATGGCCCAGTATAACAAAATAATCAGGCGTAACAGGTATACTTTCCTCATGATGGCGCATTCTTTTTAGTAAGCAATCATCAGTTACGGATCATTAGTATTTCACGCTGTCTACAGATCATTTTTTTCCTCTTACTTTACTTTTCACCCAAGCGCCTATCAATTGATGATTGGCTTTGCTATAGCACAGCATGAGGCAGGTCAAGTAAGAGAAACGTATCAACTATAAAGTAACCAGCACGTCAGGTAAAGGATTTTACACTCAATTGCCTGGATGCTGGTTAAAACCAACGCGTAAGTGGTTTACTGTTCTTTCAGTTATTTGAAATAAATGCTCATAGCAAATTCTTAACCAATTGTTTTTTTATTACTATTAAAACACAGGGTTCTTGCCTAATTTTTAAAACAGATATCACTACTTATTTTGCCTTGCCATTTCCCACAACCGATCAATATCCGGATTCAAAATAATATCGGTGCGTCGGTTCTTGGCACGGCCCTCAGCTGTTGAATTATCGGCAATTGGATTAAACATAGCCTTTCCAGCAGACGTTAACCGTGTTGGCTCTACATTATATTTCTCCCGCAAAAAGCGCACTACTCCATTAGCACGCTCAGTGCTTAATGTCCAGTTGTCTCCACCTTTTTTATACTTCACATTATCTGTATTACCCAGCACAATTACTTTCAACTTGGGATACTCGTTCAATACATTTGCTAAAGTACCCAATGCCCTTTTACCCTCTTCACCCAAGGCGGAACTACCACTTTTATACAGGAGCTGGTCGGCCATACTTACATGTACCAATCCTTCCCGATAATACACATCCACACCTTTGTCTTTAAATTCAGCTAAGGCATTCTCCAAAAGTTCTTGCAGTTTCATTAGGCTATTGGCTTCATCAGTTAGAACGGCACGTATCTCTTCTAACTGCGCTTCCTTTTGCTGACAGCTTGCCTTGTACTTATCATATTCATCTTTTACGGAATTATATTGCGACTGGTAGTCAGTAGCCTGTTTTTGTAGTGTGGCAACATTACTTTCCAATTCACTATTGCGTGCCTGTAATTGGCTGACCTGGCTTTGTGCAGCCTCTATCTTTTTCTTACCGCAGGAAGAAGTCAATGATACTACCAGAACTGCAATAGGTAAGATTGCTATTCGTAACATAGAATGTTGTTTTTAGTTTTAGAAATAGTGGTTTTATCTTTTCTTAAAGCCAAGAAAACGATAGTTAATAGAAAGCAATACCGAGAAGCGGTCTTTGCCAATACAATTGGACTCTGCGCGTAGCTGCCAACGTTTATTGAATTGGTATTGTGCACCTATTACCCCTGCCCATTTAGATTTTGGCGCTTTATCCATTTCATAAAGGATATAGGTCTCCCCTTTAGGGCGGCCATCTAATCTATCTTGTAAACGCTGAACAATTTCATCTGCCACTTTTTTCCCTGTAGGACTTAGCTTTTCATACCAGCTTGAATAGCTTTGCTTTATCTCATCTATCTTTTCCTGTGGCACATCTGGCAGGGCTTCACTCAGTGATACTTCACCCTTTGTTTCGTTGTTTAAGAAAATACCCATGGCACCTACCCAAATGGAAAAGTTTTTTTGCGGATCTACTTTTGATTTAATGACATGGCCTACCCGAAAACCTAATATCTGTGTAAAGACCTTGTTGGTAAGCAACTGCATATCTGACCAGGTGAAATTGTAATCAGCTTGAATCCATACGGGCCCTAAACCACCGGCCCCCATTAAACCAAGCCCCCAAGTCCATCCACTTTGCTCTGGCTTTGAAGAAAGCTCTACGGGTTCGGCTAAATTCACTTCAGTGCTGGCATAGGGCAAATAAGCCAGCAAACCATAAACATTTAAGAAAGGCAGCACCCAAACATCAACACGCGTGTTGATGTTGTATACTTTAGCATTCACCTTGCTAAATACAATTACTTCGCTCATATCGGCAGGCCCTAAGGTTGTGTCAGGCGTTCTCACGCCTATCTTCAAATTAGAGAGTGCCATATCCTGGTTGCCCCAGAAATTGTTGATCATTACACCAATGGGGAAAGGAATATCAAAACCTTTTTTATAGACCTTATCACCGAGAATGGGAAACACCCGATCGTAGTTCATTTTCATCAGGCTATCATAGTATGCCTGATGCTTTTTACTATAATAATGTTGATTTTTGGCATTGTAATACTTTTGCGTGGCTTGCTGCGCAAGAGCTTTTACTACAACTACCTGTGTTATTATCAACATGAAGAAAAAAACCAATCGGGCACTCCATTTCATAACTAATTTTATCCTTTAGTTTTTATGAGTGTACCATCGGGTGAATAATAAAGGCGTTTTGTATCATTACCTTTTTTGGCTACCACTTCATAATATTCTTTGCTCTTGGAATAATTTTGATCTTTGAAGTAGGTTTTCGAAACCACCTTATATCCGGGATATTTATGGGCCACATCTTTTAGCGCCATTACTACAGGATTTGGCAGGCTCGTGATCTTTTCTTCTACTTTACTTTGTAATAGTTTACCATCTTTATCATACAGCCCATAATACTTCAGACCCTCATTTTTGAAGCTTATCGTATAATAATTAACATCAGCATCGGAAGAAAGATTGTCTTCTTCAGACACGGCCCATCCTTTATTAGCAGCATCTGCCTTTGTTTCAAAATATTGAACGGATTTAGCATTAGGGAATCGTTTATTTAATGAATCTACAACCTGCTGGGGGGTGTATTGCTTATCAAGCTTTTTAGAGCCTTTAATAACCATTTCATCCTGTGCATTTGCGAAGAAAGAAAGAGATAGCACAAACAGAATTGCAGTGAACAAGTACTTTTTCATAATTTAAGTTTGAAAAGAGGTTAAATGGTTAATTTCTTTTTCCTAATAAAGCATGTGTCTTTCTTAGTTCTTCATCTTTTCGCTCCAGCTCTAAAGCCATATCGGCAATGATCTTTTTCAGACGTGCATTTTCTTGTAACAGCAATTTAATTTCAGACTTGCTTCTGCCAGTCAATGCATGTCCTTGTATGTGAGTATCAGGTTTCATAAACTTTTGCTTCCATCTTGCAAATACACTATAAGAGAGATTATATGTTCGTAATACAGCCGTTACACCTGATGCTTCAGCCTCCTTTAATATGCTTATTTTCTGATCATCAGAAAACTTTCTTCTTTGGATAGCCATTGTAAAAGCTGTAGTTAAATAGTAAGCTAAAAACCTGTTTATGATTTTTTAGCCTTTGGAGGAAATCCTTCCATAATCATAGAAATGGCTTTTGGGATTTTGGTATCCGGATCCTTAATCGGTCCATCAATCTCCTTATTCCCTATCCCTTGCCAAATAAGCTTTTGTGTATTTGCATCAATTATATCTATAATCAAGGAGCCATCTTTATAATGCTGCACATCGTAGTTCGTATAACCAACGCCTCCTCCCCAATAGTAAGGCCTATACACGCCGCCATAGCCATAATTGGTAGCGCTTACCGATGTTCTATCTTTAAATATGGCTACCGAATTGATTAGCACATCGGGATTAGATGTAGCCTCCTGGAAGCCTTTCTTCACCATTTCGCCACGTATAGCATCAGCAATGCGACTTTGATTTAACTGACTAATTGTTTGACTACTATCACTCTTGAAAAGAGCAAAGGTTTTGTACTTGGCAAAATCAACGTTTTTATCATAATCCGAATTTACTTTCAACGGTGGGCTGCAAGAATAGGTTACAATTAAAGGGAGTAACCAACACAGCTGCAGCAAGAACTTTTTCATGTACTTATTTTTTATAATTAAAAACAGATAAAGGGTAACAGGAGAGCGAAAATGCCATCAGAGGGACTGAAGAACTTCTTACATAGAATAGACACTACCAAAGAAAATAAGCCGCCATTTACCTTTAGTAAATTGAGATATCTTTTATTGAATCCCTTTCAATTTGAATGCTCACTGCTATTTTTTATTGGCAATTAAATAATTACGCAGTATTGCTTTGGCCCTACGCAGTTGTTTTTCTACCGTATCAACAGGCCTGTTTAGAATAATGGCTACTTTTTTTAGAGGAAAGTGCTCGTAAAAATGCAACAGATACACTTCTCTATTTTTAGCGGGCATCCCTTTCAGGCATTGCGCTACTCTTTGCTTCAACTCAACAAAGTCTATGAATTGATCTACATCGTTATTAACATACACTATCTCACTCGACGCTTGGGCTATATGTCTTTTGTAAACCGACCGGCTTCTCACATAATTAAAGATTCTGTTTCGCAACGAAGTGTATAAATATGGCCGGATGGCGGTAGTTATTTTGAGTGCTTGTTGCCGGTTATGCAAATGCACAAACAGGCCCTGGACCATTTCTTCACAACTATCCTCATCGTCAAGGAATTGTGAAGCAAAATGCAATAAGGGATTCCAATACCTTTTATACAAGATCTCAAACGCAATAGCATTCTGATTCATCATTAAATCAAGCAGCTCAACATCAGTATTTATACAAGTAGGATGACCGTCATTTTTCATAGTAGCCCATTATGTAAAAGATAAATGCTTGCTATGTTTTCAAATG
The DNA here is from genome assembly GCF_001644645.1 of Flavisolibacter tropicus. Classification (NCBI taxonomy): domain Bacteria; kingdom Pseudomonadati; phylum Bacteroidota; class Chitinophagia; order Chitinophagales; family Chitinophagaceae; genus Flavisolibacter; species Flavisolibacter tropicus. Next base: position 143,969 of record NZ_CP011390.1, on the reverse strand, counting down.
CTACGGCAACAAAATGCAGATTGGTGATGATAAAAAAAGCGCAATAGATCAATCGCAAGGCTCAGATTAGTTCAGACTTTGATTCAAAATATAAGAGAGATACTTGAAAGCTATCTAATACTTTTTTTTGTTCGCATCTCATTTATTCATGGTTGAACTATTGGCACGTGTCTATTATATACCTCTATATAAACTTAACTAAAAAAAGAGATGATAAAGCTAGAGATATGTTCAGGCAATTGCAAGTCATTTTTGTATTAATTATTTTAAGTTGGCAAGTAGATATTCATGCTCAATCCAGAAGAGATACGCTCTATTTATTTAACGGACAGATTTTTATTGGTTATGTTAAAGGTGCAAATTTAGGAGTCCTTACATTTGACGAAATGGATCTTAAGTACATAAAGATCAGGATGTACAAGATTAAAAGGATCAATACTGCCCGCCGTTTTAAAATAGAAACACTTGACAAGCATTTTTATTATGGATATCTAAAACCATCTTCACAGGAAAATTGGGTAAAAATTGTAAGTGATGAAAAAGACACCATAGAAATGAAGATTACTGATTTGGGGGTCATACTAGCTTTAGAAAATAAGTTCCTGACGAGACTGAACGGTAGCCTTTCGGCTGGCTTTAGCTTCACAAAAGCCAATGAAGAAGGACAAGTAAACTTTAGCACCAATTTGTACTACCCAATGAAACGCTTTGGGCACCAACTGTCTTTATCAACTATTGGTTCAATCGACTCATCAAAATATTCTAGGGATAAGGAAGATGGCAGTTTGTTTTCGATTTATAGTGTAACACCATCCTGGTATTTGGCTGGTAGTTTTGTCTATCAACGTAACCTGGAGCTTTCGTTAGCCAGAAGGTATCAGGAACTAATTGGCGGTGGTAATAAACTTGTATCAAAAACAGATATGCAGGTGCTATTTACAAGTGGAATATCTTTTAACCAGGAAAAAAGTACGACAGGTATCATAAACGACCTATTATTAGAAGTACCTGTCATTCTTAAATTAAACTACTTCAAATATCACCAACCTAATATTCAGATTAGTTCTACCAATTCTGCTTTTTTTAGCTTAAGTCAAAAAGACCGTGTACGCTTTGATGCCAATATCTATTTCTCGTGGGAACTGGCCAGGCGCTTCTATTTGACCCTTAGCCCTTATGCTAACTATGACAGTAAACCACCGGAAGGCGACAGTAATTTTGACTATGGTTCTGCCATTAGTATTTCCTTCCAGTTTTAGGTTTTGCACAAAATGAAAATAAGCTATCAAATCTTTAACAAGATGTACCCAAAAAAATAAATCATTACATTCTTTACAGAAAATGAATAGAATTTGAACTTTTCTATTCAGTTACAAAAAGTACTGCAACAAAGCAAAAAACGCCCTTAGAATAAACTGTTTTAAGCAGTGCCAATATTTATAAATATTAGCAATAAGTAACTTACATAATTATAACATCTATATACAGCATTGTACCTTCACTTTCTGATCGAAATCCGGTTATAGTTACAGTTTCTCTTCCACCATTTCTAACCCACTCCTACCTTATTAAACACCACTACCAAACTACAGCTCTGAAAAACCTTTATACTGACTAAAATCATTCCATATGACTGCAAAACTTTACAAGTGCCTGGCTTTAATTGTAATAGTGCTACTGGCAGGCTGCTACCCGGAAGGCGCTCAATATACTGAAGAGTTAGACTTGGTTTATACCAACTATTACAATCAATTCGACTTTAAGAGCCAAAAAACCTTCGCGATTCCGGATAGTGTAGTAAAAATTACAGGTGACGCCTTCACTGACCCGGATGGTGATGGGAAGCCCCAGTTTGCCAACCCAACTTACAGCGCTGCAGTATTGAATAAGTTAAAAGAAAATATGGCTGCCAATGGATGGACCTTGGTCAACAAAAATAACAACCCAGATGTGGTTTTATTGGTTTCAGCAATGACCACTACTAATATTTATTACTACTATGATTGGTGGTATTGGGACTGGTGGTATGGCGGCTGGTATGGCTGGTACTATCCTGGATGGTATTATCCTCCTTATGTAACAGGTTATCGATCAGGGTCGATCTTCATTCAAATGGCTCAATTGAAGGGGCTGCGAACAGGAGACAATGCGACAGTGGCATGGAACTGTATTATCAACGGCTTGGCCGAAGGCGGTACAGCAGATATAACTGCACGCATACAGACTAGTGTAGACAAGGCCTTTGCGCAATCTCCTTATCTAAAAATCAATTAAAGTCAACTACCATGAAATCGATAATAACCCTGCTATTTGCCATTACCTGCGCAGCAGTTGTTCATGCGCAGCAAGGCTTTAACTTTACAATTGCTTACCCAGTTTCTTTTCCGGTAGGCAACATGAGTGATTATATAAGTAAAACCAGCTTTAGGGGAATCAATATGGAATTCAACCATTTTAGAACGCCCTATTTGAATGTAGGAATTGAAACAGGCTGGAATGTGTTTTATGAAAGAGTTGATGATAAAGTGTATACAGACAAGACCGCTTCTATTTCAGGTGTTCAGTACCGGTATACGAATGCAGTGCCTATATTGGCAGGCGCCAAATATTACAAACAAACCGACAACAAGAATTTAAGACCTTATATTGGATTTGGCTTGGGTACGTTGTATATAGACCGATACACAGACTTTGGATTATATCGTATTGTAAATGACACATGGCAATTTTGTCTTCGGCCTGAATTGGGGATTGCTTATGGACTAGGCAATGGGTCAGCGATTACACTAAATGGAAAGTATTATGCAGGATTTGAAACGGACGACCTGGATGCACAGAATTTCGTTTCTGTCAGCTTAGGGCTCATATTTGGCAACAAGTAGCAGACCATGCCTAAATATTATCAATTGCTAACAATTAATAAAGGCGTAAAAAAATTATATAAATTCAAAACCATTTTTAATTAAACAATTATTAATGTAAATGTGTTTCTTAATAAATCCACCAAAGCTTTTTAAATCCTAATCTGAAACATAGCCATATAGCAGGATGTAATTTTTCAAAGCAGCGTTTAAGCAACGTTTTCAACAAGAAACACAACATTACTTAACATACTGCAGGTAATACTAGCAGATGCACATATGGCGATGAAAGCAGGCCATGTATGTCTATACATGGCTTTTATTTTTTTCATTGCTAAAAGAGCAAGGTTAGTCATTCAATTTTATTACAAATACAAGCCTACCATTGAAAAGAAAGAAACTGAAGCCTTATTCGTACGTTCGAAATATCAATTGGGAAAAAATGTACTTCTCCGATCAGTTTAAGCGCATTCACAGAAGCTATATTATACCGTTACAAAAGATAAAAGCGATTGTGAATCGTAAAGTTCGGCTTACCCATATTGAGCTACCTTTTGGCGATAGTTATATATCAGCAATACAAGATTGGACTAAAAGGTAGTTAACATCCTTTAAGCGGTTCCACTTTCAGGTGAATTCTATTGCATTCCTATTTCCAATGCCAACTTATTACTTAGCATAGAGCCTGGCTACACCTTCTTGTAGATGCCTGGTAGCCCAACCATTATTGATCGGCTGAAAATATAGAGCAAGAATGAGCGGATACCAACCCGTAAACTAACCGCTCACGACTCGGCCGTGAGTCCAACACCAGCTGGATACAAATGGCCACTAAGAACAGAGACAGACTGGAAATGGACTGCTATAGATAGGGAAAAGAAATGCTTTTACAAAACAATACGATTTATAGTTTTAAATTAGAATATGGTTACTGATAAAATAGAAGTAATAAAGGGGGATATCACCAAGATGGTAGTAGATGCTATAGTAAATGCAGCCAATACTTCTTTAATGGGCGGTGGCGGTGTAGATGGCGCTATACATAGGGTTGGCGGCCCGGCCATATTGGAAGATTGCAGAAAGATTGTAGCACGCCAGGGAGGTTGTAAAACTGGCGATGCTGTTATTACGACTGCCGGCAACTTACCAGCGAAATATGTGATACACACAGTGGGCCCTATTTGGAATGGCGGCAATAGTGGAGAGCAGGAGAAATTGGCTAATTGTTATAGAAATTCATTAGCACTGGCATTAGAGCATAATTGCCATACCATTGCTTTCCCTAACATTAGTACGGGTGTTTACCGTTTTCCTAAAAAAGAGGCGGCCTCTATTGCCACTAATACTGTAAAGCAATTCCTGGCAGGGACAGATTCTATTAAAAGTGTACTGTTTGTGTGTTTTGACGAAGAGAATTACCAATTATATAAAGACCTTCTTTCTGCGTAAACCAAGGTCTATTAAAATAAATTCACAAGCATAGCAAAATAGCAAATAAAGTTAAAAGGGCCCAAAATCAACAGATTTCATGTTGAAGATAAGATTAAATCTATCACCAATCTCCTATTAAGAGATAGTAAATCCCATTGAGTAAAGTGTTTGGCACAAGCTTTTATTTTTTGTGGATGTGACAACCCTAATAGTTGCGTTTTGGTTCTCTTCTGTAATAGCATGAGCGACAGCTTTCAAAAATTCGTTTTGTTTTTCCCTTCCTTCAGAATGGCAATACATATTTTCTAACTGAAAGTTTTCTTCTTTACGCTTTTCAGTAGCAAGCTTATTACCAGCGGCTATCGGCTCAACATTATTAGTACGCCATATACAATATAACAAACGACCATCTTTACAGTAAGTATAGGAGCTCTCTCCATGCCCATATCGACGCATAGCGTCTTCTAAAAATTCCCAACGGGTTTGCAATGTTCCATTTGCTACAAATAACAAAAGGTCACTAAGTTCATTTTTATTAATAGCCATGGAATCATTAAATGCAATAACAGTTGTAGGTGATATATACACTTTTACAGCAGGTGGCTGCACCACTTTTTTGAGTTTTTCAACTGCTGTTTTCAATACACCTTCCCGTTTAACCTGGCGAACCCTATTTTTTAAAAGGTAAAGCCGTTTACGTAGGGCCAGTTCAGCCCCCATGGGCCATTTACCAGCTTTAGCCAAATATTCATATGTTTTCCTGCGTATTTGCCGTTTTGCACGATAAATAACACTATCTGTAACTATTAATTCACAAACAGGCTCATGGCTTGTAGCCATTCTTTCTTTATAAAAATCACCACCCGGTGTAAGATCAAGAACAGCTTTTCCTTCGTTTACTAATTGTTGCCCCAGTAGCATAAAACTTAAATACCCTGGCGAAATACGCTTTGCATAAAATGGGGCATGTACATTGAAACCACCACTTAAATACACCCACTCCTGGTCAGTTACAGCAGATATTGAGGCAAATATTTTTCCACTTACCTTGAGTACCGTTACATGTAATAAGTTTTGATCAAACAAGGCCAGAATGAAATCTTTTTTAAAGAGGTCATCAAGAAATTGATTTTTATTGAACATCGCTCCCTGGCGAAAATCATATAGAGTAGCTAGTTCATTTAAAATAGCCGCAAATTGACCCTTATCTGTAATACGCTCAAAACTAACTTCACCTAGTCTTTTCAGTCGATTCAATTTTAGTTTTAGATCATCTTTACGAAAGACCATATTTATGTTTGGATCGTTGAGGTTCATTAATGGACGGCTACCGGCAAGCCATACGCAGCGTTTTTTCCATTTGGGCTCCCGCATCCATTGAATGGGTGTATGAGGTGGAATATAGCGTAAGTAAATAGGGTATTGAGGAAATAACTGAAGTAATTTTGTGAAAGCTACTTGAATAAACGATCCATTATCAGTACCATCCGTTAGCCACGTATGATATTCGGCATCGTAATGTCCCGCACCAACGATCTGTCCTTTATTACCAGAAACAGGTGCTGCTAATGTAAGCAAGCCATTAAGTTGATCTTCGCATTCAGCAATTACTAAAACTGGAAGAAACTTAGTGCGGTAGATCTTATACCATGTAAGAGCAAATGATTGGTGCTGGAAAATAGTAGCCCAAGGACAGCTTTCAAATAACTTGTCCCAATTTGCTAGAAACGTGGAATTGGAGAGTAACTGCCAGGCATCCTCACCTACATGAATAGCAATATTATTACCCTTTAGCGACTGTAACGCTATTTTACTTGTGGCTTGAGTTTTCATTTCAAATCATTTTAGTTCGTCGATCTTGGCTTCACGCCAATAACACATTGTTTTTCATAAATACTATTCGTAGATAGTACACTATTTTGGCTGGAGACAAAGAGCATTAGCACAATTACTTGAAAAGTATTGTCAAACGCACTGTACCCCAGTTAAAAATCTGTCAGTTAAACTTTCTGAATATTGGAAAAATCTTTTTTAGCCTGGCCCCTAGGGGAGCCCAAAGTCCAGCAATCCGACAAATATTCTCTTCAAAAGACATGCCCTCCAGAAACATAATTCTTGGTAACTCATATTTATTTTTCAGAGAGCCTGGTAGCAGGTAGTCAGGTTGAGTAGAGAAAGCCAACCGGTATCGCAATTTCTTTAGCACCTCTATTTCACGAGCACCATAGGTTCCATTTGGGTAAGCAAAATAGCGCATCTCTTTGCCGGTCCAGTTTTCCAGTTTTTGTTTTGAAACTTGTATTTCTTCTACTACATGATGATCATTACAAGTTGTTAAAATGGGATGCGTATCTGTATGTGCGCCTATGGTAACACAATTAGAATCGGCGGCTCTCTTCACCTGATCAATAGTTAAAGCTGATCGTTCAATAGGGAAACTTCTTTTAATCTCGTCTACCTTTAGCAGCCTCTCTTCATTACTCCAATTCTTTAAGGTTTGCACGGGGACACATTCTATGCCTTTTTCCTTTGCTTTTGCTACATGTACCCACCAATAAGATCCTTCTTCAACCGGGTTGGTGGCTACAAAGATGGTTACAGGCACTTGATAATTATTGGCCACTTCAATAACATTAGCCTCATTCGACTGCCAACCATCATCTACTGTTATTAATACTCCACCTTTGGGAAAATGCTGATTATTTTGAATGATACGTTCAATATCCTGAACGCTTAAAAACTTAAGATTATATTTCTTTAACCATCGAATGCATTGTTCAAACTCCTCCCTACTTGGGTTATGAAAGAAAATGGATAAAATACATTCCTCATTAAGAATCTTTTTCATTCTTCTTTTTAAAGCACCCGATAACAGCAACATACTAGCAACAAGCCATCCGCCAAGTACTCTTGCTTTTACATTCATAGAAGTTAGTTTAGAAAATGTTTTAATCTCGCCCTACAAAGGGAGTTTAGCTTAAACATTTGTCTTGAAATATTTCTTCTCTGATCATCATAAGCTATCGCTCTAAATTTTCAAAACTCTTAATTATCACTATCAGCACTGTTGGCTCGCTTAAACCCTAAATCCTTCAGTGTTTGACAAATGAATTTGTCACCCTTTCTTACATGGGCGTAAATCACATTGTGCGTTTGATCCATTGCTACCACAGTACTAATAACCGACAACAACAAATTCTTTTTATTATGCAGTATTGAATGGTAATAGAAACCTGTTAACTTAGGTTCATTAGCGGTTTTTGAAGATTTTGCACTTGCAAGCCATACACAAGCCTGCAATTGGCCTTTCTCACAATAAGAAAAGCACGTTTCACCATCTTCAAATCGACGCATGGCATCTTCAAAAAATGCCCACGAGTTCAGAGATGATCCTTTTGGATCAAAACAAAGCATGTCACTTAGCGAGTTTATGTTAATCGTTACTCCATTAAATGATGGTAGTATTTGACCATGCTGAAAAACATAAACGTTTTCTTTATTGGGAGTAATGATTCTGGAAACGAAATACTTTATAGAAAATGGAAGGCCTTTTTTAAAAACATGTTTATACTGATCTTTTAATTTCCATGTATACCATTTAAACTTACTTGGTGTATATCCAATAAGTAATAGCAGCTTTTTAAAGCCTTCTGCAGATGCTAATTTGAGTTTGCTTACCTGTAGTTGATATGGGCTACTTACAATGAGATGAAAAGCCTCTTTATAGTTAGTTGCTAACTGCCCCTTGTATGGATCATCACCAGGAGTAAGGTCAAATACTGAAATACCCTCGCTTGCCAATTGTTTTCCCAGCATCAACAAATGCAAAATGCCCGGTGAATATTTAGCAAAAGATGGCGCATGGGTATTAACACCTTGCAAATGCACCCAACCCTTTCCAAAAACACTAACATTAGCGGCAATAATATCCTCATTTACCTTTAGTACTGTAGTATGTAAAAGTCCCTGTTTAAATAAGGACAATAAGAAGTTCTTACGCTTTGGATCCTGTAGAAAAACGGCTGTGTTGAATACGGCTTTCTTTCGAAAGTCAAATTGCAGAGCCAGCTTATCAAGTATAGCTTCAAATTCAGAATAAGAAGTAATATGTACAAATTGCAGGTTTCCAATCCGTTTAAGGCGGTTTAGCTTTTCCCGGCGGTTCTTTTTCTGTAGCTCATTTATAAAGTGGTCTTCTTTTATTTTCAACAACGGCTGTTTGTAAACCTTTACTAAACAACGCGCTTTAAAGTAGGTACTCTCATTGACCCAATGCATAGGAGCATTATCCGGAATATATTTTAGTTGAACTTTTGTATTTGGTAAGTAACTATCAACGATTTTTAATGCTTTACTAATAAAATCATTTCCATTATTCTCTGTAGCCAGCCATACCTGGTATTCAGCCTGAGCATCACCGGCGCCTATAATAAGGCCATCCTTTGTTTTGGCTAATAACAATAAACCCGTAAGCCTGCGACCTTCAAAACTTACAATGAAAAGTGGAATGTACGTTTCTTGATAATTGCTATACCAGGTAGTAATAAACGCGCGACTTTGAAAAACGGTGCCCCAAGGACAGTCTTCATACAGCTTATCCCAACCTGATAAAAATGAATCATTTGAAAGTTGCAGCCATGCTGCTTTGCCTTCAAAGAGCTCAATTCCATTTTTGTTTAGCACATTTATGGCTCTAGTTGAAATAGTTAACATAAATCTTCTAATCAGGCATATGCAGCCCGTTGAAATGAGTATAGGACTTAATGGTTTACAATCGTCACAATAATGAAAAATGATTGTTTTTTTTGCTGCTAATTACTAGAGTAGAAACTTAAGAAAAGCAGTCTTGGGGGCATTCAAAGGGAGAAATTCGTTAGTGAAAATAATAGCTATAATTGTTATATGCAAGAGTTCTCCAGTCAAAATATTGTCCTAATTGGGACTTTGTTGCAAGACTATTGCATTACATAAACAATCATTTTTACGATGTTATCATGTAGTATAATACTGCTTGTTGAAAAAAATGGTTGCTTCTAATTATAAAATTCATTGCCTCAAAATCCCCTATTTAAACATCTTATCTAACCACCTCATTTTCAATGTTATTATAACGAATAAGCCTGTATGCAAAGGAAACCTACCCAAACTACTTATAACCAGCCTAATTAGCGAAACAGATTCATACAATTGATGATTCAATCTTTTAGATGGCTGTAATAATTAGTTGCACTTTGGCTTGCCAATCAATTATTGCCTTTTCAACAAAAAGAATAGTTTTCTTTATTTAAACTCATAAATAATCCTGTTTTCTTTTGTAGCTAAGCTGAGCAATAAACTGTTATCATTCTACAGACATTGTGATTTTAGTAGCAAATCATATTTAAGGTTGGTATCCTTTTCATAAAAAGATTCCCATTTATCTGATAGCTAATGATTGTTTCAAAGTTGGAATTCCAATAAGCCAATTGACTTATCTCAATGTATTTCATTGACAAATGTCAATGGTATTTCTTGCGATAGCGCAATGGAGCGAGGCTTTGGGTAATGGTAGCTTTGCATAACAATTAAATTATGCAAACAAAACAAACCATAGCCATTATAGGTGCTACAGGCAATATGGGTTCTTCACTGGCAAGGACCTTGGCAAAGGGAAACTATCGTTTGCTTTTAAAAGCCAATCAGCAGGAAAAGCTAGTAGAAATAGTTAACCAAATAAAAGAGGAAACACCGGGTGCCGATGTAGAAGCGGCTCTTTGCCCCAAAGATGCCAGTTGGGAAGCTGATATTATAATTGCAGCCATTCCCTTTCGGGCGGAAAAAGAAGTGGCTGAAAAAATCAGAGACTACGCTAATCAAAAGATTGTGATCAGTATTGCCAATCCATTGAATGAGACGTATGATAGCCTAGTAACCCCTCCCTCAACCAGTGCAGCTGAAGAGCTGCAAATGCTGCTACCCCACGCCAAAGTGGTAAAAGCATTTAATACAACATTTGCTGCCGATTTCTTTACTCCTGTTATCAATGGAAAGCAAGTAGATGCCTTCTTGGCTGGAGACGATGAAGAAGCCTTAGGAACAGTTTCTGAACTAATAAGCACTATTGGCTTCAACCCTATTATAGCTGGTAATCTATCTGTTAGCAGAACACTGGAGAATATGCAGCTCCTTTTAATTCAACTAGTTAAAAGATATAATTATAACTGGCAGGCAGGCTGGAAAATCTTACATAATTAATAAACCTTTTTAGTAACCAATCGTAAATAGCAAACAAATCATGATGAAAAAGTTAACCGTAGTTCTTTCCGCATTTATTCTATTATCCGCATTTACTGTATTGAATAATGTTTGGAAAAACGATGCCCCCCATTCACAACTGGGTTTCACAGTAAAGCACCTGGGTATTTCTGATGTATCTGGTACATTTAATGACTTTGAAGTAACTGTAAACTCTGCAAAATCCGATTTCAGTGATGCTGTAATTGAACTGACAGCAAAAACAAACTCTATTGATACAAGAGTAGAAGCAAGAAATAACCACTTAAAAAGTGCTGATTTTTTTGATGCTGCTAAATACCCGACCTTGACATTCAAGAGCACATCGCTTAAAAAAGCAGGAAAAAATAAATACAAGCTTTTGGGCAATCTTACTTTACATGGCATAACCAAGCCTGTAACTATGGATCTTGAATACAAAGGCACTGTAGAAAACCCTATGAGCAAAAAACAAACGGCCGGTTTCCAGGTAACAGGCGTTATTAAGCGTTCCGACTTCAACCTGGGTAATGGCTTCCCTGCTCCTATGATCAGCGATGATGTAAGAATAAAAGCAGATGGCGAGTTTGTTCAATAAGGATCATTATTACCATATCTTATTAGAATACCAATTGCCTTAATAGCAATTGGTATTCTTCCTAACTCAATTTCCTCATTTTACGTATCCTGAAACGACACCTAAAACACTAAAAAAACCATGAAAAGAATTATAAACGTTGGCCAAACGTCAAACAAGATTGATGTAGCCCTATTATTAGCCCGTGTAGCAATAGCCATTATGATGTTAACTCATGGCCTTCCTAAAATGGTCCATCTTTTTTCTGGCGATCCTATTCAATTTCCAGCGGTGATGGGTATGAGTCCAGAAGTTTCATTAGGACTTACCGTATTTGCTGAAGTAATCTGTTCTATTTTACTTTTAGTAGGTTTTACTACCAGATTAGCAGCAATCCCCTTAATGATAACGATGCTTGTTGCCGTACTGGTTATCCATTCAGCAGATGCCTTTGCACAAAAAGAAATGGCGCTTCATTACTTAGTAGCCTATATTGTTTTATTCATAGCAGGTAGCGGTAAGTATTCAATTGATTATTTACTTCAACGTAAACTATCAATCAGGGCTTCTCTTATTTAACTGAAGCCCTTCCCGACTTATTTGAATGGAGATGATTCTATCGGCAATATTTAAGGTATGGAAAGAAAAGCATTTTTAAGAACATTAGTAACAGGAGTAGCAAGTATGACAACCTTAGCAGCGTTTAATCAATTTACATCTGAATTAAAAGAGCAGGAAACCCTTATGCCTGTTTTGTTTGTTGGTCATGGTTCTCCAATGAATGGCATTGAGGATAATGAGTTTAGCCGTACCTGGAAAGCAATGGGAAAACAGATCCCCACTCCTGCCGCCGTTCTTGTAATATCTGCCCATTGGCTAAGCCAAGGCACACGCATCACCGCCATGGATTTTCCACAGACCATCCATGATTTTGGCGGCTTTCCCAAAGAGCTTTATGAGGTACAGTACAAAGCACCAGGTAATCCCGCGCTGGCCAAAGAAACCAGCCTATTACTTACTTCTGCTCTTGTAGAAATGGATCATGACTGGGGATTGGATCATGGTGCCTGGACCGTTGTTCGCCATATGTACCCTGAAGCAAACATCCCAGTATTACAGTTAAGCATTGACTATACAAAAGGCCCTCAATATCACTACGATTTGGCTAAGGAGCTATATAGCTTAAGAAAAAAAGGAGTGCTCATTATAGGCAGTGGAAACATGGTTCATAATCTCCGTATGGTAGCATGGGATAAGCTGAATGAATCGGAATATGGTTACGACTGGGCACTGCAAATAAATAATAAGTTCAAAGAATTGATTGGCAACGGTCACCACGACTCGTTGATCCGTTACGAATCGCTGGGGAAAGAGGCTTTACTGGCCATCCCCACCCCCGAGCATTACTGGCCCCTACTATACACACTGGGTTTAAAGGGCGGTAAAGATGCTATTTCGTTTTTTAATGATAAAGCTGTAGGGGGTTCCCTTACAATGACCTCAGTAAAAATCGGATAAAGCGTTCTATATCTACAAACAAGATTTCAAGTCTTGTCCCTCATACGAAACTTGCTGGGTTCCACACAGTTTTATACATTTAAACTTCTACATTATAAAAGTAGTTTCCGAATGCCATTTGAAAATCGCAAGCAAGACTTGCTGCCCTTTCATTTTTTTTTAATTCGATTAACCCGTTTTAGCTTATTTGCCTTCATCTTAATTGTATTTTCTGTTGGCATTGGAACTGCGGGCTATCATTATTTGGCTGATTTAGGCTGGATTGATAGTTTTTATATGGCATCAATGATCCTTACAGGAATGGGCCCCATTGTTGATATGAATAACAATGCAGCCAAACTATTTTCGTCATTCTATGCACTGTATAGTGGTATAGCTTTCTTAACGATCTCTGCGGTGTTTTTTGCACCGATCATACACCGCTTTTTACATAAACTCCATGTAGACGAGGAAGAGTAACTGTTCCTGGATTATAAATCAAGGGCTACGCATCATTTTCCTTTTAAAAATAGCCCGACAATGTTCTTGCTACGGCTTCAACATTATCATCAAAATGATGTCCCCCGGCAATACTTCATTGCTGAAATTCCTGAGCGTGATATCTTTTAAAGGGAAGTCTTTTTCTTTACTACCAAAAACAGTAACCACTTTCTGTCCGTTCATCCGATTGATCTCGGAAACGACATTCATACTCCTGTTGACTTTAATGCCAAACCAATCAGCAACATGTATCTCAAAGTCAGTGGTTGTTGATGGAGATAGTAAAACAACAGTCTTAATTTTTCTTTTTATAGTCAAGGGCAACTTATTTACTACAAAAGGAACAATATCTGCCCCAAAAGAATAGCCAACAAGTACAAGTTGTTCTTTAGAAAGGATTTCCTTTTCTGAAAGTAACCCGGTGATATCCTTTGTAGTTTGATCAGGCGTCTTTTTCTCCCAGAAATATTTTTTGGCATCCAATGCTGTTACATAATACCCCTGTTGATTTAAGGATTGGCATAAACTGGAAGAGAACCCACCCAGCCCACCATCGCCACTGATAAATAGAACTACCGTACTATAGCTAGTTGAGGTCCATACTTTAACAGGCAACTTTGTTTCCTGAATATTACCTGCCAATAATAACGGCAAAGCACACAAAACGGAAGTAATCTTTTGTATCATGGTTTCATTACAGCATTTATAGCAATAGGAAGTTGCAAAAGATCAAAATCATTATCATAGACCAGATACTTGTTTTCCCAAAGGTTGGCATATTTTTCTTTAAACTCACGCAATCCTTTATAGTGCTGGTATCTTTTCAATTTATCAGCAGCTAATTTAATAATTCTCTCTGCCGTATTTTGAGGCTGGGCAATACCGGCTAAAGGCACTAAACCTAAATTCAAATAGGACATGTCCCTTGCCTTAGCATATTCAATTAGCTTTATGATCAACGCGTCCATTGCAGCGCCTGGGGCATCGCCTGTTTTCCTTATCAGATCATATGTACACTCGCCTTCTACATAATCAGGAATAACATTCAAAAAAGCAATTAGCTGATGTTCATTATTTTCTAATGCTAGTATATCCTGCTGGAGCAATTCTTTTTCATCAAACATACCTTGTGAGAAAACCAACTCTTGTTTTTGGAATTTACTCAGCCATTCATCAGACACCTCTCTTAGTTTTTTAATGAATGCTGAACTATGAGGCGCTTGATAGATATGAGTAGAATATCCCTTTTTCTGTAAGCCATTTAACCCATTCCGCAATGATTTTTTGTCGCTCCCCTCTAACGTAAAGTTGTTGATATCCAATATAGCTTCCTGTCCAATCATTAGCATTTGCTTATTCAATTGCTTAAACCATCTAATACTATCCTCATCAACACGATAAAAAGCTGTCTTCAAACCCATTTTTCGACAATGCAGGTCAAACTCATGTAACACATCCACTTTGTTCTCGTCCGAGCAAACAGGTTCTTCTAACACAATAGCAAACCCTCTGGCTATACGATAAGCAAGGAAAGCGTCATGTAAATCAGAAAAAAAATAAAGTTTATCCTTATATAACTTAAAATAATCAATGGGAGAATGACCAAACTGGTTTAATAGAAACGTAGCTTTTTGTTTATTCTGCGCCTTGGATAATTCTTTTTTTGAAATACTGGTATAAAAAAGGGAAATAATGAAAAAGCTCCAGGTTAAAAATCCGAGTGCCCGTATTAACCAGATAAACTCATGACCAAATCTAGTAACCGGATGAAGGGTTTGGTCTTCTACTAAAAGGAAACATTTAATGGTATGTACAATTGACTGCTGCCAGGTAAAATCAATACCAAAATGTCTTTTGTCAATAAAATAAAAGCTAACAAATGTTAGGATACTGATGGTGAAAAAGTTGATCAACGCAATGGTAAGTCCCCTACGCATCCATTGTGTACTGGAACGTACCCGATATTGAGAGGTCGTTAGCAATAGAGACAATGCAGTAAAGGCCGCTAGAATGGTTTCTTCATAATCCAAAGCCTTGGTTAAATGCCCAACCAAAGAAAAAAGAGTAAATCCTAATGCCATTATCCATGCCGATCGTAATCCCTTTAATAAGAAAGCTGCCGTTAGCAACAAGGAAACACCAACTAGCAACACCAATAAATTAGAAGCATGTATGGTTGTTAAGGGCAAATATTCATGAAGTAAACGAAGGCGGCTATGTATAGGAGGTGTAATAGCAGAGATAATATTCACCAGTCCTAAGGATACGATTAGCATAACGGGCGCAATTCTTAAAAACAGATTCTTGCCTTTCCAGGCGAAGGCTAACAAACCGAATAACAGGGGTAACCAAAATTCAAAAACGCGATACAAAATGGTTATGGACAAGGCTTGAGCAGGCGTGCAACCAAACTTTTCCAGCACTAAAACCATTGATAGCTCTACTGCACCTAAGCCTCTGAGGAAGGGTGAAACGATCATCATTAATACAGACATGATATAAGCAACTGATGCTTCTAGCAAAGTGGTATTGGAAAGCCCTAAGGCCTTCATAACAATATAAATATGAAGAATACCACACAACTCTACTCCTACGGAAAAGACGACAGCTTTCCAGAAGGCCCATCTATTGATTTCGGTATCAAATAACTGATAGGTAACAGCAGAAATTGCAGGCCACTTATTATTAACCCAGGAGAATAGACTTCCTCTATTCCTTATTGTTTTGACAAGTAGAAATAGAAGCATCAGGCTGCTTAACAACAATAATAAACCTAGCCAGGCATACGAAAATGTATTCGAATAAAAAGCCGCTGTTATGATAATGGGAATACCAACTAAAACTACGGTTAGCAAACCAATAAAGCTAAATAAACCACTAGCCTGGTGGACTTGTGTTTTTGTGAATCCCGCCTTTCGTATTTGAGAAGGAGAATAGGCCAATGAACTAACGCCTCCGGCCGGTAAAAAAACACTAATGAAATTTCGTTTTAAGAATAGGTTTACAGCATCCACTAATGGCAGCCTTAACCCAACGGAAGCAAAGCTTTGTTTATAGATACCTCCCTCAAACAGGAAAAAGATCAGTGTAATTACAAAGGCGATAGCTAACCATTTAGGATCTGCTCTTAATATATGAGGGCCAATAGCTAACAACTCATTCCGTTCGCTGCGGAAGAATATAACAGCCAATAACAGCATTAATATAGCCAACATTTGCTTCCAGTAACGCTGCACCGGGAATGATTTAATAAATGTTGTTGCGGAACCCATTATATAATGATGATTGTATCAACAATTAAGCCCCGACCAGAACTGTACGGGGCTTTGTGGAGAGATGTGGCTTGTAATAACGCTACTATTTACTAGTAGGTGTAGTTGTATGCTTTTCTGTTTTTTGTTTTCCGCTTGTGTTTTTGTGACCTGAATGTTTGTGCTTGGGTTTATTAGCACTTTCATTCTTAGCAGGTGCTGTTGTAGTAGTGGTCTTGGATTTAGTTTTAACTTCTGCTTGACCACTTGGCATTGCAGCATGTTGTGAACTGGAGCTCGTTGAACTCATACTACCTGCCTGACCACTTTTATGTTCTACCTTTTGTGTGGAGGTCGTTGAAGTTGTTTTAGGATGATGCGTATTGCCAGCAGTTGATTGGGCGAAACTAGCAACACTAAAGCCCATAATAACTGCTGCTAATAAAATTAATTTTTTCATCGTTCATTGTTTTAAGAGTGATAAACTATTTGATTATTTAGCAATTTTTCTTTGCTGATATAAACCTACAATAGCTTAAAACGCATTTCAACTTCTTGTCGTTAAATAGGCAAAAGCGGTCGTCAGGAAAGGAATATGATTACGCCAATGTGAACTCTTGTTTAGGATTATAGTGCAGAGTTACTATTCAATTGTTTTTAAAAATGCTTCAGCTTCTTGTTGGGCAGAAATACAGATTGATTTTATAGCTTCTAAGCTTGCCTTCATCACCGTTGCGTCCCAAGGGTTATGTTCAATAGTATCCAGATAAGGTTGGAGTATGGCGTTAAGCCCCATAACCGACACCGTTGTTCTAAGGTTATGAGCCAACTTACGCAACTGTTCAGTATCCCCTTGTACCCAGGCTTTCTCCATCGCTGCCATTTCTTCTGGAACCGCTTCAAGAAATTGAGAAGTTACCAAACGTTCATATTCAACGTTTCCTACACTAACTTCTCTCATATAGGTGAGGTCTATAAATTCATAAGCATTGTTGCCTGCAGGAATAAAAGTACTTTCACCTTGGTCCAATTGCAATTTGACAAACTGACCAATGAGGGCATACAATTCATTTGATCGTACAGGCTTTGCTATATATTCATCCATGCCATATCCCATACAGCGCTCTTTCTCTCCAGCCATAGCATGGGCGGTCATAGCAATTATGGGAGTAGTGAGTTTTAATGAAGATCGAATTTCCTGCGTTGTCCGATAACCATCCATAAAGGGCATTTGTATATCCATTAGAATTAAGTCATACCGGCTCCTCTTCAATTTTTCCAATGCTTCTACTCCATTGTTTGCTATTTCGAACAGTATGTGCCAT
Organism: Flavisolibacter tropicus; assembly: GCF_001644645.1. NCBI lineage: Bacteria > Pseudomonadati > Bacteroidota > Chitinophagia > Chitinophagales > Chitinophagaceae > Flavisolibacter > Flavisolibacter tropicus. The sequence goes on along the minus strand of NZ_CP011390.1, from coordinate 126,274 downwards.
TCCAAAAACAAATGCTGTAATAGTGACTGATTTACCTCATTATCTTCTACGATCAGTATCCTGACATTTCCTGAATAGGTGGCTTCTTCAACTCTTACACCCGGCACTAAGGTTGAACCAATAAGTTCAGTTGATTTATTATATGGAATAACAAATTGAAAAGACGTCCCTTTACCTAGTTCACTTTGCACGTTGATCTCGCCATTTTGTAGCGCAATTAATTCTTTAACAATAGATAGGCCCAGACCTGTTCCACCAAACTGGCGCGTAATAGCCTCATCTGCCTGTTGGAAACGATCAAATACAGCTTGCAGCTTTTCCGGTTCAATACCAATACCGGTATCTTTTACCAGGAAATGGATATGAACCAATGGGGCTGAGTCTACAGTCCCTGACACAGCTACCTGAATACTTCCCTGTTCTGTAAATTTTATGGCATTGCTCAATAGATTTACCAGTATCTGCGTCAAACGGGTAGCATCACCTTCTAATATATCAGGTACATCATCTTCAACCTTCACTAACAGCTCCAATCCTTCTTCATTTGCCTTTGACTTAAACATGGCCTCTACTGAATGTAAAAGTCCACGTAAGCTAAACGGCGCTTTTTCTATGCGCATCATTCCGGCTTCAATTTTAGAAAGATCTAGGATATCGTTTACTATAGACAGTAAACTTTCACTTGACCGTTGAATCGTTTGTACGTGCTTCTTTGCGTCATTCTCTAAATCCTTTCTTAGCAGTAGATTGGTAAATCCTAAAATGGCATTTATAGGCGTTCGAATCTCATGGCTCATATTTGCCAGGAAGTTTTCCTTCACCCGCGCTGCATCACGGGCGGTCTTCTCAGAGTAACTAATTTGATGAATAAGCCGTATTTGTGTCCGTATAGTATTAATAATATACCAAAACAATATCGCTGCACTGATGAGTATAAAAATGATTAACAAGGAGCCCCATCGTTGAACCTTTTTAACGCTATTATCAATAGTTTCTGTAACCTGAGCCAACAGGTTTTGCCTGGCGTTTATTGTTTTTTGGGTTAGAACTAAAATGGAATCAGTTAAACGTTTGCCACGTTGCGTAAGAATAACTTCTTCAGCTGCCGATTTACCACCGGCCGTAAAGGCATCCAGGATCTCATTACTTGACTGCAACTTCTTTTGAATGAGCTGACTTAACTGCAGTATATAGATCTCAGAGCTATCATCATCAGAAATCCGCTGCAGCTTATCCAGATCGACTTCAATTTTTGCCATCTGCGTATTGATCCCTTCAATATAAGAGGTGTCATTTGTGGTAACTGTACCGCGGATTTTATTTTCAACAGACACCACATCACTTTCAAGGGTCTTTAGTTCATTGCTGATCTTAAACTCGTTTAGTAATTTCTGGTTACCCTCAATAAGATTATTAATATTCTTTTCTGAATTGTATTGAATAAAAATCAGAATAAGATTACCGGTTATAAAAGCAGCTATTATAAAATAGATAAACCGTTTGGCTATCATGTGGTAGTAGTCATTTACACTGCCAAGTTACTTAAGGCTATTCGAAGAGGGAAGTTCTATATAATGTACCAGTATAAAAATCAGAGAAATAATACAAATAACAATGGCAAGAAGCAATACTGCAAAAGTCACCTCACTCATACCACTTCCGGACAGCTTCAAAAAAAGATAACTGAATAAGATCAATGCCAGTGTATCAAGAAAAAACAATATGGTGTACAGCAGCTTCATAAGTTAAATAAAGCCCCGGCCTCAACCGGGGCTTAAACCAAGACCAAATGCAGATGAGAAGAAATAAACCTAAGAGAATCTAAATAACCCCCTTCTCTGAAGGGTTACTCGTTTCCGAAAATCTTGTGATATAAAGCTAAATGGTCTTAAAAGGGAGAAATAACGAAAAGAGACCATTGAGGAAAATGAATCGCCAAATAAGAAAAATGAGTCGGTAGTTTTTAGAGAATATTCATCCGCTTGTTCAAAGCTGAACGATAAGCATCGGCAACAGGCACGGGTTTACCGCCTACAATCAACGCTCCCTCCTGAATAGTATCAATCTTTTCAATGGCTACAATATAGGAACGGTGTACTCTAAGGAAACGCATGGCGGGCAATCGTTGTTCCACCAATTTCATAGTGGTATGAATAGCGTAAAAACGCTTAGCTGTATAAATCTTTACATAATCACCCATTGCTTCGATATACAAAATCTCATCAATGCTAAGGCGCTTTACAATGTTCGAATCTCTAATAAAAATAAACGCATCATCGCTCATCTTTACTTCCTCACTTAAACTTTGAAAGGCCTCCCGCGCCTTATCTATGGCCTGTACAAAGCGAGCTGGCGTTATAGGTTTAACTACATAATCCACAACGTTTAAATCATATGCTTCTGCTGCATAATCTTTCTTGGAGGTGGTAAAAATAATAATGGGACTCTTATTTCCCAGATTTCTTGTTAACTCTAAACCTGTCATGCCCGGCATTTCAATATCGAGCAAAAGGACATCTACAGGCTGCTCCTGCAACATATTATAAGCCTCCATAGCATTCGCACATTCCCCAACAATGGTAATATTTTTAACCTGACTAGCTAATTGCTTTAAAGTAGTTCGGGCTATTTTATTATCATCAACAATAAGGCAGTTCATAACTTAAAATTAAACAACCACCCGATCTAAACGAACGGAATTATTAAAATAGAATACAAATGTTCCCTCCAAAATTTAGTAAACAGTAAGATTTCAAATACAAATGGTTGGAATTGACCGAATACTGTCATCACTCAGCTGTGCCTAAAAACAAGCTTAACTCCTTTCTCCTATCCTAACTAAACCAGAGATCGCTTCAGCTCTTTCAGAAATATTACCAGCAGCTCTCCCACCTTTTCGTTTGATTCTAATATGCTAGTTGGCTAGGTTAACCTGAATTTTATATGAATACGTAAAGATTTCATTCGTTATACCGGTGCTTTCTTTTTGTCAGTTTAATACAAGCATTTCTTTAGGTATCTGTTTACTTTTACATATGCACTCCTATTTCCAGTTGAAGCAAAACAATACTTCAGTGCAAACTGAGGTTATAGCAGGCATATCCAGTTTCTTGGCTACTTCCTATATTATTGTTGTTAACCCTGGCATCTTAAGTCAGGCTGGTCTCCCCTTCAATGCCGTACTAACGGCCACTGTTGTTGTTTGTTTCTTAAGCTCCTTCATGATGGGCATATATGCACACAACCCAATAGTGGTGGCACCTGGTATGGGACTAAACGCCTTTTTTACTTATTCTGCTGTGTTAGGGTTAGGAATACCTTGGCAAACAGCTTTAGGCGCTGTTTTCTGGTCAGGCATTTTCTTTCTGGTCTTATCCGTTTTTAATATTCGCACCTATATTGTAAAGGCCATACCAAGGCCCTTGCGTTATGCAATAGCAGCAGGCATTGGCTTATTCATTACCCTCATAGGTTTGGCCAATGCAGGCTTTGTTGTAAAAAGTCCAGCAACGATTCTTAGTCATGCACGTTTAAATCCTACACTTCTCATTTTTATTGCAGGCTTGTTTTTAACAGCTATACTGATTGTACGTCATGTGAAAGGAGCCATTCTTCTTGGAATTATTGTTACGACCTTGTTAGCACTGACTATTGGCAGAGGATGGGGAGGCGACTCGCAACTAGTAAAATATAGTGGTGTATTTGCTGCCCCTGATTTTAGCTTATTAGGAAAGCTAGACTGGATCGGTTCTTTAAAATTTGCTGTACTACCTGTAATATTTGCCTTTGTATTTACCGACCTCTTTGATAGCCTCTCTACCTTAGTAGGTCTAGCCGAAGCAGCTAACTTGATTGACGAAAATGGCGATCCGCGCAACATTAAACGAGCCTTAATTGTAGACGCCATCTCTACTACCGTTGGAGGCCTGGTAGGTAGCAGTCCCGGCACGGCTTATATCGAATCTGCCGTTGGAATTGAAGAAGGGGGGCGCACCGGCCTAACCGCCATTGTAGCAGCCCTGCTCTTCTTACCCTTTCTTTTTCTAGCTCCACTTTTAAGTATGGTTCCTTCTATTGCTACTGCTCCGGCACTGGTGCTTGTTGGTACATTTATGCTGCGACCAGTAATAAAGATCAATTGGATGCAGCTTGACGACGCGATCCCAGCTTTCCTGGCAATGGTGATTATTCCTTTCTCCTACTCCATTTCACAAGGAATCATTTGGGGTTTTCTAAGCTGGACTGTCATCAAAGCAGCCTCTGGCAAGTGGAAAGAACTATCACCAGCCCTCTTGGCAATAGATGCTTTTTGTGTTCTTGCCTTGATTATTGAGTAATGAAACGTAGTTGTTTGGAATAATAACAAGGCTAAAAAAATACCCCTCTAATTACTTTTGCCGGAGTGCAGCATGTACCCGCCGCCCTTCGTTTACAACTATATCAATGATTTCCTCCATATCTTTTTTGGATGTCCTAAAGTTCACTACACAGCTCCGCAAACAGTATTGATCATTTATCAAAGCATTTGATAAGAACACTTGCCCCCCTTTTTGTAATTCATTTAGCAAGGCCTCGTTCAAATTGTTTAAATAGTCATCTGATGGATTATAACCCTGTGGAATGTAGCGTAAAGCAGTTATGCTTAAATTTTGAGTTACAGCCTCCAGCTCAGGGTGACGGCTTGCCAATTCAAATAAATAATTTGAAACGCTAATATCCTCTTCTATCATTTGCACATAACCGCTCTTTCCTACTTGCTGTAAGGCCAACCAAACTTTCAAAGCACGAAAACCTCGGGAGTTTTGCAGTCCATATTCATAAAAGTTTTGAAAGGGTATTTCCTCTTCTGTATTATCGAAATTATAATATACGGGATGAGAGCTGAATGTCTCCAGCAGGTGATTGGGATCTTTAACTAACGTACATCCTGCCTCTAACGGACTATACAACCATTTGTGAGGATCAAGTGCTAGAGAATCTGCTTCTTCAATACCTGCAAACAAGCCTTGCTGACTGGGCACAGCAGCAGCAGGTATGCCATAGGCACCATCTATATGAAACCACAGATTATATGTTTTGCAAATGTCGGCTATAGCTCTAAAATCATCTACTACGCCGGTACTTACATCGCCGGCATTACCAACTACCAGAAATGGCTGATAGCCTTTTTCCTTATCCGCTTTTATCGTTTGCTCCAATACAAGCGTATTGATCTTCCGATCTGCAGTGGTTTCAATCCAATGTATGGCATTTGCACCCAATCCAAATAAAATAGCCGCTTTTTCAGCCCAGGTATGTGTAGCTTTTGAACAATAAAATACCAAGGGGGCTGAAAGGCCAGTAAGCCCTTCCTCTTTGATACGTTTGGGAGCTTTGGCAGTGCGGCCAGCTAAGAAACCGGTAAAGTTGGCCATATTACCGCCACTCACCAACAAACCACCATAGTTAGGCGAAACACCTATAAATTCGGCCAGCCAGCTTACGGTTTGCTTCTCGATCTCAGTAGCCATTGGACTTAAAATCTGTGCACCAACATTAGCATTCACTGTAGCAGCTAGCATATCAGCCAAAGCCCCTATAGGAGCCGGTGACGATGTTATATACCCAAGGAACTTAGGATGTCCATTGAATAAGGAGTGGTTTAATAATATTGTAGAAACCTTGGTAAGCAATTTTTCTATAGGGATACCATGTTCTGGTAGTGGCGAATGCCCTAATATTTCCTGTAATTGTTTTGGAAGTTCACCGGAAGTAACTGGTCTCTCCTTGATAGAATCAAAAAATTGAGCAATAGTATCTACCAGCTGATGCCCAACTGTTCTAAATAATACTTCATCAATTTCTATGGGAGATCTTCGGCTATCTGTCATCTTAAAACATATTTTAGTTGCTTACAAGGGAATAGATAACTCTGCCAACAAATAAGAGTCTTTTGGCGTGGAATCAGTTTAAAGTTATTGTGTTTTAACAGGACTAAAAAGTTGAATTATTACCATGGGGGCATACCTCTTTGCCTTAAACTACCAGTAGTTGTCAATAGTTAACCTTGAAGTTTTCACCAATTGAAAACGACTCTTTCATTATCATTAAAAGAATTGTAATTTTATAATTCTTCCTCCTCCTACAACTAACCATTACCACTACTCCTTATCTAAGCTGGCATCCTTCAATTAAAACACAGAAACATGAAAAAGCTTCTTTTCATTGGCGTACTCCTGCCACTTATGGTATTATGTCAGAACAGAACAGTAGTATCAACCAATCGTATATTTCCGAAACCTGACAAGGTAATGGAGTTTGAAAAAGCACTCACTAACCATGCTCAGAAATACCATACAGGTCTTTGGAAATGGAGAGTTTACACCATTGAGTCGGGTCCCGATGCAGGTGGCTATCATATTGTAGAAGGCCCTACAACGTGGGATGAAGTTGATAAAAGGGGCGATCTGGGAGCAGAACATATGAATGATTGGCTGAAAAATGTAATGCCGCTAACCACTGAAAAATCAGCTAATTCCTACTCCGTTTTTCGTGAAGATTTAAGTTCTATTGGAATAACTGACTATTCTGATAAAATCACGATCAACCACGTATACCCCAAACCGGGCCAATTTCCAGCTGTAGAAGAACTTGTCAAACAGCTAAAAAAGGTGTGGGACGCCAGCAATCAAACAATTGCTGTTTATGAAGCCAGCGCATCTGGCGAACCCCAAATGGCATTTGTTACCCGCTACAAACAAGGATTGAAAGAAAGAGAGCGGGATTTTAGAAAACCCATGAAGGAACGTTATGAAGCCATCAATGGCGCTGGTTCTTACGAAAAATACTTGGCTACCATTGCCAATATAACCGATCACAGTTGGTCTGAAATGCTATTCTATAACGCCAAACTAAGTTCAAAATAATAATACTGCTGAATTCTTCAGTTAAAGACAAGCTAAGTACTAATTATATCAACATTTAAGGTACTACTAAATTTTCCCTATTAATGCCAGTAGGAAGAGCACAAAATATTAACAATAACAATGAAGCTTGGTTATTTACTATATATAGTAAATAGACTTTTAGACATATAAATGAAAAAGAGATTTCGAATTTACGAAAGGTAATATGTATGTTTGCAGTCTTAACTTTAAGCAGTTAGTTTTGGTATCGAGCCCTATTTCTATAGGGCTTTCTTATTTTAATTAGGTTACCACTTATTCTCATTTCCTCAATTATAACAATACTATAATTTAGAATAACCTGGATTTTAAATTTAGCCTTTCATAATTTAAACACCGGCAAGTATTGATAAGCCTCTTTAATTATGTTTAAAAATAAATGAGAAAAGAGCGAAATGAATCGCTCTTTCCCTTTTTCTATTGGATATGGATTTTACTTGCTGTTCATCTTATTTTGGCTTCGAGTTTCTTTAAGCGTTCAAATAGTTGTTGTTCGTTATTTTGCAACGCTGTTATCTTTTGTAATTGCTCCTTCTTATCCTCTTCGCTTTTCTTTAGTTTTTCCTGCAGTGATTCAATTTCGGTTTGCTGTTCCTGCACTGCTTTTACTAACGGTACGACAAAAGTGGAGTAACTCAAGGTATAGATGTCGTTTTCATTCTTAGGTACTCTAACCCCATCAAAGGCGTAACCTACTTGTTTGGCAGCTTGCTCTACCTGCTGGGCAATGAAACCAGTTCTTCTCTCCAAATCCTCCTCTTTGTAACTGGTTTGCGATACATAACTGTTTAATTCACTGGTCTTGATCTTGCCATCGCGATAGTCGGCCAGTTTTTGATTGTCAAACAAATAGGTCACCGGCTGAAGAGCCATGATAAAGTTCAGGCCCTTTACATCTGTGCGAATTTGGCTTTTGAAGCGCCTGTCGGAAATAAGTGTGCTTCCTTTAGATACAACATCCCCAGCTGTGACCACCTGACTTACAGAGGAATTACCCAACTGGATCGTGTTGGATGCCGTTACGATGGCGCCATTTCCAATAGCTGTAGCATTAGTTAAACCAGCTTGATTTACATCTGCATTATAACCTATAGCGGTATTAAAGTTATTGTTGTCAAAATTACGCATTGCATTATAGCCTACTGCCGTATTACTAGAACCTGTGGCATGTAGTCTCAGTGCATTGGATCCAAGGGCTGTATTGAATGAGGTTGCCGCAGCTGTTAATAAAGCATTGTTACCAACGGCGGTGTTATCTGAACCATTATCACTTGCATTCAATGCCCTGTATCCTAGCGCCGTATTTCGGCTACCAGTTTTTGAGTTCAGTAATGTCTCTCCCCCTAAAGCAGTATTATTGGAGCCTGCAGTATTAGTTGACAGACTATAGGTTCCAATTGCTGTGTTGCCAGAAGCTGAAGGAGCATTATTAGCATTTAAAGCTAAATATCCCACGGCTGTATTCGAACTGGCGCTGGTATTATTAGCTAATGCGCTATAGCCCAAAGCAGTGTTTGCCGAAGCTGAATTTTTTGACAAAGTATTATAACCGAATGCTGTTACTTGAGTGCCTGTATTAGCGGCTAAGGAACCTAACCCCAAACCTATATCTCCATTCGCACCGATCTTACCCGACGCCTGGTTGCTGACTTTAAAATTCAGGTCCTGCGCATTAGTGGTGCCAATAAAGCTGGTGGCAGGAGCACTACTACCTTCCAAGCCCCAACCACTCAGTTGTTTCCAAGTAGCAGTATTTCCGTCCCAGTAGTTAAAGCCTCGTTCGGCTCCATTGGTTTGATAAATTAGAAGTCCATCGGCAGGTGCAGCTGGAGAAGGTGTAGGGCGTATAAAAGCACTCACGCGCGGAATCAACAAGCCCTTATCCAGAGATGTCATATCCACCAATGCATTGGTGTGGGGAGCGGTGACACCTATACCCACTTGAACAGCATCTAATCCTGTTCCTCCCAAAATTAAACTGTTAGACCTAGTTACCTTTGCATTATATCCAATAGCAGTAGTTTTAGATAATGCGTTAAAGCCAATATCAGGACCTGCACCATTACCTAGTGCTGTATTAAAGCTTCCGGAGGCATTAACATTGAGAGCGGATAAGCCAACAGCTGTATTATCATTCCCATCTATATTCTGTTGTAAACCTCCAAGGGATACATTTCTGCTGCCTGTTTGATTGTTACCTAAAGACCCAAGACCAACTGCGGTATTAAAATTTCCAGTAGTATTTTTTACTAAGGCCTGGTTTCCAAGGGCTGAATTAAACCCTCCTGTAGTATTGTTTTGCATGGCATAAGCACCAAGAGCTGTATTTCCGCCCCCCGAACTTGCTTCGCTAAGAGATTCGAGACCCAAGCCAATATTTGTATTTGAAATAAAACCTGAGTGTGTATTTGATGTTCTAAAACGCAAGGGCTGATTATCTAAAGTACCTAGAAAGTTAGTGCTTGTTGTCCCTCCATTGCCGTTCAACCGCCAACCGCTGCCCAAAGGCTGCCACGCTGCGCCATCCCAATAATAAAACCCCTCTTGACCATCCGTTTGATAGATCAACAGGCCTTTGGCAGCAACAGCTGGCGAAGGAGTGGGACGATTAACTGAACTCACCCGAGGAATAAGCAAACCTTTGTTTGGAGACACAATTTCCAGCTGGGCGCTGCTGTGAGGTACCGCAACACCAATACCCACCTGCGCGAAACCACCTATTACACAAAAAACAGTTAGTAAGGATAAAAATGTAGTTTTCATAATCATATTGTGGATTAACCAGGGTTATTTCTTAATAAAGGAATGAGTGGATGTGCTTCCGCTTTGTTTAATGATCTCCAAATAATACATACCTGCTGGTAGGGATTGAATATTCAGCTCGTATGAAGACAACTGAGAAAGTGGTTTGTGCATTACCAGCTTACCAGCAGCATCACGCACTAAAAGATATTGAATGCTCTCTCCCGCTCTGATGTGAAGGGTATTATTGGCCGGATTGGGGTAAAGTAGCACAGCATTATTACTATTTATTGGCAGTACTGTTACAACAGTTGAATAGGAATATTTTCCATTAATATCCACCTGCATTATCCGGTAAAATGTTTTTTGATTAGAAGCGTGCAGATCAACCTGACTGTAATGATTTAATTCTGCTATTCCTTTAGCATTAACCTTTTCCCCAACTGGTTTCCAGTCGGAAGTATTCAGGCTCGATTCTACTATAAAATGCGAAGTATTCGTTTCAGCTCGTGTCTGCCACTCTACTAACACTAATTGATTCTTGCGGTAAGCAGTAACCGTCCCCCACTGAAGTGGCAAAGGAACAATCACCTTTCCTAGCGTTAGTTCATTGAAAATAATATTACTTAACCCTAGCGTGGTAACATAATTCGCTAACCCATCTCGAATTGTTCCAGTAGCGAAGGGGTTCCAGATATTATCATGAGTATAAAGAATCAACTCGTTTTCAGAAAGTCCATTCAATTCTGTGTCGTCGTAATAAATAGTAACCGTTCCCGTGAACGGAGCCAAATCGGCTGTCCAAGGGAAAAAGCGCTTTATATGCTGCATAGGTACGGGAGTATGTGTTTCAACATCTTTCCTCAAATCATAATTATCTCCATCTATTGAATAATTAGTTGAAGGCACTAACACCAGACCATCAATGGAAACAGTTGTATTTGAAATGATCGAAAATGACGTACCTGCCGCAACCTTTATTCCGGCTTGGGCCAAAGCAACCTGAATACAACAGGTCATACAAAAAGCAGCAATTAGCAGCCATTTCATTTTCATAGCATTACAGATATAGTTTCTTTTACCAATTGATGGAACTGGTAATTATTTAAATAGTATGCTTCAATTAGGGTAATGTATTGTATCTACGGTAGGTCGTAAGGTTGTAGTGATTAACACCTAATAATATCTTAATATCATAAGAGACAAAACTATAAACGCCCTAGTAGAAATAGGCCATGGTAAACACCTCTTTATATAATTAGGTACTGCTACTGACAAGCAACGTCATAGCTTTGCGCATCCAAGCATGCAATGTTTGTTGATGGAGAACGTTTTTCTTCCCACTCTTAAAACAGATAATCGTGTGAGCTTCATATAAGACTCAACTTGTAACATGTTTACTATGATCCATAGCCATTTGGAAAGCTGCTTTAACTAATACAGAAATAACCAAACAGATCGATCTATTACAGACTATTTCTAGATGCACTTAGTTGAACTTTGTTTTAAACCAGCCAAGTGTAATTTAATTTACTAGGCATAATCTTAAATACATCAGATAAGTAGTACAATTATTTTTAAGCTCTATAATCATTGAATCAGGTGATCGGATCACATCTTTAACTTCTAGCCAATAGCTTGTTGCTCCTATTACTTAAAAGAAGCTTTAAGCCTTCTGCACTTCCTTTTCTTGAATCATCTCTTCAACATATCCTTTCTTTAATTGTTCATAGAAAGAGTGCTTATCAATGAGTAGCGCTGCAATATTTGATAGTAAAGCGGCCAGCATAAGGTGAAAGATTACACTATGGCGATCTGTCATTTCCAATACTAAAATTGCCGATGTAAATGGTGTACGTGTAACACCCGTAAGAAAACCCACCATGCCACTTAAAATAAGAATATTTGCATTGGCACCCACTACATCAAAAAGACTGGCAACATATGCGCCTATTGAAGCCCCTGCCGCCAACGCAGGCGCAAATACCCCACCCGCAGCACCTGTATTGAAACAAAGTATGGGCCCCACCATACGCCATAACACCGTATCCCATCTAACTGCTTTTTGATCCGTAAAAAGCGTGGTATTCATAAGCTCCTTGCCTGAACCTAATATGGATTCATTTACAAAAAAGGCAACAGCTGCAATCAGCAGTCCCGCAAAAAGCAGGTACAGCAAGGACTTGGTTTGATTAAAGGTTCGCTTCCATTTCATGATCCGTAAAATGGTCTTACACATCAAGCTACCCAATAAACCGGCAAAAATAGAAGATACAGCAACTCCTAAAAAGATAGAAAAACGCAACCCTTGGACATCAGGATATCCCAGGTACAGGTAGGGACCTAAAAGACCTTGAGCTGTTAAACCTGCAATGATCACAGCCGTAAAAAGGGCGGTACGGAAAAAACGGATATGAATTCGTGCTAATTCCTCCATGGCAAATACAACGCCTCCCAGTGGTGTATTAAAAGCCGCCGCTAATCCGGCTGCAGCACCGGTTAGTATAAAACTTTGCTTGGACAGTTTGGGCCAGGTAGCAGGTATCCATTTTTCAACCATGCGAAATAAAGAACCCGCGATTTGAATTGTAGGCCCTTCTCGCCCTACAGCACCTCCACCAATAACCATTAATACACTGGATATGATCTTGGTTACAGCTATACGAAAGCTCAGCAACTTTTTAATCTTGCTATCGTGCTTAGGGGTAGCTAATTCTATGGCAGCCATAACCTGCGGAATACCACTGCCTTTTGCATTAGGGGCAAAACGATGTACAACCCACCAGGCCATAAAAAAGCAGACCGGGGTAAAAATAAATAGTGACCAAGCACGCCAATGAAGAAGAGAATGCATGATGGCTTCACCATAACCAAACAGTTTCGTAAACCCAACAGCTACTAGTCCGGTCAACAAGGACGCAAACCAAAAAGGAATAGCCTGTAGCGCATTTGTTTTCAACCTTTCCGACCCTACCAGGTCAAACACTGCTTTCAACTTCTTTCTTATCAATCCAAAGCCTCGAATTGCCATATTAATGATTAAGGAGCTAAACCAACCAGAGACAAACGACTTAGTAACCTGCAGAGTAACAATCCTCTTTAAAACAAATACACATCATTCTGCCTCCTATTAAAGGTTCAAAACTATTGATAACTAATAAGACAGTGAACGACAAGGCGAGTTTCTCTGTTATAGAATTTTAATCTCTAAGGATTTATCTATTGATTAATCCTTCAAAAGTCTATATTATACTACAAAACAGACTTCGCTATTGGCAAGGTTTTTTAAGCACTTACAATATGAGCTCATCGAATAAGACAGGCAAGTAGGTATATGAAACGGACGTATAAATGGTTGTGTAATTATTGCTTAACACTGGTAACTTTATCGGGTTATTGTCAATCTACTAATAGTAATATTTCTGACAGCAATTATCGGGCTGTTACCCCAGGAGCTCAATACAATCGATCTTCTTTCCACCAATGGCTTTGGGGCAAACATTACCGAAAGGAATGGGCCACCCCCGCCCGCTTTCCACTCTTTTTCTTAGACACGGCTAATGGAGGACTGATTCCTTATGAAGCCGGCGGTAGCCGCCAAAGTAAAACCATACGACTGAAAACAGCCACAGAGAAAGAATATGTTTTGCGTAGTGTAGATAAAAGTTTTGGACGAGCGCTCCCTCCCATTTTCCAAAACACCTTTGTTGAAAACGTACTCAATGACCAGGTGTCTACCGCTCATCCTTATTCAGCGTCGGTAGTAGCACCTTTGGCAGAAGCAGCTAGGATTTACCATACATGGCCACGTTTTATCTATCTTCCGCAACAACAAGCATTGGATACATTCAATAAAGATTTTGGCAATGACCTATATCTTTTTGAACAGCGTCCTGATGGCAATTGGGAAGAGGCCACCAACTTTGGCAACTCTAAGGAGATCATTAGTACAGACAAGCTTTTTTCAATTCTAAAAGAAGATCCCTATGCCAGAGTAGATCAGCCTGCTTTTGTGAGAGCAAGATTGTTTGATATGCTTGTAGGTGATTGGGGGCGGCATGAAGACCAATGGCGCTGGGCCCGCTTTGATTCTGGCAAATACAGTCTTTACAGACCCATACCTCGCGATCGCGATCAAACCTTTACCAAGTTTGATGGTGTACTTTTAAAGATTACATTATCTGCTGCAAGCTTGGGGCATCTGCAAACCTTTGATTACAAGATCAAGGATATAGAAACATACAACTTCCCCGCCCGTAACCTGGACCGGTATCTTTTAAATGAAGTGCCCCCGTCGCAATGGATGACTATTGCCAAAGAGCTTCAACAAGCTATTACTGATAGTATCATAGATGCAGCTGTTCAAGAACTACCCAAAGAAGTGTATGTCACCTCTGGCCCTGAGATTAGCGCCAAACTAAAAGCCCGTAGAAACGATATAGTTCAGTACGCTCAAAAATACTACAGCTTCCTGGCTAAAGAAGTGGCAGTTGTGGGCACTATAACCAGCGACCGCTTTGTACTTCAACAATTAGCTCCCGGGCAAACAAGTGTAGCCATTTACAAAATATCAAAAGAAGGACTTGCCGATACGATTCCTTATTATAAGCGCGTTATTTCAACAGACGAAACCAAAGAGTTCCGCATTTATGGACTGGAAGGCAACGACACCTACCAGGTTATTGGCGACCTTAAGAAGGCTCCTACCATACGTATTATAGCAGGTAAAGACCGGGACACCCTAATACAAACAGGCAACATAAGTAAAAAGAAAGCGATCCAGTTTTACGATGACAATGGCAATACGATAAAAAATCAACCGGCTATCCACTTTCATACGTTTACAGATACAGTTCGCTATCGCTTCCATTATGATGGCTTTCATTACGATAAAAAAAGTATTAAGCCGATTATCTTTTATAATAACCAGGATCGATTTTTTGTTGGGGTACAGTATGGCATTACCCACCATAAGTGGCAACGAGAGCCCTATGCACACCGCCATACTTTTGACATACATTATTCCTTAGGCGATCTGGCACCAAGCATATCCTACAAAGGCATTATACCCCAGTTTGTTGGTAAATGGAATGTACTGCTAAATGCCAGCTACGACTGGATACACGTGGTCAACTTCTTTGGCATAGGAAATGAAACAACTAAAGATGTTAATGACCGCGACTATTACCGCATGCGATTAAGAGAAGGTACTTTAGGTGCCGGCCTTTACAGGCCTTTAGGCAAATATTGGAACTTCCTGTTTGCCTCAGCATATCAAACTATTGAAATCAAAAATGACCCTGAGCGGTATATAGCCGATCATTATGGTGCAGTAGACAAAGATACCTATGATCTAGAACGTTACGGGCAACTAAAGCTGCAGCTTGATTATGCAAACGTGAATGATATTATTCTACCAACAAAAGGATTTCTGTTGACAGCAAGCAGTGCCTATACCCGCAACCTTCAAAATGGCGACAATTCTATTTTTAGGCATTCTGGCAAAATAAATTTTTATCTCTCTTTTGGCCCACACTTGGTATTAGCTGAGCGTTTAGAAGGTGCCACAGTTACTGGCACACCTGTGTTTTACCAGTTAAACTATATTGGTGGTAGCCCATTATTAAGAGGATTCCGCCGGGAGCGTTTTTGGGGAAAAACCTCTTTTACTAATGCCAATGAATTGCAATGGATCTTTAATACGCGCAATCGCGTATTTAATGGCAAAGCAGGGATCATTGCATTTATGGACCAAGGCCGCGTGTGGAACCCTAACGAATCATCTGATGTATGGCATATGGGCTATGGCGGCGGTTTCTTGATTTCGCCATTCGACAAATTAACTGCTGTTGTTACTTATGGTATATCTAAAGAAGATCAGCTCTTTCACATCCGCTTCAGCAGACTGCTACGTTAGCTTTATTTTTTTACACCCTAAGTATATTCGGAAATCAGCAATCGGGAGTCGAGAATTAAAGACTTCAATGTAAACAACCCATCACTCATCACTCATCACTCATCACTCATTACTCATCACTCATCACTCATTACTCACCACTCACCATTCACCATTCACAATCATTGTTCATAAATAACATGAGGCTTTTCAGAAACAGGGTTTTTGATGATAGTGGTATGTACTGAAAAGACATTTTCAATCAGGCTGCTTGAAACAACTTGTTCCGGTGTTCCGTAAGCTTGAATAGCCCCGTCTTTTAAAAAGAGGAGTTTATCGGCATACTGAATAGACAAGTTTACATCATGCATCACGGCTACTAATACCGTTCTTTCATTTAAAAGTTCTCTGGATAGCTTAAGAAAAGCGTGCTGGTACTTAATATCCAGGTGCCCCATCGGCTCATCTAGAAACAAATAACGCTCGCCTTCTTCAGGCATTTCCCATATTTGGGCTAATACACGTGCAAAATGTACCCGTTGTCTTTCCCCTCCACTAAGAGTTAAGTAATTGCGCGAAGCTAAGTGCAGAATATCCAGTGTTGCCATGGCTTCTTTACAAATGGCGTTATCCTTTTGACCAGGGCTATGCTCAAAATGAGGATACCGGCCCATTATAACAACTTCCGATACGGATAACGGAAAGGTTAATTCAGAATGCTGACTTAGCACCGCCCGTCGCGTAGCCATAGCTCCTTTGGAATGAAGGGTTAGCTGTTGATCTCCATAATAAACTGCGCCTTTATCTGGATGCAACTCACCACTACAAAGCTTCAGGAAGGTAGACTTACCAGAACCATTCGGCCCCAGGATCATATTAAATTCTCGGGGCTGAAATTGTACTGACAAATCGGGAATAATTATTTTCGATCCTATCTGATATTTTAGCCCCTCTACTTTAAGCATAAAATCCACCTCCTTGTTGTTGCTTATAGGAACCAATAAGAATGCTTAGAAAGATGGGGGCACCAATAAAAGCGGTAATGATACCAATGGGGAATTCAGAAGGTGCTACAATACTGCGTGCTACCATATCGGCCAGGTTCAGAACAATAGCTCCTAGCAGCGCCGATCCAATAACCAGGAAACGGTTATCACTACTTTTTAGCATGCGCAATATATGAGGCACAATTAGTCCTACAAAGGCAATAACGCCTACCATGGCTGTTGCCAAGGAAATCATAAAGGTGTTTAGCAATAACACGCGGCTCTTTAATCGGCTGGTGTTGATTCCCAAGTTACCGGCTGCATCATCTCCTAACAAAAGCGCATTCAACCCTCTTGTATAACGCAGGCAAATGATGATTCCGAAAACAGTAGAGCACCCTACCAACCATACACTATTCCAATTACTTCCGGAAAGGGTGCCTAAGTTCCAGAAAGTAATACTACGAGCTTGCGGATCACGGGCTACGTAAGATAAAAAGCCAGTACCTCCAGCTGCCATAGCATTTACAGCTATGCCTGCCAGTATCATGGTAGATACATTGACCTTACCAAAAATGGAAGACAATTTATAAACCGCCAACGTAGCAGCTAGGCCACCTATAAATGCAAATACAGGTAATAAAAAAGGGCCTAGCACATCCGCATAAACGCCAGCAATAGATTTGCCCATAACAAATACAAACGCTGCTCCCAGGGCCGCACCAGCAGATGTACCAATCAAACCGGGCTCTACGATTGGGTTGCGAAACAACGCTTGCATTAAAGCACCAGATACCGCTAACGATGCACCAACAAAGGCACAAAGCAGTACTCTTGGTAAACGGATCTGGAAAAAGAGTGCCTGTTCTATTTTATTAACAGGCACGCTTGTTTGATATCCAAAACCATCGGCAATAAAAGCCACTATCTTTTCATACGTAATAGAAACAGCGCCTACCCTTACAGAAAGAAACAAGAGTAAGAGCAAGATCACTGTAAAGACTATATAATAAAATCGAAAAGACAGCGTGCGCATTATTTTTTGTGTAATAGGTTAATCAATTTCAAAACATTTTCGCCAGTACGTGGGCCTAAGTATACCAGATCATGCTCATCGATCCGGTAAATACGGTTATTCTTAGCTGCTGGTGATAATGAAATACCTGGCAGTTGTTTGAATTTCTCCACACTCCCCTGCAGGTCAAAACCATAATCGGTAGCTAAGATGATATCAGGTTGTGCCTGGGCAATCACTTCAGGACTTAAGTTTTTCCATTTCTGCGCTGTATCAGCCGCATTTTCTACACCTGCCCATTCCAGCATTTGGTTGGGTATGCCTTTACGATTAAAGACGAAGTATTGATTGGCCGCTTGTCCGAAATGCACTATCAACACACGTGGTTTATCCGTCAATTGCTTTCTTACAGAATCTGCTTTAGCCATATCCAGATCCAGTTTTTCACAAAGCGCCCTCCCTTTTGCCTCATTGTGAAATAGGGTGGCCAACTGCATGATCAGGATCTTAGTGGAGTCAATAGTATTACCGCCAGAAAATTGAACCAATGGTATACCTACCTTTTTCACTTGTTCAATAACATGCTCTGGCGCAATATTACCATCATGCCATACTGCCGTTGGATTTAAGGAGATAATACCCTCCGCATTCAAACCGCGGTGATATCCAACAGTCGGTATTTTTTTTGCTGCTTCCGGAAACGTACTAGACAAGTCCACTCCTACCAGTGCAGTATCGCCGCCTACTTCAAAGATGATTTCCGTTAGTTGTTTAGATACACTGATCAGTCGTTGTCCTTCTTTCTGACTGGTCTTTTTATCAAAGCGTCCACATGCCGACAATACAACAGCAGCGGCTATAAATAGAATGTGATTATTTCTCATAATGATAAAATGGCCTGGCATGCAGCCAGGCCAATTGAATTAGAAAATATATTTCAACGATGTACCCAGGTACCAGTTAGATAAAGGCATAGGGTTGTAAATTTTTGGATAGTCTCTTGAGTTCAGGAAGATGTGGGTAGAATAATGTATATCAGTGATATTATCCAAACCACCATAAAGATTCAAATCAAAATGCGCGCTTATAGCTTTACGATAACCAGCCTTGGCATTCCATACAGTGTAAGCTTTTGCATAATGCTGGTTAGCAAAGTCTACAGGCATTTTATCTACATGCGTAAGTGTGGTATTCAAGTACAAACCAACACGGCTTTCTACATCCAGCCCTGCATTGAATAGATTCTTAGCAATACCTTCCACTTGTTTTCCCTTGTAGTTCAGCAATTTTTGCGACTGACCAGGCGATGGCGGCGTAGTCGTTGTTTCTTGCTGCGCCGGATCTGCAGGAATAGTTTGGAAATCTTCGTATTTGAAATCATTATACGTATAGCTAACAAATGGTCTTACCAGGCTGATAAAACGATTCTCAAATTGCTTAGCATACGATAAGGTTAGCTCCAACCCCTGATGGCGTGTTTTACCGGCATTGGTTGTATACATATAGGCATTGCTACCATAGTATTGGCTTACCAGTTTATCCTTCACATTCATTAAAAACAAGGCTACATCATAGCTCAAGCTCTTGTTCAACAAACTACCCTTTGAACCAATTTCATAACTGGTTGCAATCTCTGGCTTCAGATCTTCATTAATACCAGGGTTTTGTCCGGCCAACATGGCTGCGCCGCTTGGAACAATTATAATCTGGCTGGTTGATGGAGAAGAGAAACCTTTGCTTACAGTAGCATAAGCAGATACGTTATCACCTATCATTTGTGTAAGGGCTACTTTAGGAGCCAGGATGGGATCAAAGGTTTTACTGCCGCTACGGTTCTTGTAAGTGGTAGAAGCCGAAGTGGTGATAACCGTTGGGCGCATATCATCCAGCTTGTATTCTATAAAGTTCTCACCAATACCAGCTGTCAATGTAGTAGTAGGCGTGATCTTTCCTTCTGCTTGAAAGAACAGGTTAGCTTGTTGTGCTGCAATCTCCTGGTCTGAAGTTAATGCTCCTGGTACAGCCAAAGTCAAGGCATAACCTTTTGCATAGCTCTTATTACGCAAAAACTCAGCGCCTAAAGAGAATTTTACTGGGATAGTACCAATGGTTGGTGAATAGGTAAAGGTAGAACGGCCGCCAAACTTGCTTTTTTGTGTGCGAGTTAAACCAGCCTCACTAGCCTGGTCAATAAACGTGCTTACTAAAAACAGGTTAGTATTATTGGAAAACAATGGGCTGAACTGGTAGTCCTGACCAACACTTACTTTAAAGTTTTCCAATCCTACATGGCCATCATTATTAATATACCCCTGACCAGCAGAATCTGGGTGTGCTATCAGGTTTGCTTCACTTACTTGGCCAGCCAGGTAGTCCATACCTTTTGTATAGCTGGCAAACGTTGTAATCGTGCGTTTGCCCAGGTAAAAGTCACCGCCCATGTTCACAAAGTTCTTTTCGCTGGAGTTGTGCATACGGAAGCCATCGTACTGCTGATGACCATAGTTCACAAAAAGGCTGGAATTATTTACAGCGCTTTTGAAACTGGTAGTGGTGCGTAATAAGCCGTCTTTACCAGCTGTTACTTGCTGACCTACAGATGTTTCGCCCGGCGTAGCCTTTTGCATTTGCATCAATACCACCCCACCAATAGAGTTACCATACAAAGATGATCCGGGTCCTTTGATCACCTCTACACGACCAAGGCTGGCAAAATCGATATCATCTAAAAAAGTAGTACCGTCTGCATCGGTTACAGGAATACCATTTAAATAAGCCTTATACCCCAATCCATTAAAATTGGTTTCATTCCCATAACCTCTGATAACAATACGTGCACCTTGCACATTGTTACGCATTTCCATACGTACACCAGAAAGGGTGTTTAAGGTTTGATGTAAGAAAATTCCGCTGGTACGAGCCAAGTCGCGACTGGTTACCAGGCCGACAGCATTAGGTGTAGTCAACAACTTGCGCTGTGCAGCGTTACCTTCTACTATCACTTCATTCAACGCCACGTTAGAAGGCTCCATTAGTACTAACAGTTCCGATGCCTCGATCACTTTTACATCTTTGGTAGAATAGCCAACAGAGGTAACCGACAAATGGTCGGCAGTAGAATTGATCTCAAATTGTCCTTGCTCATTACTCACTACAGTAGCTCCACCACCAGAAATTGAGGCACGTGGAATAGGCTGATTCGTTTGCTGATCAATAACACGCCCTTTTATAGTTCGCTGAGCGTAAAGTGTGGTAACGAAAAACAGGTTAAATAGTAGAAATAAATATTTAGTCTTCATTTTTAGTTTTAGTTGATGTAATACAAAGCGATAGAAGCTATTACCTGCATTAGTTAACAGGCATAGCTAAAGGATAATTATTACGAAAAGAAGACTAAACCTTGGGTGGGGGAATTAATTGATCTAGTTCCGCATTAGGAAGACAACACACTAATTCTGTGTCATAAACCACGGCTAGCTGATTTGAAACAAAAATAGGTTCCGAAGATTGATTAAAAAGCAGTTTAATACTTAGAGTTCTGGGCTTTTTATCAGAATTGTTCTTTTGTTTGATAAGGTTTAGGTACTTATGGATTAATTCGTTCTCTTTCTTGTCATTGATACAATAAAATACTGGTTTTCCATTCACTGTAGCTGTTTTTACCACATCATACATCTCTCCATGTAGTCGAAACTCCTTGCCCTCTTCTTCCCATTCTATATCTTTTTCATTTTCTAGGTAAGAGATCATTTCAAGATCAGCTTCACTTATCCTAAGGCGTAACTGTTGCTTCATTTCCCGTTTGGCTTGCCCTTGTTGGTAGACCAAGGCAAACTGGTAGATCATCTGGCTATAAACCAGGGCCATTAACAATCCTATGGTAAGTACGCGGGGCAGTCAATCTGAGTTTGGCCGTAAGTTATTGAATTTCATTTAATATGAACTTCCATATATATAATAACCCACAACTTTCCCCTTTAATACGAGTTATACATTACACTAACAAGTATTCATAAAAGCCAAGTTTACTTAATATATCATTACTTGCTTATCAATAGCAAGGTAAAACCCATCCTTGCTTGCCCCCAATTCCAAATCCCTAATCCCTAATCCCCAATCCCACCCCTCTACGATCTACTTTCTCTATTATTTGCCTCTACCTTCACTACCACTCTGCTGTTCCTTCACTGCTATGCCTCTACACCTTCATGGTTACTCCGTATCCACTTCATGGTTACTCCGTATCAGAGCCTACCTAACTCCGTATGAAAGCCGTACTAACTCCGTATCAACTCCCTACCTTACCCGTTAGCCCTACCACCTCCGTACCCTGGCTCGTATCCTGCCATCCGATACCGCTATAAGCCCCAATAAATAGTATAGAAATGTGTAATAAGAAGGGAAGAAACTATGCTCACGGAAAAGAGTTCTAAAGATACAAAATCACCCTTGAAAGTGAGATCAGACGCTGAAACAAGTTCAGGGTGAAAGCAAGGGGCTGTAAGACTCTGAGACTCCTCGTTTTACTCGAAATGGCAAAAACAAAAGATATTACAGCTAACAGACAGTAATCTTACTAATCCATTTTAATCCCACCAATCCGCGGTCCTCCTTTTCTCACTTCTTCTATGCGAAACATTTCTCTCTGCGCCTCAGCCTCTCTGCGTGAAACCAATCAGTATTAATGCGCCAATCCCCGGTTAGATGAAACACTTTCAATCCAATCCCTTACATGAGGCACATCCTGATCCAACTTCCTCGCAACCCGCTCTAACATCTCCTGCTCACCATTAGGTCTGTATTCCAGATCCTCATCGGTAAGATCAGTATTCAACTCTTTCAGCATTTCTTTTACTTCATCCCAAGGGGCGTCTAATCTTAAAGAATTTCTTTCCATAACAATTACTTATAGTTATTAATGATGGATTTATATCGCTTTCACAACCAAGCTCTACAGCCTTGCGTTGTTTCATATAATTTAGCAAAAAGCAGGCAAAACTCTAAGCATTGGCCGTTATCTTTTTCACTAAATACAAGGATGTAATTAAATAATCTCTTCCTGGACAAGTTTGTCCTTTAAAAGCTAGTTACCTGATGGAGCTGAATTGGCCTTGAATAACTCATAAAACTTTAAATACACCCCATTTGTCCACCCAAATCCATCTTGTGTGGGATATTCCCCACCACCACTATCCAGATTGATATCTTCTACATTATATTTCTCCAGCATTTTGCCAGTGGCGTTAAATACCCTCTCATTTACAGCCATCCAGCGTTCGGCTATGGTTTTTGCCATGTCATTAAAGCCATAATTCATAAAACCCTTTACAGCAATAAACTGCAAAGGCGCCCAACCGTTAGGTGCATCCCACTGCTCGCCGGTATGATAAACTGTTGACACGGCACCTCCATCTTTGAGCAGGTACTTTTGAAAAGTGGTTTTAGCAATAGCAGCCTGCTCTTCCGTAGCAGCATGGCAAAACAACGGCATTACACCAGCTACACTTAGTTTCTGCGTGGTGTGTTTTTGTTTATAATCATAATCAAAGAAAAAGCCCTTTTGTCTGTCCCACATGTATTTCAGAATAGCAACCTTTCGCTTCTCCGCCTTTGCTTTATAGGAAGCAGCTTTTGCCGAAAGCCCACTTTCAGAAGCAGCCTTTGCTAAAAGCATCTCGTTTGCATAAAGCAAAGCATTCAAATCTACCGGAATAATGTCCGTTGTTTCAATGGTATTCAAATGCATGGTATCCTCAAACCACCGGCTGGTAAAGTCCCAGCCGCTTTCAGCTCCTGCCCGCAGGTTAACATAGGCCAGTCCATCTTTACTTTTATAATCTTTACTGGTGGCTACATCTTCGGCGTAAGACTCCTGGCGTGGCGCATTATTATCATCCCAGTGCCGGTTTAAAATAGTACCATCGGGCATCTTCACCACCCTACGATAAGCCTGCACATTTTTAAGTTTGTCAACACCCTGCATCCAGAACTGGTATTCTTTTTCCATAGCAGGGAAATACTTTTTAAATACGGCATTCCCCATCTTTTCTGATAATAAACTGACCATTAACGAAAAATAAGGTGGCTGCGAGCGGCTTAGAAAATAGTTACGATTACCATTGGGAATATGACCATAGTTATTGATCAGCGATACAAAATTGTTGATCATCCCTTCTATCAGATCATAACGGTTACTTACAGCCAGCCCCTGCATGGTAAAATAACTATCCCAGTAGTAGATCTCTCTGAAGCGGCCGCCAGGCACAATATAGGGATAGGGCAATGGTAATAAGGAGCTCCAACGCTGTACGCTATCCCGGTGACGCGCTAGCGTTCCCCACAATTCCTCTAAATGCTTGATCAATGTAAGTCCAGGTGTCACCTTTACATTTGGAGGTACTGGTATATTAAAATGCTGGTGCACAAACGCTTTCAGATCAAAAGATTCATTTGCTTTTTGAGCAGCATAGGCTTTCATTATGGAAGAGGGCTCCGACTTAGGAGTGCAATCCACAAAGGTTTTATTGTCAGGAAAAACCCGGGTTAACTGCACCTGTTTAAATAAATCACCCCACAACTTATCGGGTGTGGGCGTAACCTGCGCGTATGCCTCTAGCGTACCTACAAAGAAGGCTAATAGCAGAAACAGCTTCGTCATATAGAAAGGTTAAAGGGTAGAAAGGGAATACCTTTAAAGATAAAGCTTATAAGACTTTAGTGCAATAACATCATTGTGTATATCTGATTACAGCTGGAAGAGGATAGTTGACAGTTAACAGCGCCCTACTGCCAACGATCAACTGTCCTCAGTTAACTAAATACATATTTCAACGAAAGAGGCGAAGTCAACTAATGACCTCGCCTCTGAGCATCTCCATTCGTACGGACGGTATTAACCATAAACCATCATTTGAGTGAAAAAGCTACCCCAATATTGACGGAGTAATCAGCAAAGGCGGCATCACCTTGTGCATACACACCAGTCTTTTCGGTTCTAATCTTATCGGGCACACTCTGCGTACGGTCACGCACTAGTGCAACCGGTACAGCGGCATAGATTTGTGTTTGTTTTAGACTATACACAATTACTGGTTCGGCAGACAAAACATAACCCGGTCTTCTAAAGCCATTACTGCCACCAATAAGATCTTCCGCTGGCAAACCTTCAATACGCATTCCCCCTGAAAAATGAAAATGCTTCATAGAGTAATTAATACCTGCGCGAAACATGAACTGGTCGGGCACACTCATTACGTCACTTCCATATGCGATAGCTGTAGGTGAAACGGCGCTGCCTCTGGCAGTAGATACGCCATTTTGCTCTCTGGGATTGAAAAGATAAAAGCCGTTGGAGTACAAGCTCCAGGATCTGGTAAGCCGATAAAAGGCATTATATTCTGCCGTAAACCCAGTACCACCATCCCCCAGTTGTATAGATTGATCTACCGGCCCCAAAACCTTAGTTGTGTCATTTTTCCAGAAATAGTCCTGGTACTTATAATCTCCGGTAGGTAATTTAATACCGGCACCTAACTGCACATTGCCTTTGGAATTCTTAACCGGATCAAGCAGCCAATAATAAGCAGCCACGCGCAAATCACCAAGCCCAAAGGAATGAGTACTTCGACGCGCATTCGGACTCTTACTGGCATTACCATAATGTTCATACATAGAAGATCGCGCATTACTGATAACTGGTACAAAAAGACCGAGTGCCCAACGTTCATTCAGCTTTCGGTTAAGGCCAAACTCAGTTGAAAAAGTATGATTGATCACGTTCGTCCCTTGCTCCTCCCTTTCCTTTTGTTCTTCGGTGCCAACAAAATGCTTATATGATTTGAAATAGCGGGTATTAATTGAAAAGATCCAGGGGCGACTCTCTTTTAACATTGCTTCACTATGAATTCCATCCATTGTACACGAAGCACCATTGCTGCGTATAGCTACGCACCCTTGTGCTTCTGCGGCTTTCCAGCTACAGAAAAGAAATATGCCTAAAATTACTAGTCTCATAACTTTTACTTGTTTTGTGATAATTGATTTTGATTTCGTTGAAAGTGGAGCTTTGATACAACATACGCTCCTACTTTTTTCCCTACTTCATTACCTTGCTCTAAATCAGACCGATAATGTATTCCGCCATATAATCGGGAAAAGGAAGCCTCTTGTGCAGCGTCCCTAAAAGAACGGAAAGAACGGTTTGCTATACCAAACTCTGATTCCGATGTGTCTGTGAAGGCAAAATGATCACCCAAAAAATACGTCATCACTTCAGCGGAAGCGTTAGATATTACAGAATGGCCACTAACGTAAGTGGGAAATGGTGGCGTTTGTATGTAGGGTCTCCAATTGGGATCAAAGTATTTATTGATGACTGTTTCTGGGCGCACGCCGTTGGTTTTATACTTGGTATACCAGCAGGCAATAAAACCATCAAATAAAGCAATAGACGTAGCTGCATAAGCAGCAACCGTTGTACTAAAATCTTTACCAGCCTTTTGTGTAGCAATACCTACAATATTCATCCAATGCCCCGGTGGAGAGAACTTCTTGGTGGCATACATGGCATGCCCGGTTACATGTAAATTGAAAGGATTATCATCAAAGAAATCGGCAATATGCCGCTGCTCATCCGTTAAACTGTCACCAACAGTCTTTACCTCCATAACATCTTTATAAAAGTGTGAAGTAGGCGACTTAACATTAAAGACCGGAGGCGCAGGTGGTGCAAACTGAGAGGCGGAATCTAATGACATGGGACGAATTTCACACCAATGAGGCTCCATGGCTTGTGCATAAGCTGGTGGCGTTGGCACCCAGCGACCATCTTCTACAGTAACCGTGTACTTTTCTGCACTCCTTGTTTGCGCATAGTTATCGCCTTTACTCCATTTTAAAATGGCACTTACAATGGTATCGCTAAAAGCTACTGTTTGTTTTAGTACGTCTGCAGGCATTCCAGCACTGTCCGCTTTATCATACAAGTTCTGCCAATAATCCATCAAGGCCCCTTCTGGAAAGGTAACCGCATTACCTACTTTAATCAATGACAACAAGGCGGCTAAATGATAGTTGACCTTAGCGGGCTCTGCTGGCTTTGGCATAACAGGCATATGTTTGATTTGCCCAACCAAAGAAACAAAACGATAATCACCCGCCGCAATACATTCATAGGCGGCAATATTGGCATAAACATAGTTTCGTGCAGCTACAACAGGACTAAAATTATTGTCCATCACCACACTATTTAATTCATATACAGACTTTGAGTATAAACCGGGATTATCAAATACAGGCTGGTAATCCCCTTTATGGCGGCAAGCTCCGTTCATCATTACAATGACGGCAAATAATATCAAATATTTCATGATAGTATTGTTTAGGGAAACAGAAGAAGACCATCCCTTTTTGGGCATGATCGCTCAGTAACTAACAGAAATATTGATTAGACCTGGGGAGGATGTTCGGGCGATAAATGTGGTGATGAAGACAAAGCAACAGATAAAGGTGTATGCTGGTTCTGTTGAATGCTTGTTATTGGTGTAGTAATTAAATAAGAGATAAGGTGTTGTTGAAAATCGTTAATAGGTTGATACTCGACAACTTTACTATTAGGTGATTTATGATCATTCTGATGCTGCATCAGGTCTTGACTATATTTAAAGAACGCATCTTTAGCGGATGCGATATCAGTTCTTTTCTGATCAGGAATACAAAGCAATACCAATTGACCCTGGCAAACTTTCCGTTTCACATATTTATAGACCACACCTTCATAAACAACTTCTCCATCCACTCTTTCAAAATCGCTCCAGTCATTATAATAAGGCAATGAAATGGGAATCGTTACCGTAATGAGTTCAGATTCATCATAAGAATCGTTTTCAAGGGAAGCTGTCATCTGCTGGTCAGCATATTGTTGGAGAAAGTAAAAAGCTACTCTATATCCTGCTATATTAAACAGGAACAAAGCAAGCAGCAGTATTGCAGATAATTTTCGTCTCACTTACTTACAATATACGTTTTTTTGTTCACTCCTATACCAGTCAGCGTAAGCTTTTTCCAGCCCGGCGGCAAAACAGAAGGCACTTGAACAATACCTGTAGGAGTAATATCCAATCCACCAAATCCACTTAGTATTGATTGTAAAAAACCACCAGCACCAGTAGCAAAATAAGGGTTGTTACCTCCGGCTGTTTCAGCTAATACACCGAAGGGATTCTTTTTATTGGGTTGATGTGCCAGCAAAAAGGCCTGCCAGGCTTTTGTAGGCTCTTTAAGCCTTGCATACAACAAAGCAAATATGGCATGCGTCATAGCCGGAGATCCTTCTCCTATCCTTGATTCATAGTACTCTAGATCTTTTCGGACTTGTTGTTGGTCCGTTATCTCTTTTAAAGGATAAGCTAAGAGATTAACATCAGCCTGTTTGATCTTTTCCCCTTTATACGTTGCATGCTCAGCGGTTACACCGTTCTCTAATTTTAATATAGGAATGTTCTTATAAACATCCTCCCAATCGGGGGATGGCACCACATTTAAAATGCGGGCAGCCCATATGGCATATTGCAGGTTTGCTTTTGCCGCTGCATTTGTAAACGCATTGTTATCTACATTCTCGGCCCATTCATCAGCAGCTACTACATTCTTTATATCATACTTACCGGAACCATTGCGCTCTACACGACTGGCCCAGAAATCAGCACACTCCATAATAATGGGAAAACCTTTTTCTTTTAACCAACTGGTATCTTGTGTTACGGCAAAATAATTCCAGGCAGCTATGGCTACGTCGGCAGTAATATGATGTTCAAAAGGACCACTTAGCGCCCAGACTGGCGTTTCTTCATTGCCACTGGCAGCACTTTCCCATGGATACATAGCACCTTTAAAACCATGAGCAAATGCATTGTGTCGCGCCTGTTGCAATCGCTGATAACGGTACTCTACCATGCTCTTGGCCATTTCCGGATGTAATAACAACATGGCAGGAAACATCCATAACTCAGTGTCCCAAAATACGTGGCCGTTATACCCCAGTCCACTCAAACCCATTGGTGATGGACTATAAGCTGTACCTTCTCTAACAAAGGAGTATAAATGGTACATGGCAGATCGCACTTCTCGCTGGCTCGCATCGTCACCTTCAATGACAATATCGCTTTTCCAAAGACTGTCCCAGGCATTGGCATGCATTTGCAATAATCGCTTCGTTCCTTCCAACTTAGCATAGATCACATAGCGCTCAGCCTCATTTAAAGGATCTTCATGGTGTGCTGATGTTATAGAGGCGCCTGCTATAGCAAAATGATAGGTGGTTCCTGCTTTTAGTTGTTTGCGAAACTTGGTCAAATGCATGTTATTATCCCACATTTCATGAATCAGTTCAGGCTCGCTACCATGCGGCTCATCAAAGAGAAAGGTGGTAGAAGAAGCAAACGTTAGTTTGCCGGTTGGGCTCTTGGCTGTTGAAGACAGCAAGCTCAAGGTCACATGTGGGCGATCGATCTGGTTATAATAGTTCTGTACGTCTCGTAAAGCATCCGGCGCCTCCATTACACTGGCAGGCATTACTTCAATGTTTTTCTTGGCGGTGATGGAAACGTCTACTAATACATTGTAAGGAAGATGACGCAAGGAATAATAGGTATAGGTAATAGTTGCTTTGTCGGCATAGTCAAAACTGGTCATTATACTCGCGTGCCTCATATCCAGCACTTGTCGCATTTGGGTAACATCCGCATTACCGATCCGACGTCCATCAATATCCAGGTTCATGTTCACCAGGTTAAAGCCTTGCAAGAAATTGCTGACCCTACCACGCCCATATAGGTCGTAAGCGCCATTTAGGACCACCTCCTTACAACGCAACACATTGGGTGATGAAATAATACCAATCATTCCATTGGCCACAGTAACACCATAATAGTCTTGAGGATTAACTTTATTGACCGTTATCTTCCAGGTATCTGACTGTTGCGAAAAAGCAGAAATAGATAGAATAGTTATAATGATATAAAGAGCCAGCTTCTTCATATGCTAACAGGTGTTTGTATTCAGTTAAAAATAACGATTTGTACTACCAAAGGCAATGGGCACTGGCAATTATGATGAAAATTGAGTAGGTTGTATTGCATCAAACGTTTACTCACATGGCTAAACGATCTAAGCTAAGATTGGTATTGATATTGATCATTGTACTTGCACTGATCAGTATCTATACTTTCATTCCCGGTACTTTATCCATTTCAGGTAAAGTATATGTACATGCCATTGACCAATCCCTTTACACAACTTTAAAAAATTTAAAGCAGTCCAAAGAAAACGCTCCACATCTATTTCCAAATGATATCCAAAATGCTTCATTTAAAATAACAGAAGTAACCTTTCCTTATTTCAATCTACACTCGGCTTATCAAAAAGGAAGTGGCAGTTTAGAAATCATCCCTACCGAGAAGGTAGATTCTACAATTTTAGCGTGGGAATGGAAGGTAGCAACAGGCTTCAACCCAATAAATAGAATCAGCACCTACTTCCAGTTGCAACGACTTAAGGATTCGATCAGCAATTTTACAAAGAACATTGCTTCCTATGTAAGCCAAACCCAAAATACCTATGGCTTACAAATTGAGTCTTTTAGAATAACAGATACGTTGATTGCTACCGTATCGCAGGATTTCGTTTCAATACCCACTACTGAAATGATCTGCCAATTAATGGAAAGATTACAACAAGAATTGCAACTCGCTACTATTAAAAATAGCGGTACTACTATGTTATCTCAACGCCAAGAGGGTGATAAGTATACGGTTATGGCTGGCATATCAGTGCAAGTAAGGCCATCTTCTATTAGTGGCTTACAAATGAAAAAGATCAACCCCAGCAAATTACTGACGGGCATTGTACAAGGAGGGCCAGCTTCTATTCAAAGGGGCTACCTGAATTTAAGGAATTACATCCTAGACCGAAATATAGAAGAAGCGAGCATCCCCTACGAAATACCTTTAATCAACCGTTGCACCGAAAGCGACACATCAAAATGGCAGACAAAGATTTGTTACCCCGTTTATTAATGTACTACCGGAAAAGCTTTACGCTATCATTATTGCGGGCAATGGCCAGGTATTGGGTTCTATTTACAGAACGAACAGTTTTGATATCCCTGACTTCGCCAGTCAAATAAAACTGAGAAAGAATTGGTGGTATAACTTCAAAGCCATTTTTTCCTGTAGGATGAAGCCACCACAGCTGAGAAGCATCATATCGACCTTCATAAGGAAGTACTCCATAAAAATTCCCTCCGCCTAAGATATCCGGCTTATTATCCCTGTTTATATCCGCATACAAAATGGAGAATACAGGAGCGGTTTGTGCTGTAGCTGGAAATGGTTGCCAATGAAAGGAACCTTTTCCATCATTCCTTAATACCCCAGAACTAAAATTATAGGCATTTAATACAGCGGCATTATCTAAAGCCGCTTTATCAAAAATCTGGTCAACGGACTTATCAGCCATGACCTGATAGCCCAGGAATTTCTTTTTGATAAAAGGCAATTGTTTTTCCAACTCTTCTTTATTTAAAAAGGGGTAGTACTTACCCTCAATGTTAATACACAGTAAAGGATCTGAAGTTCCATTTTTATCCCAATCGCCTAAATACTGGCGTACAGGTTCAGCTGCAGAAGCTTTCAGCTTGCTGTTCGTTCCATAATTACCCACTAAAAAATCTATATCCCCATCTTTATCAATATCTGCACCGATAATAAAATACCACCAGCCATTCAATTTTGGCGGCGCCACCTTATTGGTCACATTTTCAAAATGATCTCCTTTATTTAAAAGAAAGGTCACGGGCATCCACTCGCCTACTACAACTAAATCCATTTTACCATCCTTGTCAAAATCCTCAAATACAGCATCGGTTACCATACCCAGCTCCTGAACCGAACCCAACCATTTTTGCGAAACATCTACAAAAGTTCCTTTGCCCGTATTTAATAAAATGTAGGAAGCACAAGGCTTGCCATATGACATTGGATCACTTCGCCCGCCTACAAATAAATCCATCAAACCATCGTTATTAATATCAGCTACACTTACACAGCTTTTATTTTCAGCTATTGGAGGCAAAGCGTGTTCTGCTTTGGTAAACTGGCCTTTACCATCATTGATATATAACCGATCTAATAACCAGGCATTCCCCTTGTTATATTCATTGCCACCTGTAACAACATACAGATCAAGATCTTTGTCATTATCCGCATCAAAGAAAAACGCATCTACATCTTCAGATAAGGAGTCGGCTGCCCATAATGC
This sequence comes from Flavisolibacter tropicus, assembly GCF_001644645.1. NCBI lineage: Bacteria > Pseudomonadati > Bacteroidota > Chitinophagia > Chitinophagales > Chitinophagaceae > Flavisolibacter > Flavisolibacter tropicus. Next base: position 94,375 of record NZ_CP011390.1, on the reverse strand, counting down.
TATATTGCTAGATTCAAACTGACCATGACTATTTTGGATATAGAGTGCAGAAGATTGTTGTTTAGCTCCGCAAAGGAAGATATCATCCAGGCCATCGCCATTTACATCACCAACAGCCATTTTAGGCCCCTCGGTAGAAAGTTCATGAGGAATTAAATACTGACGATTAAAATCATAAAACACATTTTCTTTATGCCCCAATTAAGTTTTGTACTGGTGGTCACATCTGCCAACATTGGCTGTTTATTTCCAAAGATTCTAGTGTAAGAAAACGTATCAACGGCATTCTTTTGTTGAATCACTATTCGCTGATTGGTAGCTAGTTTCTTAACGGTTTGACTATGGTTATTGGGCCACACAACCACTAAGCTGTCTATATATGAAAGTGTATCTAAGCCAAAATGCAATAGTGCCGGAACAGAAGATTGAAACCCTCTTGTAAGCATTAGCTCCTGCATTTGTATCCCTTCTTTTGTAAATAAAAATGCTTTTACGCCCACCCCCATTGTATTCTTACCAGCACCTTTAAAACTTAGCTGCAAGTAATGCATACCCGTTGCCCTATTTTCATAAATACCGGCTTCCTCATTTGAGCGATTGACTACCAGGTCTAAATCTCCATCATTATCTAAGTCCGCATAGGCAGCCCCGCTTGATACAGTAGGTTGTGAAAAGCCCCAGCCTTCCGACTGATCATTGAATGCCCCTTCTTTAGTGCCTTTATAAATAAAATTATGACACTTGCCATCCGGTATTTGTTGTAACACCTCTTTATCAAACTGGTGCGACATTAGTAAGGCTTGCTGAACAGAAGATGAAGAAACAAACTTGATGTAGTCCAGATCCAGCATTCGCTTTTGAATGCCATTGCTGATGAAGAGGTCTTTAATACCATCATTATCAAAGTCAGCAAATAATGGACTCCAGCTCCAATCGGTTGCAGCAACGCCAGCTTGTAAGGCCACATCACTAAACCGCTTACCGTTGTCAATGTTTACTTGCAGGCAATTCCGTGAATATTGATTCTGAAATCCATTACCCGTTATTTTATACTGGTAAATATCTAAGGACTCTTCACCTCCATAAGTCTTCAATACCTTTTCATCATAAGGCAACATATCTACAGTTATCATATCCAGCATGCCGTCATTATTATAATCGGCAATGTCATTTCCCATACTAAAGCGGCTGTAATGCCCAAAAGCTTTTGCTCCACTTTCCGTAAACGTTCCATCTTGATTATTTATGTAGTAGTAGTCATTCTCATGAAAGTCGTTTCCTACATAAATGTCATCCCACCCATCATTGTTCAAATCGCTTATTCCCAGGCCTAATCCATAACCTAAACCACTGGAATAAACGCCGGCTTGCATTGTAACGTCTGTAAAATGTCCATTATCATTTCGATATAAACGATCACCTGCTTTTGGACTTACCTTTCGCCGGTTAGACGTATCACGGTAAAATTCGACCGAGTGATCGGATTGGTTCAGTAAGTAACAATCCAGATCATTGTCGTGATCAAAATCGAAAAAAGCGGCTTGTGTAGCGTATCCAACAAAGCCTAGTCCATATTCAGCCGATTTTTCACTAAACGTGTTGTTACCGTTATTGATATATAAAGCATTGTGTCCTTTTAACCCTAATTTTCCTGCTACAGCCGACACATAGATATCCAACCATCCATCCCCATTCACATCTGCCATGGTTACACCGGTACACCAATCAGCAGTTCCCGCGACACCTGCTTTTGTGGTAATATCTTCAAATTGAAATCGACCCTTGTTTAAATAAAGACGATTTCCCCCTGCTTTATTCGCTGTGAAATAAATATCCTGTAGACCGTCATTATTAATATCACCAATAGCTACTCCACCTCCATTATAGAAATAGAGGTAATCTAAAATATTGAGGCTATCGTTATCATGTACTTCGTTTCTGAAAGTAATACTTGTAGCATGTGATGGCAAGGACGCAAAAAGCTGCGCCTCCTTGCCTTTGCAAGAAAGCAGCAAGCTAAGTAAACAACTGCCAATTGCGAGTATTGTTTTAGTTCGCTTTATAGATCTGTATACTTTCATTATTCCGGGCAAAGACTATATAGCTCTTTTGATTGGCGGCCTTTAACAACTGAATATCTCTTGTTTCGTCTTTTACTTTTAAGCCAGAAAGCAAATTGGGAATAAATTCAAAACGGCCTTGCCCTACTCCTTTTAATAGTACGCCATAACTAGCGTCCAAACGCCCAACTTCTGGTTTTAATCCAAAGAAGTTACCTCCCATAATAATATCCTTATTACCATCACTATTATAATCCAATACCAAAATGCTATAAACCGGGGCCAATTGGGCCACAGAAGGCAAAGGCAATTTCTTAAAACCAGATTTACCCTCATTGATAAACAGGCAGGTCTGAAACTCCTCCACCTTCAATTGTTTAGCAGACTTCAACTGTTCAGGACTCAATACCTCATCCATGGTTTTGCCAGCATACGCGGCATAATGCAGAAACTTCTTTTTCAGAGAAGGTAGTTGTTGCACCAGGTCGCCTTTTAAGTAGAAGGGATAGGCCTTCCCGTCAGACTTATAATAAACAGGGATACATTCTTCCTGACCATTTTTATCAAAATCACCGATATAAAGCATTCCGGGCTTATCAGGACTGACCTTTATTTTTGAATTTAGCCCTTGGTTTCCTGCAATGATATCCGAGTCACCATCACCATCAACATCTGCGATTGTTAAAGTATTCCACCAACCCGCGCTCTGAGACAAAGCACGCGGTTCAGTAAGAATACCATGCTGATTTATACTGATCATTACGGGCATCCAATCGCCTGCCACCACAAGATCTTTAAACCCATCACCATTAAAATCTACCCACTTGGCATCAGTAACCATTCCTATTTTTTGTAGTGCAGGGGCATTTGCAGATGTTACATCTTTAAAAACCCCTTTCCCATCATTGATTAGCAAATAGCTTTGAGGTATTTCGCCATACATACCAGGCACGCTTCTTCCCCCAATAAAAACATCTAAGTCGCCATCATTATCAACATCAACAGTACGTATACAACTGACATTTACCGAAATAGAAGGTAATTTGTCTAATGACCTGGAGAAGTTGCCCTTTCCATCATTGAGGTATAACCGAGGAGTAAGCGTATAAGCACCTACGACATCCTCATTGCCCCCCGAGGCTGCTAAAAGGTCCAGATCTCCATCTCCATCTACATCCGCCAACTCAAGTCCAATATTCTCGTAATCCTTATCTCGTTCAAAAGCTTTCTGAACGGACTGCTTCCATCTTCCACCTGTTTGAATAAATAGTTTCATGGAATCCTCTTTGGCAGAACCTAAAATCACATCTTCTAAACCATCTCCATTTACATCCCCAATAGCCATCTTTGGCCCCTCGGTAGAAATCATTTTTGGAATGAGCCGCTCACGGTCAAAATCTATAAAGGCGTTTTCATGATGCAAGAAATCACCAGAAAACAAATCTGAACCAGCCAATGAAAATAAGGCCTTACCTACAGGTATAGGATAGGCTTGTTGATTGGCATGTTGCTGATCTAGAGTAATTGTTTGATTAGATCGTATGCCTTTCAGTACTTGCCTTTTTAAATTAGGCCACACTACTTCCATTGAATCAACCACTTTGGCTTTCCCAATACCAATACACATAACAGGATCTACACTGCTTTCAAATCCCCGGGTAAGCATTTGCTCATAAACAATCTCTTCCTTCCCTAACCAAAGTTTTACTTGAGATCCGATACCCATTGTATTCTGTCCACTACCCTTAAATTTTATGCGGAGATAGTTATTACCAGCTTTCCGTTCCTGGTTATTGCGGTATATAAAGGCAGGCTGATTGACATTATTGACAACCAGGTCTAAATCTCCATCATTATCCAAATCACCGTAGGCAGCACCATTACTAAATGATGGCTGCCCCAGGCCTAATGTATAGGATTGATTGGCAAACTGCAGGTTTCTCTCATTTACAAATGCATAGTTGGGTATTGGTGTAGAAGGAAGTTTATCTAAAAACGCGGCAACATCAAAACGACCTGCCTGTATCACTTTCTCGCGGGTGGCAGCACTTTGCAGGAAATCAATATAGTCTTGATTCGTTAGATCTTTATAGATGCCATTACTAACAAAAATATCTTTCCATCCATCGTTGTCAAAGTCAAATAGTAATGCACCCCAACTCCAATCGGTAGCATTTACACCGGCAAAGGCTGCTATTTCAGAAAAGGTTTCGTTACCATTATTCAACTGCAAGCAGTTTTGAAGAAACTGCTTATGAAAGGAACCCTTTACTTTCGAATTAAAGAAATCAAAATCATCAAAACGGGTGGTGGTTTTCAATCGCTCATCACTTTCCGGCAGCATATCCGTACTGAAGATATCAGCCCATCCATCATTATTGATATCGGCTAAATCAGCACCCATACTGCTCTGAGACGTGTGTTCCATACAAGAATCCACATCCTCTTTAAAGGTGCCGTTCTTTTGGTTAATGTATAAATAGTCCTTTTCAAAAAAGTCATTTGACACATAAATGTCTGGCCAATAGTCCCCGTTTACATCTCCAATGGTAACGCCCAATCCAAACCCAATCAGACTACCATAGATACCGGCTTGTTCACTAACATCCGTAAAGTGACCATTATCATTTCTAAGCAGCTTGTCACCCGCAAATGGATCTCTAACATTTCGGATATTCCTGTTGGTTATTTTGTCTACTGGATAGTAAGAGTTATTCAATAAGTATACATCTAGATCGCCATCTTTATCATAATCAAAGAAGGCAGCATGTGTATGATAGCCGCCGGAATCCGCCAAATTATATTGTTGCGCCTGCTCTGTGAATGTATTATTGTGATTATTGATAAACAGTTCGTTCTTTCTCTTATCGCCTTGTATGTTTCCAGAGTTGCAAACATAGATATCCAGCCAGCCATCAGCATTTACATCTGCCATAGTTACCCCGGTACTCCAGGCCATTTGGCCGCCCACTCCTGCTTTTTCAGTAATATCGGTAAAGGCCCAGTTTCCTTTATTCAAATACAAATGATTGTTCTGCTGGTTGGAAGTAAAATAAATATCACTTAAACCATCGTTGTTAATATCTCCAATAGCTACCCCGCCTCCATTATAAAAGTTGCGGTAGTTAAATACATTCATCGAGCTATCATCTGTTACCTTGTTGATAAAAGCAATTCCTGTTTGTCCTGATGCCATTTGTGAAAAAAGAGGATCGCTTGGAGGCACATAAGTCGTTTCAGATTCATTGCTGCAAGCATACAAGAACACTAGTAGGGCTGTTGCTCCAAGTTGCCATTTATGGATCACAATAGCACACTGCTTCACTACAATTAAGGTATTCTTAAAAATTGAACGAATAATCAAGGGTTACGTATGTTTTTGCATTTACTATTTGTAGTATAAATCTAAAATAGGAACGTTAAATAAACAGAGGCAAGTATGTGCTTGCCTCTGTTTAAAACTGTAGTTTCATTTCAATATTAATACCCAGGGTTTTGCTTTAAGTTAGGGTTCGCTGTAAGCCGCGGCCTTGGTATGGGATATATGTTCCTGGTATCTGGTGATACGTTAGCCTTAAATTGTTTAGGTTGTAAAAACTTGCCAAAACGGATCATATCATTTCTTCTCCAGCCTTCCCAGGCAAATTCCCGTGCTCTTTCATCCAAGAAACTATCGGCCGTTAAACTGCTTAATGGAGCAGCTTTAGCTCTTGTCCTTATTTGGTTAACAAGTGTTAAACCAGCATTCCAGTTATTAGACTGTCTGGCAAGCGCTTCAGCTTTCATCATAAGCACATCTGCATAACGGAAAACGACCCAGTCATTACTTTGTTGCCGGCGCGAATTTTTCTCGGGTGCGTACTTAATACTTCTAGCTCCTTCATTCCGCGCAGCGGCACTTAAGCTGGAAATGACTGGCGTAAGAATGATAGGTGTGGCACCATCAGTCAATGGATTACCGAGATTATCGTATTGTTGCCCAACAAGGAACATCGATTTCCTTACATCATTCGGATCATTGAACTTATTGTAAAAATCAGCGTTTGAACTAAACCCATTCCAAGGTGTTTCACCTAAGTTGTAAACAGCTCTATGTGAATAATGGAGCGTGCGTAATTGCATACGGGTCAAACCGCTAAAGTCACCAGGTCCATACAAACTTTTATCCGTAGGTATTGAAAAGATGATCTCTTCCGCCGATATGTCATTATTCGTAGCGAAGTTGGCGAAAAAGTTATTGTTCAATGTGTATTTCGCACTGTTTATAACCGAATCGCATGCTGCAATGCAATCTGTGTATCTGGCTGTTCCGGTATAAACTTGTGCATTCAGGTAAAGTTTGGCTAAAAGAGTGAAAGCCGCATACCTTGTCATTCTACCATAGGTTGAAGCACCTACTGTTGTTGTTAATTTAGGAATTGCCGCTTTAAGTTCTGATTCAATAAAGGCGAAGACCTCAGCCCTGGGTTTATTCGTTACCGTATTAGGGTCTGTTTTGAAGTCCGCAACAATAGGCACATTGCCATAGAGGTCCATTAACATCCAGTGATATAAAGCTCTTAAAGCCTTTAGCTCGGCCAATAATTGGGGCTTTACAGGTAGTTCAACAGTAGAACTAAGGAGTTGCGCCTCTATACGGTTTATTTGTCCAATACCATAGGAACAGAAACCCCAGGCAGCATTTAAGATGTCAACGTCAGGTGTCCAGGTCTGGAGCCACAATTGCCGCCACTTACCATTATCATCCCAGTCGGTACCTCTGGTAGGTACGATGATCTCATCTGTAGAAGCTTCTTGTAAAAAGAAATAATCATTATCAATGCCATCTCTGTTTTCAGAACCCAACGATGAATAGGCAGGACCAACTAATGCTAGTAACTCAGTCTCGGAGTTTCCAAAGTTTTCTGCACTTACCCTATCATACAATTTCTCGTCCAACTTGGTACAGGAAACACCAGAGACTATTGTCAAAAGTATTAACCCCTTTAAGAAGGATACACTTTTCATGGTGATGTATTAAAGTTTCATTAATTAAAAATCAAGTTTACGCCTAGTGATACGGACCGTGATCTGGGATAGTAATCAAGGTTGTCGATAAATGCTTGTACTCCGGATACTCTCACTTCTGGGTCGTATCCTTTGTAGTCTGTAATCAGGAACAGGTTATTGCCAGCAACATACACACGCGCACGGCTTATTACAGGAACTTTTTTTGTATCGAATGTGTAGCCGAGGCTGGCGCTTTCTAGTCTCAGGAAGGAACTGGATTGAATAGCATAATCAGAAGTTTTTGCCGGGTCTTTAATGCCATTTGTTAAAGCGTCTTCCAGTACGTTACCATTAGTGGTTAACCGGTTTACATTAGCAAAGTTCAAATAAGTACCATTGAAAACTTTACCACCCTGCTGCCCGCGCAGCACCATACTGAAATCAAAGTTCCTATAATTTACAAAGTTACTCCATCCATAGGTAAAATTATTCCAGGGATCAATCCAGGTGCGTTCCTCACTACCGGCATCTTCAGGCACTAACTGTTGTTTTCCGGAGCCATCTACTCCTGTAAAATGGCGTACAAAAAATGAGGCGTAAGAGTGTCCCGTTTGCAGGTAAGAAACGACTTGGTTCAATCCTTGCCCGTTCACAACACCCCAATCCACTCTTGGCGTCTTTAGATCATATTTCGACCCTGCATAGGTAAATGAACCCGTAAGGTCGGTAATACGATTTTTGACGGTACCAAAAATGATGGTAGAGTTCCATTTCCAATCTGAGTTCTGAATAATGCTTCCATTAAGGGTAATATCAACACCCTTATTTGTCATCTCACCAGCATTAGCCAATACTTTATCAAATGGCAACGGCGGAGATGGAATACCATAGTTAAACAGCATATCCTTAGTCTTGGAGTCATAATACTCGATAGTACCATTAAGCCTGTTGTTAAGAATAGCAAAGTCAACGCCTATATTAAACATCTGTCTGCGTTCCCACTGTAAATCCTCATTATTAATTTGTGTAGGCGAATAACCACGGTTAAACTGTCCATTGGCATAAAAGGATCCAACTGGACTGTACAGGAATAAAGAATTATACGGCGCAATAGGTTCCACATTACCGGTTTCACCATATCCCACCCTAAGCTTTAAAGTATTGAAGAACCCGCCATTGTTCATAAACTTCTCCTGGCTAATTACCCAGGAAGCTGCTGCTGAGGGGAAGAAACCCCACTTATTGTTTGCACCCAGCTTTGAGGACCCGTCATAACGACCATTAAGGGTGAAGATGTATTTACCGCCAAAGCTATAATTGACACGTCCTAAGAAGGAAGCCAGCTGGTAGGAGGTTCTAAAGGAACCAGTGCTGATATAGCTGGTACTGGTTACGTTCGCCGCACCCAAATTATAATATAAAAAAGCATCAGTAATATAATTAGATGTTGCAGCCCCACTACTATCTCTAAAATTATCATAGTATTCGTAACCAAGTGTTACATCCAAGTTTTGATCATTAGCAAACGCCTTTTTGTAATTACCCAGCACATTGATCAGCTTATCATCAGCAATGGTATTGGTTCGGCGGGCATTACCAATACCTTGGGTGGTAATTTTACCGTCAGAGTTAAATGAGGCACCTCCATTAAACGAGTTAATAGGATCGTAATGGCCGGCAAAAATATTTCCTCTAACTAAAGACCCAAAAGAGCTTAAAGTAAAGCCTTTAAACATTTCCCAATCCACCTTATATGAAGCATTAATCAGGCTTTCATCTGTTTGATCAGTTATTTGCTTTAAAAAGGCTACAGGGTTTTGGTAAGAGAAGCTAGGTATATTGAAATAAGAACCATCCGCATTTTTTATAGGTAACAACGGACTATAGTTCAAAGCGTAAATAAAAGGGTTCTCTTGGGGCGCCTGTTGACCAACAGTATAGTTCGTAAAGTCCCTGTTCTGGTCAGTATAAGCCAATGTCAAGCCCAAATTGACCTTGTTATTAAACGCCTTTTGATTTAATTGAAGGCGGCCATTTAAAAATTGCCGGTCGGTATTGATAACAATACCCTGTTGGTCAAAATAGGTAACAGAGGCGCGATAACTGGTACTGGCAGTTCCTCCGCCAAAAGCGAGGTTATGGTTATGCGAAAAGGCATTACGTGTAATCTCATCCTGCCAATTCGTGTTAGCGCCTTTATCAATTAATTTAGCAGGATCATTACCATTGGCTAAGTAAGCGCTTTTAAACTCTGGTCCACTAAGCGCAGGTAACTCTTTTGAGAGCCAATCCGTTGATACATAACCATTATACTCTACCTGGGTTTTACCCACCCTACCTTTTTTTGTAGTAATGATTATAACGCCATTTGCTCCTCGAGCACCATAGATAGCAGCTGAGGATGCATCTTTTAAAATATCGACGTTTTCAATATCATTAGGCGCAACAGCATTTATGTCGGCCCCTACGATTCCATCGATCACATATAGCGGATCACCTGTTCCTAATAAGGAGGTTAAACCGCGAACACGGACGGTTGGCGTTGTATTAGGGTCGCCACCAGCTTGTGTAATAACAACACCGGCAGCTTTACCTTGTAATTGTTGCAAAGGACTGGTAATGTTACCTTGGTTAAACTCCGCCGATTTTACCTGCGTCACAGCCCCCGTAACATCTCTGCGCCGGGCCGTACCATACCCTACCACCACTACATCACTAAGTGAAACACTGGCAGTCGTTAGTGTTACATTAACTGATGATTGGCTGGTAACATCAGCTTCTGTTCGATCAAAGCCAACAGATGAAAATACGAGCGTAGTTGTAGTGGCTGGTACCGACAAACTGAAAGTTCCATCGGCAGCCGTTTGAGTTCCTGTGGTGGACCCTTTGGCTGTAACGGATACCCCCTGAATTCCATTTCCATCGCGATCTGTAACTTTTCCGGTAATGTTTTTTTGCTGACTAAAGCATATGAAAGGAGCAATAAAGAGCTGAAGAAAGCAAAAAACTGATTTTAGCTTCCCCATAACAAGCAAGGTTTTGTTAAGAATCATTTCTTATCCTAATTTAAGTATATATACTTATATTAACAAGTAGAATAATGCAAATTGACAGTATTACTACTTGTCTGTCTTTTACATTTATAACGGGAGTAATTAAAGCTGATCAATTGATTGATTTGATAAACCTCATTGACAAACTTTTCAAGCTGCTCTCGTTTATCAGTCTTTATAATGTTTACAATTCGCCAAATCTTATTAACTGCTTAAACCTAAAACTGGACGCAGTAGCATCACCCAACAACATTTGTAGTTTCTGCACCAACCTATAATGCAAGCAAACTCACCGTAAACAACAAACACCAGAATCGTTTCATGCTTTAGCAGTCAACTAATGAAAAACGAAATGTAAAAACGTATAAGGGATTACGTATTATTGGTTACTTCCAAGTGGAGTTTGGAAACGTATCTATAAGGTTAGATTTAAAACATTAAAGTAGAAAGATTACTACAGAAGCGCAAGCTCTACTATGAAAATAACCGTTAGCCGTATACTATAAGCCGTATTTGATAGCAATTGGTTTACAAACTTCGTTTAGACAATACACTTGTTCTTTACTTGCAGAAGTAAGTATATATAACCATAATTGAAATCTAACTGAATGTTTTCCTTAGTTATGCCTCACCAAGGCCTGATCGTAGGTTTATAAATAGAGCTACCCATCATTTTTTAAACACTAACCACTTTACACTAATTTCAATGATTATGGCAAATACGAAACAACCCGAAGTTTGGCTAAGAGGACAACTAGAAGGCATACCCCCACATTTACAGCCAGTGGCACATGCACTTTTACAAGCCAGAGAGGAAATCAATGAATATATGCAGGGCTTTCCAGAATACTTGTTGTGGGAGAAGCCTGCCGGAGTTGCCTCACCAGGCTTTCACTTACAACACCTTACTGGAGTACTCGACCGCTTATTTACATATGCACAAGGCAAGCTCTTAACAGACAATCAATTGCAATACTTAAAAGCAGAAGGTACAGGTAACCAATCTGATACAACCGTTGCGTACTTACTTCAACAATTTAACCAGCAAGTTGATGTGGCCTTAGCCCAATTAAGTCAAACAAACGAAAATGAGTTACTTGAATTTAGAGGTGTCGGTAGAGCGCAATTGCCATCAACAGTCTTTGGCTTATTATTTCACTCGGCAGAACATACCATGCGCCACACTGGACAGCTATTGGTAACGGTAAGAGTGTTGAAACAAACAGTTGAAGAAAAATAAGACCTGTTTTCATAAAAAGAAAAGGCTCTTAGAAAAGAGCCCTCGTCTAATCATCGCCTAAGAAAGCGCTAATACTTTACAAATCGCTTCAGATATTTTTCCCGACCGTTTGTTACCTCAAGTAAATACATACCCGCCGGCATTTTACTATCTAACTCCATGGTAATAGTATTATTACCTTTTTGTAACGTATGGTATTCGTTGATCATTTTTAATCCGGATGAATTGTATATAAAGACAGTATGTTTACCCGTTTCTGTTGCGTTAAAAACAAACCGCAATAAAGAAGAGGTTACCGGGTTTTGCAGTTCACTTATTTTATCACTCGAATTTGATTGATTGGACCTCAAAACATTTGAATAATAAAAGCTCCTGTCCTTTTTTATCACTTTTAGTCGATAAGATGCAGCATCAGACAGGGGCACAGGGTAATAATAATTCTCTTCCCCTTGCTTTAATGTAGCCGATATGGTTCCTATTTGTTTAAATAAAAGGCCATTCAAACTTTGCTCTAATTCAAAGCTACTGGCCAACTCATTGTTTAGTGTAACCCACTCCAAAAAATAGCTTGCCTCTTTTTTACGCCCTGAAAATGACTTTAAACTTAGCGGCAAAACAGTCCCGGCTACAGGATTTGGCACCACCTGCAATTGATCAAAGCATCCTTGAGATGTTTGAGCTATTAATATTATTTGTTGATCAACGGGGGTAAAAGAAATACTAAAAGGGCCATCAGTAACTACATTTTCAACATTGCTAGTTAAAAACACATCATTAGCATCCCATTGTCCTACTACTGTTCCATTGTCTATATAAGCAAAAAGCTGTACAGGAAACAAACTGCTGGTTCCAGAAGTAACATTGTAAACAATAAAAGAGGGATTTCCGTTTGTACCTCTACTTATATGAGCATCAATATTTAATGAAGATGATGAGCCTTGGGGCAGTTGATTGCTTCCATTTGTTTCTTGAGGCGTATGAAATGCCTGAGAACTTGATTTATTCCATGTGCCACAAAAGCCATCACTTTCGCGCATATAGCCATTATCACTGCCTATGTCTTGTATTACGTATTCAGCTACTCCAGTTGAGTAGGAAGTATAATTAACCTCATAACTAACTGCCAAACCATTATTGATAGTTTCAATCTTTAATGCTGGCATATTTGTAATAAATGTTGGTATGAAAGTGTTTCCACCCGTTCCACCTACGAAGGAATTAACTAACACTCCATTTTTGTATAAAAAAGCATTATAACTGGCTCCACTTCCACTGCGCTTACTAAAGAAGTCATTGAATGTAAGCGGAAGTACTTCTTCATCATAATAGGGATTACCATCTGCTAGATTAGCCGTGCTTTGATACCATTTTTTCAAATACCCTCCTGTAGCACCACTTCTAAAAACAGGATCGTTCCAGTTAAAATTAGATTTAGTAACATTATTATTTCCCTGATAACTGAATGGAATTGCAGATGATCCTACAAAGTAGCCCTTATTAGCCACTAATACATTGGGTAGGTCCAAAACATAAAAACCTTGCTCACGATTGTTTTCAAAATAACTTATCAAAGTATAGCCATCCACCGAAATTGGATTCAGATCGACACTCGCATTATATAGCTCAAAAAACTCCTGGTTACTTGCACTCGGATTGGCATAAATTTCATTTAGCACGGCTTGGGCATGGGAAAACAGGGCAGACAAAACTGCAAGTAGAACGGTGGATAGCTTTTTCATCTCTTAGGGTTTGAATGGTGAATCTGCTGCACAGATTCATAGGAGGTATTGGATAAGAAGATGAATGGCTTAAATGAGATAATTGGAACTTTTAGTGTAACAGTAGGCAGTGGTGGCTGCCTACTGTTCATTTATTTTTTTAACAACTTGACTACTTGTCTTTCTACCCCATTGTTTATTTCCAGAATGTAAGTCCCGGCAGGCAAAATATTATTCAACTCAATTGAGTGAGCATTTGTTCCCTTTTGAATAAACATCTTCCTTTCCAGCATTTTTACTCCGGTAGAAGTATAAATAGAAACATTAAAACTGTTTGTAACTGATGAAGTATATGAAAAGTGCAATACTGACTCAACTGGATTCTTTGCTATTAATAGCTGATTATTTCTGTTACCTTCTGATGTTATAATTAACACATTTGAATAGGAAACTCGATTGTCCTTACTTACTGTTTTGATCTTATAATAGGATGTACCGTTCAGAGTTGTTGGATCTGTAAAAGTATAAACCTCCTCTCCAATGGTTTTACTGGCACTAATTGTTCCTAATTCAGAAAAGGATTTGCCGTTTGAACTCCGAAATACCTGAAAATGATCACCGGTTTCATTTGCTGAAACCACCCATTTGAGAAGTGTAGCACTATTTTGGACACTCACTTCAAAGCTTTTTAAAATAACTGGCAATACAATTACTGCGGGGTAATTAATAGTAACAGTGGCAATATTTGATGTTGCGGGCGTATAGCCATTATCCGATAACTGGTATGTAAAAGTTACCGGCCCTCCACTAAATGTAGGTGATGGCGTAAATGTGAATGTACCGTCTACATTCAATACAACAGTTCCCTCCGTAGTAACTGGAGCAGTAATTAGAACCGCTTTCATACTTTCCCCATTGGGTTCATTATCAGAACCACCAACAGTATTGGTGATAACGTTATTAGAAAATGGTGTTAATCCAATTGGAACATAATTATCATTCACAGCAATAGGAGCCAAATTACAAACCGATGAATAATAGGCTGCTGCATTGATAGTGATATCATCCACTATTATCCGTACCGTTCCATTTCCTTGGCTTCCACCCATCTTAAGCACAAGACGATAAATACCCGAACTAGGTGCTGTTACACTAACCGACTGAAATTGTTTGGTGGTCTGATTAAGTGTATTCTTGTCGATTGTTAATGTATTTAAGGATCGATAGACTCCATTACTCCCTTCCAACCCAATTTCTATACTTCGTTTTGCATTTCCATTCAACTCCTCATTTAGTTTATACCAAAACGAAATTGTTAAGCTAGTGGCAGTGACATTTAAATAGGGAGAAAGGTAATCCCTCGTACCGCTATTGTTAACAGGAGGATTTGAATAAAGACTTCCTGTTCCATTAATAATGTCGCTAGCTAGTGTGGTTGTGTAAGAAGTAATAAGAGTAGCGCAACCTGGCACCACCCCTCCTTCAAAGGTTTCTGTGTACGATTGAGCAAGAGTAGGCTTTGTGCATAGCAGGGCAGCCGCAGCCGTTAGCATTAAAAAAGGCTTCATTTCTTAGGGTTTGAATAAAGACGGATTAGTACGTGTGTCTCAAAGAATAGTTGGATGCAGTTAGATGGTTATAACATGGGTTGGATAGTGCCTAGGTTAACGATTGCCTTAACCAGACAGTACGATTCTCAGCAGATAAAAGTGGATATTACAGATAATGCCGTAAAAGACAGGGAAGTCAAGAGAGGGGAACTTATATCAGGTACGGTATTATTTATTAGAATTTCAAAGGAATTGCAGTTAATTATGACTTACTAACACTACAAACATAATAGGGGTTTTTAATTATTGCAAGTACTTACCCTAACATTTTTTCACGATCATATATAGCTATTTTGATAATTGTTTATAACCAATTAACAATCAACGTGGCAAAGCCTCTCAGCTGATTTAAGAAGAAGAAAAAATTTTAGTAAAAAGATTTGAAAGGAAATAATTCAAACAAAATTATAGATAGACAAAAGGTTTATAATTATAAAAGAAAAAAACACTTAGTAGTAAATAGATAATTTATGGAATAAATAGAAAGTATTAACATCACATTTTATTAACAACAATTAATATTCGAATCGTAAATAGGTTGGTTTTTAAAAAATATTTCTTTTACTTAGCAATAGAAATCACCCCATACAACTCTAACCATACTGTCTAACCGTACCCAATTCCTATAAAACACTTAATGCCTCATAGCTTGAATTATGCGCTTAGAATAAAACTCTAACAAGCGTAATGTTCAACGATGTTTACCAATGTCTTAAAGGGAACCAACCAATGACCGTTCTTTTATTTAACCCTTTAAAACGATTAAAATGGCTAAGAGCTTAATGAAATTATTTGTTGCGGGCTTGCTTATGCTTGGCTACTGCATGTTGGTATTTATTCTGATCATGTTTTTTGACAAAATCATTTAATGCAAATTCAATTTATTCACCCGTACCCACTACTTTAAAGTGAAAGCAAGTTTTAAAAAAGCTTTTGCCATGAAGAACATATAAGGATTCTTCTGGCAAAAGCTTTTTTACTATTTAAATTAAAGTCACTCCTGTAGCTAATGAAGCATTTCTAAATATACCAAACGTCTTCCTGAGAAAGAGAAAGTGAAATCGGATCGTCTTTACCTACAGCACAAGCAATCGCCCTTACGGTAATCATTATTTGTTCTAAACGAACATCTATTTCATAGTAGCTCCCAAAGAATCGAACTGCGCTAACGACACCTTTCATTGCGCCCTTTTCTACTACTTTAAAACTTTCGGGCCGTATAAATAAACTCTTGCCCTTTAACGCAATTCCTGGTAGGCTTGCAAATAGTTCTGAAGGGTGAATGATATTATAATTTCCAAGCAGTGCACCGGCATATTCGCTAATAGGCTGCTTATAAATTTGTTGTGGGCTTCCTTCTTGTATAATTCTGCCCTCTTGCATCACCAGTAGTGTGTCTGCCCAAGAAATAGTGTCTAATGGATCATGTGAAACTAGAATACAAGTAACATTCAAGCGATCATGTACATCCTGAATGACTTCTTTTAATACAGCTTTATGGATCATATCCATATTTGAGAAGGGCTCATCGAGCAATAACAACTTTGGAGATTTGATCAGAGCCCTCGCTAAGCCAATGCGCTGCCTTTCTCCACCTGAAAGCTGTTCTGTATCTCTACTTAGAAGATGGGTAATCTGGCATACTTCGTAAATTGAATCAGCCTCTTCAGGGGACAGTCGATTTTCGTAGTTTAAGATATTTTCCACTGTATAAAACCGCGGCAATTCGAATTGCTGTGACAAATACGCTATATACTTATGTCCCGGTATCAATCTTTCGTCTGGACCTAAAACCCTTTGTTCCTCAAATAAAATCTCTCCGGTATCAGGCTGCGCCAAACCAGCAATTGCCTTAAGTAAGGTGCTTTTGCCAGAGCCTGTTTCACCGGCAATGGCAATTTTCTGACCTACTTTTTGCGTAAAGCTAATGTCGTTCATTAGGAACCGACTTTCCGCACTCTTGGATATTCTTGATACACGCAACAAACTCATACTATCAAACAAAAACTAAAATCTTATTTTAAACGAATTGTAAATGCCAATGAAACATGCCTGCTTTCAGCAATATAGTCCATAGTGGCTGGTAAAGATCGTAACCGCTTTTCTATTCCCCGTTTCAATTGTAAATCAAAGTCGCGCAGATTGGCAGGACGATCAAATAGAATTTCAAGAAGAAGGGAATTGTTAGTACCACTCATTTTCATATTTACAAATACTTGTTTAACACTTCCATTTCCAGATAGGAAAAGCAAAGCATCTTTATACAAGAAGAAAATGTCGTGCCTTAACTTCATTTCCAACTCCAGAGCATCCAACTTGTTATCAATAATCAAATCAATAGCAACTCCAGATAACTCTTGAAGCTCACTAGTTATCTTTTTAATGCGCTGAAGTGTATTTGCCATTGAGTCATTGGCCGGGTCAATACTCCACAACATATCATCCATAGCAGCTATGGTATACCTGCTTTTTTCATTGATCTGATCAATAAACTCTTTTGACTGCTCTACATTCTTATCAGCCTTGATCTTGGCCATCTCACTGAGGATATTGATATCGCTCAATGTAATACTGATATCATTATGCAAATTAGAAGCAATCTCATTGCGAACCTGCAATAAAGATCTACGCTTGTTGGTACGCTCCCTATCTACCAATAACCATACACCAATAAAGGTTAAAGCAATCAACCCATAAAACCACCAACTGAGCCAAAATGGCGCTCTGACTACAATTGTAAACTGCGCTATATTCTCATTGGATACACCATCAATGGTTTCAGTTTTTACATAGAAAGTATATTGCCCAGGTGGCAGATAATTATAAAATGCAGTTATAGGCCTATCGGTATGAATCCACTCTTTATCTAAGTTTTCCAACTTATAGTAGTAATGAAGTTTTTGCTGGGTCAAGAAACTCATAGCACTGAAGTCTATACTAATAGAGGTATTGTTATATCTCAATACCACGCGCTTTGCACTCAGTAATGAGTCTACCGATAATGGATAACCAGCGATCTTTATAGAGGTAATAAAAGGCTTTGGAGGCTGTACTTTTGGAGACACTTTAGTTGGATCAAATACCATGAAATTGTGATCGGTAAAAAAGAAGATTCGACCGCCTGATAATTGACGTACACCCGTTTGAATGAATTTATCATAATTAATGCCGTCTCTCCTATCATAGAAGCTGATAATACGCTTTTCAAGATTTAGTCGGCTGATACCATTTGTCATCCCCATCCACACAATTTTATTTCTGTCTTTTTGGACAGATTCCACTGTATTGGAAGGCAACCCCTCTTTAGTTCCTATGAATGTTATCTTATTGGTTCTCTTATTTATGATATTTAAACAACCAGCAGCCACCAATAATGTGGTGTCATTATAGTAAGTAATATCTTTTACAGAATTGATAAAAAGACGTTCGTCGGCTGGTCCATCCGTAGTAAACTTCTTTACAATCTTATTGGTACGTGTACTTACTTTAAATAATCCATTTTGTGCAGTCCCTACCCATATATAACCCTGATAGTCATAGTGAACTTTACGTATGATACCCAAATTTTCCAATACTATACGATACCCTTTTTGCTGATTGCCACCTGCGCTCTTATAATCCCATTTAATTAAACGCCCGGCTTGCGTACCAAACCACATATTCCCAGAGGTATCTTCCGTTATTTGGCGAATAGTTGACTTATTAAATACAGAATCTTGTACGGTAGTAACTGTGTTTGTTTTTGGGTGAAATACATCAATCCGCCCTTCTTCTTGTGTAATCCACAAATCACCTGTTAGCACTTGCTCCTGCATATCGGCTACGGACAATGATCGGCCCCTGGCTTTTAATACCGGGGGCAAAGCAATAGGATTTAAGTTTTTGTCATAACTGTATATCCCGCCCCGCCAGGTACCAACAAAAATTCTATCATCTACTGTTTCTGCAATAGCTTGTACCAGATCATAACTAGCTGGCTCGCCAGGACGAATCAAATCATAGTTTGAAAAAACCTGGGCGTCTGGATTAAAAAGTAGTACCCCATTATCAGTAGCTACCCAAATATTGTTTTCTCGATCTTCAAAAGCTTGTGCTATCCTGTTGAAGTATCCATTTTGCTGACTTTCTGCACCTTTCACTACAGGTCTGAAAAAGTTGCTTTTATTATCCCACTCCGCCAAAAATGGCATTCCATATAACCAGATACGCCCACTTCGTTGCAATAAAAAGCCATCAGTGTGTATGTGCCAAACGCCAATATGATCGGCTAATGATGAAACAGAAAACTGCCTAGATTGGGGATTGTAATAAAAAAAGCGAGGTGCAATGGAGGACTTTTCTTGAATAATGCCTAAAATTCGTCCTGCGGGATCAATTGTCAGATCAGTTAGGCCCCTGGCATCACTGAGACTATTTATTACTGGGTCATTATCATAATTATGCCCCCTGTAATTTAATCGCATCGTTGCTGGATCTAACTGCACAATACCTGAATCGGCACTGATCCAGAACTTCCTGATTGAAGCATCCCATGTTACATGGCTAAACTTCCATCCCTTAGGCATCGGCAACTTATTATTTGCCAATGAAAATTGGTTACTGGTTTCAGAATAAAGAAATACATCCCCACTATTTGCCAGCAATAACAACTCTCCTTTGGGCAACTCTACAAACTGTTGATAGGAATTAGGGACCACATTCTTAGGCAGCTCAGCTTTCCTAAATACAAACTTTTTAGTATCAAATACGCCAATGGTATGATCCTCCCCTTCTAACCACAAGCGATTCTTTTGATCAGTAAATAACGAAACAATGTTAGTTGATGGAATAGCGGAAGTGTTACCCTCAGTAGACTTAAACGTTAAAAACGTATTTCCATCATATCGCTGCAAACCATGGGTAGTAGCTATCCAAATATACCCTTCTCTATCCTGTACGATAGCATTAGCAGAGTTGGAAACCAGCCCATTTAAAGTGGAAAAATGCTTAAATGAATATTGCCTGGCCTGCTGCCCAAGTAGTGTTAATGGAACAGCAATGAATAATAATAGCGCCAGATAAATGTTTCGCAAAGCAGTTTTATTAAGTAACAAAAGTAATTAACCTCTGCTGGTATAAAGCTTTATTCCGCTACAAATCATGAACTTAGAACAAAAACAATAAAGACAATACAAACCAGAGCATTAAAAAATAGATGAATATATTGCATTTGAATAAAAAAGCCATCGGGCGATCCGATGGCTTTACCTATAAATACATTTCTTATTACGCTATTGTTCAGCTATTTAGTTAACATAAGTACCTGTGGTTAAGAAACGGCCGTCTTTTTTATCCATTTGACGTCCAATTACTGCGCCACCGCCAGCTCCAATAACACCACCGATCACAGCACCTACCGCACGATTCTTTTTATTTAGAATGGCACCAGCCGCCGCACCTGTCACACCACCTATTACAGCCCCTTTAGCCGTTTTACTCCAGCCTTTCTTTTCTTCCGTTTTTGCTATATCTCCTGCTCCAGCACTCTCTGCACCGTCGCCATTACCTGTAGCTACGGTAGAGCCAGGTGCACCACTTGAACTAGTGTTATCACTAGGGGTAGGTGCAGGTAAAGGAGATTCCGGCTTAGGAGCACTAGCTACACTTTTAGCAGGTTTTCTTACATGAGCTACCGCTGCTTTTTTAACAGGTGTGGCCGCCATTTGGATCTCCTGAACCGGTTGTTCCACTGCCGCTAGCTCGTTTAAAGCTTTCATGTTTTGAAACGCCGCAAATCCAGTAGTATCCAATGTATTGGTTGGCGCTTGCTGCACATTAGCCGAAGGGTTAGCTTCTGCTATTTTATCAGCATTCGCGTTACAAGCTGCTAATCCTACTGCTATACTTAAAATGGGTAGAAGTCTTTTCATAGTATTTCTTTTTAGTTTACAGACCCCGTTTATTCGGTAATCTATATATCAGACCAGCCATGGAAAGAAAAGTTTGCCTACCGGTTGTTAAAGAATATTCAAAAGCTTTTGCAGTATTAAAGTGAAACACATAAAAAAGCCCTGTCTTTACAAGGCTTTAACGATCTAGCTATGTTTAATTAACATTAATAATCAAACAAAAGTTAATTAGCGCCTACCCGATTTATTTCTTCTAAAGCCCCACTCTTTCTTGCACTTGCAGCTGTTTTTCCAAATCGGTACATAAACGCTATGGTAAAACTGCTCATATCCTGTCGTTGCTTCATATGCACATTCAGCGTATTGAAATTAATATCAAAACGATTGTACTGTGTATGGAAAATATCCCTGGCAGCTACTCGTACGCTACCCTTTCCACCTAAAACCTGCTTGGCTACGCCTGCATTCACAAAATGCACTCCTTTATCCAGAAATAAAGCCGTGTAATAATTCTTGTGGAAATAACTGCTACTTAATTCTGCTGACCAGCCCTTATTAAAACGAAATTGGTTGTTCAAATTGAAATTGAACGAATAGGCCTCGTTATTCAATACAGCATTATTGAACCGTCCTTTAAATGAGGTATATAAGGTATTGCCAAATATAGTAGAAGACCAGCGTTTACTTACAGGAATTACAAGTGTACTATTCAAAGAAAATACGGTACGTTGGGTCATATTTATCTTCTGTTGATAGGCTATTCTTGTTACATCATTCTGAATGATGGCATTACCAATAACATCGTTTGTGTAGCTATAACTAGCTTTTACATTGAAGTTAGTCTTAAATGCATAGCAAGCTTCTATCAGATTCGTATACTGCGGCATCAGTCCAGGATTACCCTGCATATAGGTATACCGGTTAAATACAAACTGGAAGGGGTTCATATCCTGATAATCAGGTCTGTCAATACGACGGCTATAGTATAGGCTTAATACCTGCCCTTTTCCTTTCTCGTAATTAACAGATAAACTGGGGAAGAGATCAAAGTAATGACTACTTCTTGTATCTGTTGTACCAGATGCTTGTGCCTGTATGTCGGTAGCTTCTGCTCGCAAGCCAGCTAACACTTTCCAACGTTTATCATTCATAGAAAGGTTCAAATAGGCAGCGCTTATTTTTTCTGCATAGGCAAAATCGCGCCCCCTTTCGTCTGGCTCCCATGTACCATTAATCTCCTTTACAAACACGGCTGTATTTTCTGTAGTAACAGCACTATACTTTAGTCCAGTCTCAACTTTCCACCTTTTTGAAAACGGGTGAACATAATCCATCTTCCCTGCTGCAATCTGTATAAAAGAGGGATTATATCCTTTTAAATGGTAAGGTACATCTGTTCGATTTCCATCTTCATCTAACTGCTCACTCAATAATGACTGGTTATTTTTCCTGTTATAACTAAAAAAATCCCCATCAATAGAAAGCTCTCTTCCCGTTGAATCAAGGATTGTACGAAAATTAGCCCCTATTGAATAATTGGTACGCCGGATAGAATTAATGCCAGAAGATTGGTCAAAATGCTTGCTATTGCCTTCTTCACTTGCCCCATTTGTTTCCGGAGCATCTTTATAGCTGCTTAAAAACAAAGTGTTATTTAATGAAAGAGAAGTCCTTTTATTAAAAGCATAATCAACATTCAAACGTAGGTTATGAGGAACTTGCGTGAAAGGATTTAAAGTATGTTGCTCAAAATAATCCGTTTTATTATTTGAACTATTTGCGAACTTCCTTTTAATGGTAAGATCATAAAACCCTTTATTATAGGCACCAGTATAGCCCAAAGAAAGTACTGCTTTACCTACTCGCTGATCTATTGCTATACTCTGGTTTAAACGCGTGTATCTGCCCTGAGTAATTGAAGTTGTCATATTCCCATTAAATGCGGCTGTCTTAGATCGTTTCAGCTTAATATTGATAACACCTGCATTACCCGTAGCATCATACCGGGCAGAGGGCTGTGTGATCAACTCAATCTGGTCAACTTGAGCGGAAGAGAGACTTCTTAATAGTGCTGCTAATTCAGCTGCGTTCAACGGGCTCCGCTTTCCATCAATCATAACCATTACACCTTGCTTCCCTTGCATACTAATTACCCCATCCTGATCTATGGCAATACCCGGCGACTTTTCCAACAACTCCAACACATTGGTTCCAGCATTGGAAGCTGCCGCTTCTACATTAACCACCATTCGATCTGTGCGAACCTCTATATTTCTGCGACCTGCCTTTACTTCAACAGCTGAAAGGTTTTGATAACTTTCTTTTAGAATAATTTCTACAGGCTTCCCCGTTGATGCACTTTGCTGAGTATAGGTTTCATAACCAGTCATGGTAACTTTTATGAGTACCTGGTTACACTGGTTTTTAATTTCAAAACTTCCATCTGTTAAGGAAAAAAGGGTTTGCACCTTTGAAGAATCGGAAACTTCAACTACTTGTATGCTTGCACCAGCCACTGGATTGCCAGCTTTGTTTTTCACCCATCCGTTTACTAAACAAGAAACTGCGCGTTCCTGAGCGCTGATTGGTTGAATAACAATAATAGCAGCCAGAAACAGGAAACTAAGAATTCGTTTACACATCAGTTTTGGTATTAGATGTGTAAAACTAGAAAGGCTTTAAGGCGAAGAGGATACTGAATCGCTAAAGTGCAGATACTGGCGATAAAATGCAGTAAAGTAACTCGTAGGTAAGCAATTTCCTCCCATCGGAATTTACCTTTATTAGTAAATGAGCTTTTTAATATTATCAGCGTATGTTCTACTGATCTTCAATACAACCTTGTTTTTTAAGACCAGGTGCATACCATTTACATCCCGGTGAACTTCATGAATAAAGTTCACGTTAATGATAAAAGATCGGTGCACACGCATAAATAATGACGGGTTCAATTTTTGTTCAACAACGCCAATACCATAACTACTCAAGTACTTAGTCTTTTCCGTATAGATCTGCGTATAGTCTTTTACTGCTTCCAGGTAAATAATATCGTTAACATCCAGGCTAATTAACTTATTGCCATGTTCTACTAATATCTTTTCAGAAAAGCCGGGCAATGCAGGATTTGCTGTTTCAGTTAATAAAGAAATCGATGGCCAATGGTCTTTTTGTTGCAGTAACAGCTTTGATACGGCTTGATTAAAACGCTGTCGGGTGTACGGTTTTAATAAGTAATCAATGGCATTAAGATCAAAAGCTTTTATGGCAAATTGATCATAAGCTGTAGTAAAAATGATCTGGGGTATATGTACTATTTGCTTTAATACCTGAAAGCCACTTAACCCGGGCATTTGTATATCCAGGAATACAATATCAGGCTCCAAACGGTTAATAGCCGACACCGCTTCTATCCCATTCTCACATTCGGCTACCACTTCCAATTCTTTAAAGTTGGCTATGTACTGTTTGATCAGCACACGTGCCGCTTCTTCGTCATCAATAATGATTACCCTTTTTGTCATATTAATTGATAGGTATGAGGAATGAAAAGTAAAGGCCGCTGGGAACATTATCTTCTATCTGAATTTTCTCCCGGTAGTGATGCCACAGTCGCGAAGAGGTATTTTTTAAACCTATACCTTCAAAATCCTTGTCATAAAAAGAAGCCAGCCGCCCTACGCCTGTATCACTAATAGCAATGCGTACATTTGTGCCTTCTTTTTTACAAGCTAGTTTTATTACACCACCTTTTACAGAAGGCGCAATACCATGCTTAATGGCGTTTTCAACAATTGGCTGCAATAGCATAGGCGGTATCATTACATCCATAACACGATCATCAATATCAAACTGTACTTCCAGCCGCTTTTTAAAACGGTATTGCTCCAGCTCCAGGCAGTTTTGAATAAAGGAGATTTCTTCTTGTAAGGGCACCAGGTCCAATTGACTAGACTTCAATGAAAAGCGAAACGTATCGGCCAGTTTAGCTATTAACTCCCGCGTCTCTTCCTGATCTGGCGGTACGGAAGCACTGATGGAATTAAGCGTATTAAAAAGGAAATGCGGTTGAATCTGCGCCTTTAATGCATTGACCTCACTATGAAAGGCCAGCTGCAATAACTCTTTTTCTTTTTGGAGTTGCTGCTGCGATTGCTTCCAGAAATGGTAAGCGTGAAAGATCCCAAATTGAATCAGGTAAAAGACCATAGGAAGGTAATAGTCAAACCACACGGACGTTTTGGAATCCATCTTATAAAATCGTGTATAGCCCACCCAATCAGAGGATGCCTTGTGTAATGCACCCCAAGCCAACACAAAGAGGGGCAAGCCTAAAACATGCAGCAATAACTTATACAAGATGGACTTCTGTTGCAACTTATTGAATACAACATACCAGATTGGTAATGTAAGAAGGGCTTTAATTATAAAGTCAAATATCACATACCACCCTGTAAATTCTGAAGAATAGACGTGCTGTGCTTTTGAATATGTAGTAAGGTAAAGCGCCAGGTAAAAGACAGCTTCAAAGGCAATATAGAAAAGAAAACAAAGGAGTATTTCCAATTCTGTAATATTACCTATGACTCTTTTAGACAAGAAGCTTGGCTGGTTCATTCTATCTACTTCACAGTTAATTTGGTTAATCCGTATACTTTTGCAATTACACGATACTACATTTACATAGCAAAAGGTGAATCGCAGTTAGCAACATCATAAGCTTGCTAACACAATTTATTTGCTGCAATGTAGAAAATAATAAATAGGAAACGAACCCTTATCGACAAATTACCGCATTCGTCGATTAAGTTCACGAATAAACAATAGAACGACCAAGGAGTTTCTTTTAATCATCTTTACAACCAGGTGCTAGAAGTAGATACCAACCGGTTTTTTGCGCTCATATTCATCCCTAAGCATTTGCACCTGCTTTTCAAACTCTTGATGATCAGTAAATAGCTTTAAAGGTAATGTGGGGATTTCGGCTTCTATTTGAGGCTCCGTAATATCTAATTCCTCAATAGCTGCAGTTAAGGTTAATTCAGGTGATCTCATGATTACAATTTTGCAAATCTTATACCACTGCAGCTTCAATAAAATGGCTCTATTCTCTCTGCAATCAGGAGATTAGGGTTACGCATGCAGAAGGGTGTTATTCATGCAAGCTAACCTTTTATATGCCAAGGGCATAGTGTTTGTGTTTCCTAAACACGATGAATCAGGAAAGACACACAGATTATAAAACAGATACCGGCTTTGTGCATGTGCGCGGCGCTCGCGAACACAACCTTAAAAATGTAGACCTCGATATCCCTCGCGACGCATTGGTTGTTTTTACTGGCGTATCAGGTTCCGGAAAGTCATCCTTGGCTTTTGGCACCTTATACGCCGAAGCACAGCGTCGCTACCTAGAGTCCGTTTCTCCTTATGCCCGGCGCTTATTTCATCAAATGCCTGTACCAGAGGTAGACGAAGTGGACGGTTTGCCGCCAGCGGTGGCATTACAACAGCAACGAGGCGGTACATCCACCCGATCATCAGTAGGTAGTGTTACTACATTATCTAACCTGCTACGTATGCTTTACTCACGTGCAGGCGATTACCCACGTGGTCAATCCATTCTTTACGCAGAGTCATTTTCTCCCAACACGCCAGAGGGCGCTTGCCCGCAATGCCATGGTCTGGGGCGCATTTATGATGTTACAGAAGACTCTATGGTGCCTGATAAATCATTGACCATACGTGAGCGGGCTATTGCCGCCTGGCCTACTGCCTGGCAGGGCCAAAACTTACGCGATATCCTAACCACCTTAGGGTATGATGTAGATCAGCCCTGGCAGAAACTCTCTAAAAAAGAACGCGACTGGATACTATTTACAGAAGAGCAGCCCACCGTGCCAGTGTATGCGGGATTTACCCGTGAGGAAGTGCAACGCGCTATTAAACGTAAAATGGAGCCCAGCTACATGGGTACGTTTATGAGTGCAAGGCGTTATGTAAGGCACACATTCGCCAACACCCAAAGTGCCTTGATGAAAAAACGTGTTTCGCAATTTATGCTGAGCACCGAATGTCCTACATGCAAAGGCAAACGATTACGACCAGAATCCTTATCCATAAAATTTGCCGGCTATGACATCACGGAGCTTTCCCGGCTTCCATTGATCAAGCTACAAAGCATTTTTTCTTCCTATGCCAACGGTACTGCTAAAGCCATGGCGAAGATGAAAGCAGATGACCACCAGGAACGGGCCATTGTGGCACAACGCATAGCTCAAGACTTTACGGGTCGCGTGCGTGTTTTATTGGAGCTGGGTTTAGGTTATTTAACGCTGGAGCGCAGTACGCCCACTCTCTCGCCGGGTGAGCTGCAGCGACTGCGGTTAGCTACACAGGTTCGCTCAAACCTCTTTGGTGTTGTGTATGTGTTAGATGAACCTTCCGCCGGTCTACACCCAGCCGATACTGAAGCACTACTTTCCGCCCTTGATAAATTGAAGGCATCAGGCAATACGCTGTTTGTGGTGGAACATGAAATCGATGTGATCCGGCATGCCGACTGGGTGGTAGATGTAGGTCCTGATGCGGGTGAAAAAGGCGGGCAAATATTATACAGTGGGCCCTTTCGTGGATTAGAAAAAATACAAACATCCAAAACACGCCACTTCCTTTTTGATAGCGATTCTTTTAAAAAGCACACCGTACGTCAGCCAAAAGGATGGTTACGCCTATCAGGTGTAAGCCGTAACAACCTTCATAACCTTGATGCGGCCTTTCCATTGGGTGTACTTACCAGTGTTACAGGTATATCAGGTTCTGGAAAATCCAGCCTGGTAAGTCAAGCATTGGTAGAATTAGTAGCCGAACATTTAGGCCATGAGTTGAAGGTGGAAGAAGAGACAGACATGCTACAGGAAACAGATCTTATCACCACTAGTGGTAGAATAAAAGAGGGCCTTGAAAATATTAAACGCTTAGTACAAGTAGATCAAAAACCCATTGGTCGTACACCACGTTCTAACCTGGCTACCTATACCGGCTTGTTTGATCATGTGCGCAAGATCTTTGCTGCTACCAAGCTGGCCAAAAGCCGCCATTATGATGCGGGGCGCTTTTCGTTTAATGTAGGCAAAGGGCGTTGTGAGAACTGTGAAGGCGAAGGTTTTGTAATGGTGGAACTGCTCTTTCTACCAAGCGTATACGCGCCTTGCCCGGTGTGTCAAGGCACTCGTTACAATGCAAAAACGCTGGAAGTTAAATACCGCGAGAAGAACATTGCTGACGTACTGGGAATGACAGTTGATGAAGCCTTTGCATTTTTTGATGAAGAGCCAGCGGTCTCCCGTTCGCTGCAGGTATTACAGGAAGTAGGCTTAGGCTATTTGCGGTTAGGCCAGCCAGCTACTGAACTCTCTGGTGGTGAAGCCCAGCGTATTAAACTGGCCACTGAATTACAACGTGTAGGTCGTGGCAACACACTCTACATACTAGATGAACCTACCACTGGCCTCCACCCTTCCGATGTTGAAAAGCTCGTTACGCAATTAGATAAGTTAGTAGATGCAGGCAATACCGTTATTGTAGTAGAACACGATATGCGTGTAATTGCCGGCAGCGACTGGATCCTTGATATTGGTCCCGGCGCAGGCGAAGAAGGCGGACGTATAGTAGCAACGGGCACACCCGAAGCAGTAGCAAAAGCAAAGGACAGCCGCACGGCCCCTTATTTAGATAGGTTTCTGAAGGGAGAGTAATGAAGGAAAAAAAGGAATGTTCAATGCTCCATATTTATAGATCTAGGCACAAGGAAGGATGAGTAATTAATAAGGAGTAATGTGTGAGGAGGGTGTACCTTTAAGATTCTTCACTTTGGCCTGATTATCAGGCAACTATATAAAGTGTTTTCTTATTGATTAATGAATGTATATAGGAGGATGGTAGGAGCAGTAGTGAATGTGGAAGGCAGGTAGAGGGCTTTTTCTGTGCAGTTGGTACGGACTTACCTACAGAAGAGGTACAGAAGAGGTACAGATTAGGTACAGGAGAGGTACAAGAGACCAGGAAGAGAGGAGGAATTGGGAATTAGGGTATTGGGGATTAGGAGAAAGCCCGGCTCGTGAATGGTGAGTGGTCAGTGGTGAGTAGGCTAACGCCCGCCCCCGGCCCCTAAAGGGGAGCATCCACGCACAAAGAGCAACTTTTCTTTTATCACATTGCTTATTGAGTGTTGAAGATTGAGCATTGCGCATTTCCTTACTTCTTCATTCTTCACTCCTTGTTCCTTGTTCAAAATTCTGCCTAGCTTCTGCTGCGCTGCCCTTCCCGTTAGGGGCCGGGGGCGTGCTGAGAGTGTGTGCAGGCTCTTGCCGAAACATCTTTGCCAGAAGTTCATATAAATCGGGGTGGCGTTCCTGCAACAAATCAGGGCGCTCAAAGAAATACTCTGCGACAACTGCAAGAAACTCGGCTTTATTAGTAGCTCCATAGGGATTGATATCGCTGTTATTTTGTTGAATACGTTCAATGTTTTCATGTACCAACTCTAACCATGGCATTACATATTTTCTGGAAAGCAAGGCTTCAGGAACGCCATCTACTGCACCATCTGTTTTGTCTACCAGGTGCACAAACTCATGTATAGCTGTATTGGATTTACCCGACTTATTCAAAAAACCCTGGCGCAGGTCATACTGCGAAAGGATCATGATATTCTGGTAAGGCCCGTTTCCCACCACGCCCAAAGTAGAACGATCAGCTCCTTGCTGATCAAATGTATCATTGAAGGCATCGGGATACAGTAGCACTTCATTTAAATTGATATACTCCCAATCCTTAAAACCAAAGATGGGAATAATAGCACTGGCAGCTACTAGCACTCGGTCTAGGGGCTCTACTGTTACATTTACTCCTGAAATGCGGGTGGTGTTCAGAAAATGCTGCAAGCGGCTTTCAAACTCCTGCTTACCTGCTTCATCTAATTCATTATAAAAAGGCACATATTCTATCAAATAGCCTCGCTCCTCCTCTGCCAATGAGTATGTATACGCCACTTCTTCAGTATGCTTTTTTGTAAACAACAGTTTCATCACCAGGAAAAAAGAAGCCAATACAACCAAGGCAATTATTACTACTTCCATGGCGGTGAATTTAAGTAAACCCTGACATATGAATGTTGACATGAACGCCCATCTACAGTTACCGCTATGTTTTGAAGAAATTGGAGTGCGGTAAGAAGATCAACAGATTTATTAAACCTTTGCATTGAAATGCCTCAACTTAGCGTAGTTTTTGTCTTACTACCTTGTATAAATAACGCAGCTATCAGTAATAATATATGAAGAACCTAAGTGAAATTGCCTTTAAGAATGAATTTGTCAATCAGTTTCCTGGTGACGATAGCGGTAATCTAACACCCCGCCCTACACCGGGTGTACTTTATAGCAAAGCCATTCCCACACCTGTTAAAGGTCCTAGTTTACTGGCGTGGTCGGAAGAGCTGGGCAAAGAGCTGGGAATTCAGAAACCTATTGATCAAACTGATATAGATATTTTAGGCGGTAACCTGGTTACCTCTTCCATGTATCCTTATGCCGCTAATTATGCAGGGCATCAATTTGGCCACTGGGCAGGTCAGCTAGGCGATGGTAGAGCCATTACATTAGGAGAAGTAATTGCTACTAATGGTCTGCCATATGAAATACAACTCAAAGGCGCTGGTCCTACTGCTTATTCCCGCCGTGCCGATGGTCGTGCCGTATTACGTTCATCTGTACGCGAATATTTAATGAGCGAGGCCATGTATTATTTGGGTGTTCCTACTACCCGGGCTTTAAGTCTTATAAGTACAGGCGATCCCGTTTTGCGCGATATGTTTTACAATGGCAATGAAGCTTATGAGCCGGGTGCTATTGTAACACGTGTTGCACCCACCTTTATCCGCTTTGGCAATTTTGAGATATTGGCTGCCCGTCAGGAGAAAGAAAACTTGTTGGGACTTATCAACTGGACCATTGACCGCTATTACCCGCATATTCAGGGCGATGACAGGATCATTGCCTGGTACAAAGAAGTAGTGGAAAGAACGGCAAAATTGATGGTGGAATGGACGCGTGTAGGTTTTGTACATGGAGTGATGAATACAGATAACATGTCTATATTGGGGCTAACTATTGATTACGGTCCCTATTCCTTTATGGACGACTATGACCCCAACTTTACTCCAAATACTACCGACCTGCCGGGCCGCCGGTATGCCTTTGGCAAACAAGCAGGTATTGGCAAATGGAACTTAGCTTGCTTAGCGGGCGCTATTGCACCTGCGTTTACAGATACTACTCCTTTATCAGCGGCCCTAGAAAGTTATGATGATACCTATTGGATGTATTACTATGGCATGATGACAAACAAGCTTGGTTTGGATGCATTATTTGAAGAAGACATTGTGCTAATCCGCCAATTGGAAAAGGTATTAATAGATTTGAAGCCAGACATGACCATTTTCTTTCAACTTCTAATAGACTTGCCTTCTACTTTACATACAGAGCAGGATATACTAGATCATTTTAAAGAAAGCTTTTACCAGGAACCTGAAGCACAGCAAGCGACAGACGTCTATCAATGGATGAATGACTACCTGGAGCGTTTAGAAAAGAATACGATATCAACAGAAGAACGAATCAAATTAATGCGTGCAACTAACCCACGCTTCATTCTACGCAATTACTTATTGCATCAAGCTATTCAAGAATTGGAGAATGGAGAAAACACACTCTTTTCCAAACTGCAGGAAGCGATTAAGGACCCCTACTCCAATAAGTATGCGGAATTCTTTGTCAAGCGCCCAGACTGGGCTACACAGCAGGCTGGTTGTTCTATGCTGTCTTGCAGCTCTTAATACAGGATTGAAAATATAACTATAATAAAATAGCCATCAGGTATTCATCATAATAGTCACCGGTAGAATCTAACCGGGAGCTTTTGCGTATACGGCCCTCCATTTCAAAGCCTGCTTTTTGATATACATGAATGGCTCTATCGTTGTTGACTTCTACAGTCAATTCCAGCCGTAAGAAACCCTGCTCTTTACTGCGTTGCTTTATTTCTTCCAATATCCGATAACCATAACCTTTGCCCTTATCTGTAGGTTGAACACCAAAACTGCCTAAATAAAGAATATGTGCTTGGCGGTATTGTTTTGGTATTAAGCGATAGGTTCCTACTCTTTCACCATCTTCTTCTGCTACATAAAGTGTATGGGTTTGAAGTAAACCATCATAGATCGTTTTGAAAGCCTCGCGCCCCATAGGGTCAAATGTGAGTTGAGGATTGGCTTCTTCATCCATATAAATATCATAAATGAAGTCAAAATCACTCGGCTGTGCCAATCTGCTAGTCATCGATTTGGTTTTGAAGAATGTAAATAACACATATTACAAGAAGCTACTCCTTCAATATCTATCTTTCTTAAGAGCAGCTATTAAGCAGATACTGTTGATGTTGCTTCTGTATTGGTTTGTTCAAAGCTTTTTAAGCATGCAGGGCATAAACAATCTTCATAAGATGCTTTCAATTGCTCCAAGGTTTCAGGTGTCAGGCGTACCCCTTCACACCAGCACCCAGGTTGAGGATTACTGCAGGTAAAAATGGTTTGGCATTTTGAACATTTCTTTGCCTTCATAGAATTGCTTATTGCGCAAAGTAACAGGGAAAAGCTTTATAGTTTAGCCGGTCTTCAAAATCAAAAACAGTTTTTAGGTCGGCAATCGGGAAGTTTTTCCTTTAAAAGCAACTTCCGATTCTCGATTGCCGATTGCCGGCCTTCTTACCCAACTAACCAGGCAAAGCATGTACAAACAGTCTTTACTTGCTAGAGCGCATTATCGATGCTCTTGGTAGGTAAGCGGGGGCAATATATCCAGTAGCTGCTGTCGCTCTTCACCAGAAAGCATCGGAGCATTCAATGCCTGTACCGCATCTTCTAATTGCTCATCTGTGCGCATGCCAACGACAGCGGCCACTACAGCGGGATGCTCTAGTACAAACTGTATAGCAGTTTGGGCGGCATTACGCTCTTTACCTGATAGTGCGTTCACTGCATCTGCCGCTTTTTTAACCTGCTCTTCCGTGTAGTTTAAGTAAGGTGCTGCTGGTTTGTTTACCAATAAACCCTGTGCTACACCTCCTCTCACTAATACCCCAATTCCTTTTTCCTGAAGTAGTGGCAAATTCGCCTCTTCTGGACGCCTGTCTAAAAGGCTATATTGTGTCATTACACTCACTATGTTTGAGCGCTTCACCCACTCTCTGATCACATTCGGACGTATAGATGAGATGCCATAATAACGGATCTTTCCTTGTTGCACCAGCTGTTCAAAAGCTTCAATCGCTTCGTCTATCGGGTCTTGCAGTGTACCACCATGTAATTGGTAGAGGTCGATATAATCGGTTTGCAAACGCTTCAAGCTCTCTTCTACTGTTTTTAGAATATGCTGTTTGCTGGGGTTCCAATCCCAGCCGCTACCATCTGGCCGCCATATATTGCCTACTTTGGAAGCAATAATTACCTGCTGGCGTTTAGGTTTTAATGCAGCACCTACCCACTCTTCATTGGCTCCTTTGTCATACAGGTCGGCTGTATCAAAATAATTAATACCCATTGCTACTGCCTTTTGCAATAAAGCATGAGCATCTGCTTCTTGCTTTAGCGACATACAACCATAACCAATTCTACTAACCTTTAATGCTGAGCTTCCAATAGTTGTGTACTGCATAAGGATTCTGATTAATGAC
Organism: Flavisolibacter tropicus; assembly: GCF_001644645.1. Lineage (NCBI taxonomy): Bacteria > Pseudomonadati > Bacteroidota > Chitinophagia > Chitinophagales > Chitinophagaceae > Flavisolibacter > Flavisolibacter tropicus. The sequence goes on along the minus strand of NZ_CP011390.1, from coordinate 61,031 downwards.
TTTCGTTTTTTCAACCAACTTGCCAGGCAGCAAATTACATAATAGCGTAGGCAATCAGGTGTGGTATTTTGATAAAGTAATGCTTTATTCAAAATCTAACAAGCAGGTTCAAGTGTAGTCGGCACGATTATGGACTATCTGCCGGGTCCTATTTTTGAAGCATCCTTTTTATAGTAGTCATTTGACTATGGCGGCTCATCAAAATCACTGATGAGCTAAAAACCCTTTATAACTATTAACGCATTGCCAGTTATGGAAGAAGTTAACCAAAGAACAACGGATACCAGCTTACAGGGAAAAGTAATTGTTATTACAGGTGCCTCCAGCGGTGTTGGCAGAGCTACTGCTTTAGCCTTGGCGCGTAAAAGTGCCTCTGTAGTATTAGCTGCACGCCGCGATACCGTATTGGACGAGGTAGCTGAAGAATGTAAAACATTAGGTGGTAAAGCCTTGGTTGTACCGACAGATGTAACTGATGGAGATGCCATAAAAATATTAGCAGCAGCTGCCGAAGAATGGGGTGGCCATATAGATGTTTGGGTAAATAATGCAGGTGTGCTGGCGGCTGGTCCGTTTGAAGAAACGCCTGTTGATGTGCATGACCAGGTTATTAAAACCAACTTGCTGGGCTATATACATGGTGCACATGCCGTATTACCCATTTTTAAACAACAGGGTTATGGTATTCTAGTTAACAATATATCCGTAGGCGGCTGGTTTCCTACGCCCTATGCTGTTGGGTATAGTGCCAGTAAGTTTGGGCTCAGGGGCTTTTCAGAGGCCTTGCGCGGTGAGCTACACCAATGGCCACAGATTCATGTGTGCGATCTATATCCTGCGTTTTTGGATACACCAGGCATTCAGCATGCCGGTAATTATACGGGCCATCCTTTACGCCCAGCACCGCCTGTTTATGATCCACAAAAAGTAGCAGAAGCGATTAGCCGATTAGTCTTACATCCGCGACCATCAACAGTAGTGGGAGGAATGGCGAGCTTTTTAAGAATAGCCCATGGTCTATTTCCTGCCCTTTCCCGAAATATTACAGCAAACACTATGGAATTCTATTTTAAACGAGCGGACTCTATAAAGAACACAGATGGCAATCTCTTTGAACCAGCCGAATATGGCACCAGCATACATGGCGGCTGGCGTACCCCGCCCACTCCCCGCCAAAAGGCATTCACCAATGCATTGCTGGTAGCAGGCTTGGCAGTGGGATTATTATGGCTGGGCAAGCGTGTGTAATACGGCTAATAAATAATTATGTTTTGGTGCTTGATCAAAAACGAGGAACAAGCATATTGGAGTATATCCTTTGTAGCATGTTTTAAAACATTCTACGATCAGCATATAATCAGGCACAGGATATTAAATAACAACTACTATTAAGCAGCACTACCGGTAATGCATAAGGGTAAAGGAGGCTAACATTTTTTTGGTGAATGCATAACACTCGCTATCTATTATTTGCAGCAATAGCAGAACACGAGAAGGTTTTCTAAATGGAATTAATATAAATAGTATATAACGCTAAGGCTACTAATGCACCGGCCAGCGTGTTTAGAAAGTTAACCATATTGTTTTGCAATAGGCCTTTTCGTTCCAGTGTAGCACCTAAAACCGAGTCGGTAAGATTGCCAATTGTTCCAGCTGCTACTACCATTAGCAATGCGGCCACTGACCAACCATAGCCTGTACAATAAACCACTGCAATGAAAGCGCTACCAACGACACCAATTAACACACCCTCCAGGCTAATAACACCGTCTAACCCTCTGTGATCTCTTTTGAAGGTAATACAGTTATAAAATCGTTTTCCATATACACTGCCTAATTCAGAGGACAAAGTATCAGCGGTAGCAGAAGCCAGACTACCGGCAGTCATTATTGCCCATAACGGAAGATTCTCTGGATAGCAAATAGCCAATAAGCCTAACAGGCCCGCTACGCCACCATTGGCCAATACTTGTTCTATGGTACGCTGACCGCTGTGTTTTTCCGCTATACCTAGTTTGTTTTTTGTATTGGATTGCCAGGCTGTAGCTAAGGTGCCTAACAGGAAAAACAACCCTAGCATCAAAATACCAAATACACCTATACCCAGGTAGATGAATGTCGCCAATACACCTCCGGCAATACCTCCAGCCACAGTAAGCTTTCGGGTTAATATGCTAGTTAGCACTGCCAGCACTACCACTATAATAAAAAGGATATAGGTATGAAGCACGCGGCAAGATAGCAAGCCTTATTGGTTATGCGCAGAAAAGAGAAACAAAAGGTCTGTAGAAGTTGTACAGTATTTACTTACTGCTACCAGAAGAAAATAAAACAAGTGCTCTACTGGCTTAAAATAAGGGCTAGGAACAACTGTTACGTATAGATTCATTTATTTCAAGAGCCATTGTATAGGCTGATTAATAGATTTCAGTATAATCTTTGTGTTTGTAATAACTTCATCCAAAAAAGGCCATGGCGGTTAAGATAGAAGAATCATGGAAAGAGGAACTTAAGGACGAGTTTAAAAAACCCTATTTCAAACAGATAGTAGAACACATAAAAACCGAAAAAGAACAAGGCAAAACCATCTATCCACCGGGCTCTTTAATATTTCATGCCTTCGATGCTACACCTATTGATCATGTAAAAGTGGTCATCCTTGGGCAAGACCCTTATCATGGTCCAAAGCAGGCACATGGCTTAAGCTTTAGTGTTCAAAATGGGGTTCCTCCTCCACCATCACTGGTCAATATTTTTAAAGAACTTCACGAAGATGTAGGAATGCCCATCCCTTCGCATGGCAACCTGGAAAAATGGGCGCAGCAAGGTGTGCTGCTCTTAAATGCTTCATTGACTGTGCGGGCCGGAGAACCTATGAGTCATTCCAAAATTGGTTGGCACCATTTCACTGATAGCGTTATCAGAAAGGTTTCTGAAGATAAAAAACATGTGGTGTTTATGCTCTGGGGGAAATTTGCGCAAGAGAAAAGAACCCTGATCGATGAAAAGAAGCATTTAATTCTAAAAGCGGCGCACCCCTCTCCACTCTCTGCCCATAATGGCTTTTTTGGTTGCCACCATTTTTCAAAGGCCAATGCCTGGTTAATGAAACATGGTATCGATCCAATAGACTGGGCGTTGTAATTTTGCATTATGGTGAAAAATATTCTGGGACGCCTATTTGCTTTATGGGCTATTATCATGTTTGTGCCTTCATTGATTATTACCGTGCTGTTTATTGCCCCTACAATAAACTGGCCGGAACCCAGGCGTTCAAAATACCTTCAACCTGTATACCAACGCTGGATGACGTTTTTCTTCTTTATGACTGGGGTTAGAAGAGTTTTTAAAGGAAAAGAACATTTTACTAAAAAAGAGGCTTTTGTCATTGTGTGTAATCACCGCTCTTTGATGGATCCACCGCTTTCCAGCCCAGGAATTCCCGAGCCCACCAAAACGATTGCCAAGATAGAGATGATGAAGATCCCGGTATTTAATGTGCTTTATAAAAGTGGAGCGGTTCTGGTAAACCGGAAAAGTGAAGCCAGTCGCAAGCAAAGCTATTTAAAGATGAGAGAGGTCTTAGACAAGGGAATACATATGTGTATCTATCCAGAGGGCACTCGCAACAAAACCAAAGAGCCTTTACGTCAATTTCATGACGGCGCTTTCAAGCTGGCTGTAGAAACCCAAAAGCGCATTATGCCGGCTGTTATTTTCAATACAGAAAAAGTACTACCCCCTAGCAAGTCCTTTTACTTTTGGCCTAGCAAAGTAGAAATGCATTTTCTACCGCCCATTTCAACCGCCAATAAAAGCGTGCAGGAATTGAAAGCAGAAGTATATGAAACAATGAAGAATTATTATACACAGCATAATCGTGACTAGCACTTATCTCAAAAGTTTTAAAATAAACGTATTATCATTGGGCTTGTAAAAGGATAAAACTTTCCTTCTACAAGCTCAGGATAAACGGACTCCACTGAACAAGTAAGATGCAATTGCTGTAACTAGCTTTAGAAATTACTGAACGTACGCGTTCTGTTAATGCGCAGATCCTGTAATAATGATGATTTAGGATTAATTGAAATACTGAAAGAGCTATACAGGCCCTTTTGAATACCAATTGACATTTGCCAGCAGTGCATATCCCTGTTAATAGACATACTAACAGCTTCTACCTTCATGGACTGGAAGTTGAAATAGCCATTGGTTGTAAAGTTCCACTTGGGCGTTAAGCTAAAGCTGCTGCGAAGTGAAGTGGTGGCGTTAAACTGGGTTCTAAAACCAGTGTAATTAGGTAATGGAACAGAGGCAAAGTTTGCAGCGAAGTCAATGCTAATATCCCAAGGAATATTAAAATCAACAAACTCTGAAGGATTGCGGCGCATATACTCCTGCAAACGTTGCTGATCACCCAGTAGCATCGGATCGTTGATTGGTCGCCCTGTATTAACCGTTTCCTGGGCCTTATCGGGATCTCTTGGTTTACTTTTGAAGGAAGTAGACAATGAAATACTACCGGCAGTAAAACGACCTGGCTGAAAATGGCCATCCCCAAAGTAATACTGGTTCAAGCGTTGACCAACACTATCCGTTTTATAAGGTGTAAGATTGGCCGTTGCTGTCAAATTCACTTTGTCAAATAATGTACTTCGCAGATAAAGATTGAAATCTCCCAGTTTGAGAGAGTCCGCGAGGAAGTTATAATTACTACTAAAACCGAAACCATCGATTAAACGCACTTTCCGATCCGTACTATCGCTACTCCCTTTCTTGGGTCGCAACTTCATCTCCAAGCTATTATCAAAACCAAATGATATACCGCCAAACTCTACATTGCTGTAACCACTATAAATATTCCCCCCCACTGCCAATTTTGAATAATCAATTCTATGTTTTATCCCCGAGCTATCTGTATATGGTAGTGAGTCAAAATATCTCCCTGAAAAGCTAGGTGAATAATTAAAACTAAATGTAGGACGTATAACATGTCGAATGGCCTTGACTTTTGAGTTCTTGAAATTATACGTACCATAAATATTAGTATTCAAGCTTACGCCAAAAGACATGCGGCGATCTGTGTAAAAGCCCTTGGTAAAAGCGGTATCTATATCTTGCTCTACGGGATCAAATTTTAATGTTCCTTGACGCATCATCCACTGTTCTTCGTAAGACACAAATGGCGCCACCAATAGTGGGCCCAATGAAGGCAATGAAAGATTAATAGGAATACGATGGCTGGCTCCTGCAAGTAACGTGTCTAACAGCTGCTTACCGCTAAGGGCCGTATCATAAAATGAAACCTGGTTACGGGCTGTACCATTATAGCCGATACCTAATTTCTCATACCACTTTGGTGCTCCTACTGCTTCTTTCCGTTGAAAAGGATAGAGTGTATTTACGGTAAAACCAGCATCTGGCAGAATAAGGTTTACTAAACGAGTTGCATTATTTTGGTTGTGGTTGGCACTCAAGGTTAGATTATAAGGTTTACCAGCCCAGGATTTGGAATAGGCAATTGAAGAACTTAGCTGGTTTTGGAAGTTGCGTAGCGCATTATTGGGCAACAATTCGTTATACCGGGTAGAACCGGCATTCACGTTGGCTGAAAATGATGTACCCGGGCGCGCCTTGCTATCTACGGAGTGGCTCCAGTTAATCATGAACGTATTGAACTTACTATAGTCAGGGTCTCCTTTAAAATTGAACTTTGTACTTTGTAACGAAAGGTTCATAGCACCACTAAACCGGTACCGAACGCGGTAGGTAGGTATCAAACTGGCGCTCCAGCCACCGTACGAATAGATATTCCCCCTCAGTGTTACATCATAATAATCATTCAATACTTTATAGTATCCCAACCCTTCCAATCCTAAACCGAATTCCTCATTGGTTACAAATTGTGGCGGCAAGAAGCCAGAGTGGCGGCCGCGAGACAGCGGGTAAAAACCAAAAGGCAGGTAAATAGGGACAGGTACCCCTTCAAATTCCGGATGTACAGGCCCCGTAATAGCCACCTTATTATTAACCACCTTCATTTTATTGGTTCTAAAAGCAAAGTGGGGTTCATCCAGGTTACAGGTTGTAAAGTCGCCACGTTTTATAAATAAGGTATTGGCATTCACCTTTTTTATGGTTTCACCATGCACAAACATTTCATCTTGCTTGGTAAACGTGTTGCGGGTTAAACCTTTCTGGGTTTTGAAGTTAAAACTGATGGTGTCGCTTTCAAACTGATTGTCACCTTGTGCAAACTTTGCCCTGGTTAATACTTGCCCCAGGCTATCCTTATCATTAAAAGCCGTGACTTCGCCTGTGGCTTGGTTTAGTTCCACTTTAGGAGCGGTAAGTGTAACATCTTTATAGGTAGTCTTAGTTTTACCATATAAGATCACTTTTTTTTCCTGGGCCAGGATAACAGCGCTATCTTCTGCCTCATAATTTACCGGGGCGTCCAAGGTATCTTTTGATAGACGCAAAGAAAAAGTGTCGGTAGTTACTTGATTCAGACTGTCAATTCTATTTAAGGTAGTATCAATGCCTTTTTTTAGTGAAGTGTCTCTTTTCGCTGGAATAGAATCTCTTTTACCGGGGATTGTATCTTTCCTGGAAGGCAGCTTGGTGGTATCTTTCAACAGCCTGGATATGGGTTTCGTCGTATCGGATGTTAAAGACGTGTAAATTAGTTTTTTATATATACCTAAAGCCTTGCTCTGGTGCGTTAATGCAAAAAACAATGCTAAAATGAGCATTGTGAGAACATTCCATTTTAAACTAAATTTGCGGAAGCCCATCATAAGGTTGATGGGCAAAAGTAGTTTATTAACTAATAATTAATTTGTGAAGATTCAGTTATAAAACGTTTAACGTAAATCCATTATGCTAAAGAAAACATCGTTTACCCTATCTTTTCTCTTCCTATTTGTATTATCCTCTTCGCTATATGCGCAAAACCAATCTCCAGCTTTAAAGAAAATCATTATAGACGCAGGGCACGGTGGAAAAGATCAAGGTGCAGAGGGGTTAGTTACAACTGAAGCACAAATCTGTTTAGCTATCAGTAAAAAATTAGGTGATCAGATTGGTATAGTGTTTCCCGACATTAAAACACTTTTTACAAGAACAACAGACATCATTCCTGGAAATAAGTCTAATAAAGATGAAGGGCTTCGATACAGAGCCGATTTTGCCAACCAATCGAGCGCCGACCTTTTTATCAGTATACATTGTAACTCAGCCGGAAGAGCACCGGGTGGTTGGAATGAAAGAAGAATTGTAGACTATGATGAAAAGGTGTCATATGTTGGAAAAGGTAAAAAGAAGAAAAAAGTAGTTCGGAAGATCCCAATCTACGAAAGCTTCTATATACCAAACACAACAAAAGGAACCGAAACGTATATATGGACAGCCAAAGAGAACTCCCACAAAGAACAAATGGTTTCCATTCCTGAACCTTCTTCTGAAGAGGATAGCTCTATCGTAGTTCCAGATGATGACCCCACAATCAAGGCCTTACGACTTCTTTATACCAGAAAGTATTTTGCCAAAAGTTATCAATTCGCAGACTTTGTACAACAGGAATTTATAAAATCGGGCAGAATCAACAGAGGCGTAAAGCAAAGAAATGAAAAAGGAATTTGGGTACTTCATGCTACAGGTATGCCTAGTGTATTAATTGAAGTAGGGTTTATTTCTAATAAAGAAGAAGAAGCTTATTTAATAAGTAATGATGGCCAAAATGAAATTGTAGGAAATATTATTGAAGCGATCAGAAACTATATGCAGTTTATTCAAAAACAAAAAACAGATAAAAACACAACCGCCACAACTCAAATTTTGAATAGTAAATTTGACAATATACAGTCGGATGACAAGAAGGTGAATGGTTACTAGTATTCTCTTTATAATTGGCTTGGAAAATGCAGTAACACCTATAACTGATCAGTAAATTGATTTTGAAATGCTTAAGAAAACATTGCTTACCCTATCTTTTTTTAGTCTTCTCACTGTGCTAGTTTCTTTTACATTTGAGAAAAGACAAAAAGCCATCCGCACTATTATTATAGATGCTGGTCATGGTGGTAATGATGTAGGTGCCAGAGGTGCCTATTCGAATGAAAAAGACATATGCCTGGCAGTGGAAAGCAAACTAGCTGAACTGATCCGCAAAGAATACCCTGAAATTAAATTGATCCGCACTCGCCCTACTGACGATTATGTACAGTTACATACAAGGGCTGATATAGCCAATAAAAACCACGGAGACCTGTTTATCTCTATTCACGTTAACTCTGCCCCTGCTGTACAACATAAAGAGTTTATTGGTAATAAAACAGTGGTTACCTATGTGGGTAAAGGAAAGAAAAAGAAGAAGGTAACCAAACAGGTACCACAATACCGCTATTATACCACACCTAATCCAGCTAAAGGCACTGAGACCTATATATGGGGAGCGCATAAAAATGAGGATAAAGAAGTGGCGATGAAAGAAAATGCGCCGATGTTAACGGAAGATAATTACAAGCAAAACTATGGTGACATTGACCCCAACTCTCCAGAGTTCGTTGCGCTTTCTCTTTTAAAAACCAAACAATTCTTTAAACGCAGTGCTACCCTGGCAGGCATGGTAGAAGAACAATTTACACTAGCTGGCAGAACCAGCCGTGGCCAGAAACAGCGACAGGTAGGCATCTGGGTACTTCAGGCTACTGCTATGCCTAGCATATTAGTAGAAACAGGGTATATCTCTGATCGTACTGAAGAACAATATTTAAATAGTCAGGAAGGTCAGGATGAGATAGCCCGCTGCGTAACCAATGCATTAAAGAGTTATATTACCTGGTTGGAAAAACAGCAAGTATCTTCTGACGGCCAAACACAGGCTCCAGCAGTCTCCTCAAAAGAAACATATAGTTTTTTAAAAGCGGTAGAGCAAGAAGAGCAAAAACGTAAAGCCCTAGCTAAATAAGCTAATTCGTTCATCTATAGCATGGTACAATTTTTTTGCGTGTCTTGGCTATGTGACTTTAATGTGCACAACAGCGAGAAATATATTGTTATATTGGCACCGGATTAGACAGTAGTACTACGCCATAGAAAACGAAAAGCATGAAGATTTCAAATGAAGCTAAGGTGGGCCTCCTTGCGATTGCAGCGATACTAGTATTGGTATTAGGGTTTAATTTTTTGAAAGGAAGAAACCTGTTTAACCGCGAGCCTACCTATTACGCGGTATTTAAGAATATTGGCTCCTTAGAAAAGTCAAATCAGGTAAAAATCAATGGATTACCTATAGGAACAGTTTACAATTTTATTCCATCAGACAAAGAAGTCAATTCGATTATCGTTGCTTTTCGATTAAACCGTGACGTGGTTATTCCTAGTAATTCTGTGGCATTTATTGATGGGGCCATTGTAGGCTCTTCATTTATTAATATTGAGAAAGGCACATCTAATAGCTATTTAAATGAAGGCGATACTATATCTACCCGCCTAGAAGCAGGTCTGATGGCAGATTTAAAAACCCAGCTCTCTCCTACCATTACCCGGGTAAATGAGACATTGGATTCATTCAAGCTTATTCTGGGAAGTATGTCTGCGATATTTGATCCCGCCACCAACAGTAATATTCAAACATTAATTGCTCGGCTTGCGATCTCTTCAGCACACCTGGAACAATTACTGAATGCACAAACCGGCGCGCTGGCACAGACACTCAGCAACATGAATGCGGTATCTGCAAATCTGGCAAAAAATAATGATGCTATTAATTCCACTATACGTAATGTAGAAGTAACAACGGCCAATTTGGCTAACGCTCGTATACAGGAGACCGTAGCAGCACTAGAAGGCACTATCACCGAATTAAAAGGCACAGCAGCAGGACTACGCACCAGTATTGAACATATTAATAATCCAAACGGCACCTTGGGTGCATTGGTTAATGACCGAAAGCTTTATGACCAAATGAACAAGGTAGCTCTAGGTTTAGAAATTTTACTAGATGATGTGCGTTTGCACCCGAAACGCTACGTTAATATTTCCGTTTTTGGAAGCAAGTCAAGCCCCCAGCCATTAACTTCGCCAGCGATTAAGGATACGATTCCTGTAGGCGGCCAATGAAGATTAGACTGATTTTATTACTGGTATCATTGCTTTCACTAGTTGCAGCTGATGCACAAACAGCACCGGCAGACAGCGTGCAACCATTACATATTTTGCCACCAACCCAACGCCAGTCCTATAAAAAACTTCCGGATGGGTCTGAACTGCAAATCCTGGCAGGCAAGGTAAAAGTTCGGCAAGGCACAACTTATTTCTATTGCGATAGCTTGGTAGTTAATACCAATACCAGAATTTTAGAAGCTTACGGTCATGTACATATCAATGATAGCGATACTGCACATGTTTACTCTAATTACTTACGCTATTTACTAAACGAACGAAAAGCGTATTTAACTGGTAATGTTAAACTAACGGATGGGCATGGTATATTAACGACTAAAGAACTTGAATATGATCTTGCTACTAAAGTAGGGACTTATAAGAACGGTGGTCGTGTTGTCAACAAAAAGTCGGTATTGACCAGTGAAGAAGGCGTCTACTATGCAGACATCAGAGATGTCTATTTTAAGAAAAACGTAAAATTAAAAGACCCTGCCTACGACCTTCAAACAGACTCCATGATTTACAATACCGAAACGCAGATGGCTCGGTTTATAACGGAGACGTTTATGAAAGATAGTAGCGGCCGTACCATTCAAACGCGTGAAGGTTATTATGACTTGCGTAGCGGACATGCTGAATTTTCACAACGTACCCGCATTCAGGATAAATCTATGGTGGTTCTTGGCGACCAGATAGCCAATGATGATAGTTCTGGTATCATCCAAATCCGAGGAAATGGTGTATTGATCGATACATCACAGGGTGTGAACATTCTAGCCAATGAAATATTTGCTAATAAAAAGACTGGTGCATACCTGGCAACTAAAAAGCCCTTGATGATAATACGTCAGGAGAAAGATTCTATTTATGTGGCTGCCGACACGCTCTTCTCAGCCAAGCTTACCGATTTATATAAAATACCAGATACAGTTCAAAAGAAAGCCGCACCAGTAGCTAAAAATAGTAAAAAGCCCAATACAAATTCACCCCGTTTAAATAACGACAGCACTAACCGCTACTTTGAAGCCTTTCGGAATGTACGTATTTATTCTGATTCTGTGCAGGCTGTAAGCGATAGCCTATTTTACTCGTTCAAAGATTCTACATTTCGACTTTATGACAACCCGGTAGTTTGGTCCAAGAAAAGTCAGGTAACGGGTGATACCATTTACCTTTTTACTAAAAACAAAAAGGCTGACCGCTTTCAAGTATTTGAAAACAGCTTTGTAGTCAACGAAAGCCAAATTGGTGTGTACAACCAGGTGAAGGCGAATCGCATGGATGGCCAGTTTAAAGAAGGAAACATAGACACCATTGGAGCAAAAGGCAATGCAGAATCCATTTATTTTATACAGGATAAGGATAGCGCCTATACCGGAGTAAATCAAACGACCAGCGAACTGATGGATGTTTATTTTGACAAAGGCGAACTGCACAAAGTAGTTTTGAGAAACACCATAAAGGGTACGTTGACACCTATTTCTCAAAAAAGTCCCGAATCGGCCCGCCTTGAAAAATTTCAGTGGCTGGAGCGTCGTCGTCCCAAAACGAAATATGAGTTGTTTGAATAAAATAGTTATTCCACAACCCTCCTTATATATTTTAAGAATTTACACCTACCTGCCAATCAGAATTTACACTAGTTCGGTTTACTAAAAAAAGCACCAACACGATTTGAGATAGTCAATTCCCTCCAAATCCTTTACTGGCAAGACTTTCCGAATTATTCTCTTTCTATGCACAATTTGCTAGAAAAGAAGCTTAACTGATTATTATCAAAGCTCATCTGTTAACATTTTCGTTACATTTATGCCTTAAAATTTTTTCTGTTTATGGATGTATTAAAACGACTGCTCATGGCAGCTGCGTGCCTGTTGGTCACGTTTGTCGGTTTCGCACAAAGCCGGCAAATCACAGGTACTGTTCTTTCGCAAACTGACAATACTCCTTTGCAAGGAGTAACTGTTACCAACCGTAACACTAAACAAAATACTCAAACAGCGGCAAATGGTACATTTAGTATCAATGCTGAAAAGGGGCATGTATTAGTGTTATCTTATGTAGGATTTGTAAACCAAAACTACACTGTATCTGATGAGAACAACGTCGGCATCATCTTATCCTCTTCAAAAAACAATACACTTGAAGATGTGGTAGTTGTAGGTTATGCTTCTCAGAAAAGAGGAAATGTAACTGGTTCTGTTTCAACTGTTGATGTTAAGAAAACTTTAGGAGGCAGACCTATTGCAGATGTGGGTAGAGGTCTTCAAGGTGCTGCATCTGGTTTAAGCGTAACCATTCCAAGTGGTGAAGTTGGATCTGACCCGATTATCAAAATAAGAGGGCAGATTGGATCATTAGAGGGAGGAAATAAACCATTGATATTACTTGACAACGTAGAAATACCAAGTATTCAAGTGGTAAATCCTAATGATATTGAATCCATTACAGTTTTAAAAGATGCTGCGTCCGCATCGATTTACGGTTCTAAAGCCTCCTTTGGTGTTATATTGATCACTACCAAAAAAGGTTCTGGAAATGGTAAGCCTCAAATCAACTACTCCAATAACTTTTCTTATCAAAATGTGTGGAAAGATCTGAAAATGGCGGATGTAAATGGCTTAAAATATACTGTAGACGCTGCTGAACGGATTGGCACATTTACCCCTACTGGTGCATTTTATTATGTAGACCGTGCTAGCTATGAAAAAGCTGTAGCATGGAAGGAGCAGTATGGCAATACCATCGGTCCAAACGATCCTACTGTGTTTGGAAGAGATTGGTATGTTCAAGGAGCTACCAACCAGAAAATGGGGGTTCGTACTTATGACCCTTACGACTATATGGTAAAAGAATGGGCACCCACTCAGCAACATGATTTGTCTGTAGGTCTTACTCAAGGAAAAACGTCGTACAATTTGGGATTGGGTTTATTAGACCAAAGCGGTATGTTGAAGCCTGCAAAAGTTGATAAATTCTCTCGTTATAACGCTTCATTGAAATTATCTAGTGAGCTTAACAAGTATCTTACTATTCGTGGTGGTGCATTGTATTCCAGAAGAAATAAAGAATATGCATATGCAACAAACTCAACAACTGCTGACCCTTGGCTGTATTTATACAGATGGAGCTCCCTATATCCGTTAGGCAATGATGAAAATGGAGATGCCATCCGTAGCCCATATAGTGAAGTAGCTGCAGCAAACACAGCTAACATTTTGCAGAATTATTCGAATTTAAATCTTGGTTCAACAGTTAAAATCACAAACGACTGGAAAGTAGATTTCGATTATACTTTTTCTAACCAAGAAGAAATGTGGAACAGACCGGGCACAAGATTTACCGCGAGAAACTCTTGGGTAGCACCGAAAGCTCGTGTTGATGCAAGCGGGAACCCTGTATATGTAAACAACGAAGGTCAAGTGGTTAGCAGTACAACTCCAGGTGCTATTCGCGCTTTTGACTTATCATTGGATGCTTACACTGCTTTAGGATCTAATCCAGACCATTTTGCCCGAACAGCTACTAACTTTTTCAGTCATACCATTAACGCTTACACTACTTATGGATTAAATTTAAATGAAGACAATGTATTTAAATTTATCCTAGGAGTTAACCGTGTTACTGCCACTACTGAATGGCAATCTTCTCAAATAACTGGTTTATCAAACATTGAGAATCCTCAATTTAACTTCGGTACTGGAACACAAACTATTGCTGGAGACAAAACCTGGGAATCTCAATTAGGCTATTTTGGACGTATAAACTATGCGTTTAGAAATAAGTACTTACTTGAAGGAAACTTACGTTATGATGGCTCATCCAAATTCATGTCCTCTTTGTGGTGGAGATGGTATCCTTCTTTCTCTGCAGGTTGGGTAGCTAGTGAAGAAGAGTTTTTGCAGTGGATGAAACCTGTTGTAAACTCTCTTAAGTTCCGTGGATCTTGGGGTACAATTGGTGACCAAACTGTACCAAACGGGTTATATATTTCAACTTTACCAGGCGGCGCTGCCACTTGGATTGGAGCAAATGGAGCTAGAGTAGCCTATACTGGTACTCCATCTGCTGTATTTTCCGATATTCAATGGCAAGATGTTGAAAGCAAAAACTTAGGTGTAGATGTTGCAGTTCTTAACAATAAGATCAACTTTACTTTTGATCTTTTTGAAAGAAATACCAACAATATGATCATGCCTTTGGAAGGCATACCATTTACTTTTGGAGCCCCTGCCCCATTAGGAAATTTCGGGTCTTTGCAAACAAGAGGTTGGGAGTTTTCAATGAACTTCAATCATAGATTTAAAAATGGCTTGGGCATCAATTTCAGAGGAAACATCTCTGATGCCAAATCAACCTTGACAGATTATGGTACAGGGACCCAAGTTACCAGCAATTACACTGGTAAAACTATAGGCGAAATCTGGGGTTATCGTACTGACAGATTATACCAATTAGAGGATTTTGAACTTGGTGCAGATGGTAAACCTATTCTGGTTACACTTACTGCAGCTGAAAGTGCTCTGAATGGTGGTAAGAAAGCCTACAAATTGAAACCAGGTGTTGATGGTAAAAAACCAGTATACCAACCATTCTTACAAAATTCCTCAAACTTCTATTTTGGCCCTGGTGATGTTAAGTTCAGAGACTTGAATGGTGATGGTGAAATTAGTAATGGTAGTGGAACCTTAGCAAATCATGGTGACCTTGAGGTAATTGGAAACTCTACTCCTCGTTACGAATATGGATTCAGATTAGGAGCAGACTATAAAGGATTTGATTTCGGAGCCTTCTTCCAAGGTGTTGGAAGTCGCCAAATTTGGGGAGATGGATTCCTTGCAATTCCAGGATATAATTCTGCCGATGGCGCCATGCCAGAAGCAATTGCTGGCAATTATTGGACTCCTCAAAACACTAATGCCTTCTATCCTGCAGCTTATAACAATGCTGCTAGCAACTCAACCAACAACATGCAGGTGCAAGACCGTTATTTGTTAAATATGGCCTATCTCCGCTTGAAAAATGTTACAGTAGGTTATACACTTCCTAAATCTGTAATGAGCAAAGTAAAAATGAATACGTTGAGAGTATATGTAGGCCTTGAAAACTTTATAACCTGGGATCATTTAGGAGATTTACCGATTGATCCAGAAAGCATCAATGGCTATTCTATGTGGAATACATCGAATTACAATTCTAGCCGCACTGGTACTGGCGTACCCGCATTCAAGAGCGTTTCATTTGGTGCACAATTAAATTTTTAAAAAACAAGAATAATGAACTTTTCAAAATATCTATATAGCTTATTAGCTTGTACATTGCTGCTGTCTTGCGGTAAAGACGTATTAGACCGGCCGCCGCTTACAAATTATCTTGATGATCAATATTGGAGAAATGAAGATGATGTTCGCATGTATGCAAACTCATATTATCCGTATTATTTTTCTGGTTACAATACTGGATTTGGAGTAGATTACTCACCTGTTAGAGGATATACTTTCTCCGATGATCTAACTGGCAAAAATGCACAAACAAGTTTTGAAAGTAGTATTCCTGCATCTAGAGGCTCCTCTTCAGAAACAGCTGCGTGGATGTCTTCTTATGCCGGACCTACATGGAACTTTGCTTGGGTTCGTAAATCAAACATTTTATTGGACCGTTTGGATAATGTAGTAAAGCCAAAACTTTCTGATGAAGCATACAAACACTGGACTGCTGTTGGAAGATTTTTCAGAGGGTTTGAATACTCCCGTTTAGTAAGCGTATTTGGCGATGTTCCTTATTTTGACAAATTAGTTGACTATTCTGATTTGCAAACTTTATACAAAGACAGAGATAACCGGGGCGTAGTGATGGATAAAGTGTATGATGACTTTAAATATGCACTTGCAAACATGAGGGATAATGATGGTACTCAATATATGAATAAATATATTGCTGCTGCTTTTATTTCTCGTTTTATGCTATTTGAAGGAACATTTCAGCATTATCATGGTTTAGATGCTGCAAGAGCAAAGAAATATCTTGAATTTGCTGTAGAAGCATCTGAAATTGTAATGAATAGCAATAAATATAACTTCAGCAAAGATTTTAAATCTATCTTCTCGTCCGACGATTTAGCCGGGCATCCAGAAGTTATACTTTACAGAAAATATGATGCTGCCTTGAATATAACTCACGCTATTGGTTCCTATTCAAATGGCACTGAGGTTGTTGGCGTAGATCCTAACTTGGTTTTAATCAAATCCTTTATTGCGAATGATGGAAATGTTTGGCAAAACTCTACTGTTACCAATGCCAAAAGTTTTGCAATTGCTGATTTAGTGAAAACAAGAGACCCTCGTTTTGAAGCTTCGTTTATTGACAAACCACTTGCTGCATCAGCTACCCTTTTATATGGTTATAAGTTTGCGTCAAGAGAGGCTATCACTTATATTAATAAAACATATCCTCCAGCATGGGGTAGTAATACCAATACCAGCGATGCCCCAATTATTCGATTGGCAGAAGTGGTGTTGAACTGGATTGAAGCAAAAGCAGTACTAGCTCAATATTTTGGTAGTGCAGCCGTAAGCCAGACTGACCTGAATAAATCCATTAATGCTATACGTAACCGTCCTCTGGATGGTGACGCTATTTCTAAAGGAGTGCAAAAAACAGCGCCTCTTCAATTAGCAGCAATACCTAACGATCCTGCACGTGACGCCGATGTACCAGCATTGATTTGGGAAATCCGTCGTGAAAGAAGAATGGAATTTGTATTTGAACACACCCGCTTATTGGACCTTAAGAGATGGAAAAAGCTTAGCTACATGAACTTTAGCTCAAACCCTGATTATCTTCTTGGTCCTTGGGTAAATGTACAAGCAGAGATTCCTAGCTACCTAACAACTGCAAACAAAGGAAAAATCAGAGTTAAGAAAGATGACGGTACTATTGTAACTTGGGATGGAACAAATGCCAGTGCAATGGTTGGCTTCTGGATGGTTGAAAGCGCTGCAAACAGAAATGCCTTTACTGATCGCGTTTATCTGTCTCCAGTTGGTCAATCTCAGATTGTTCAATATAAAGAGAAAGGCTTTAATCTTACTCAGACAACAGGCTGGTAGGAACTTACCTATCTATTATAAAGCTATTATTAAGAGACCGCCTACTATTAGGCGGTCTCTTTTTTTATGTATCTAAAAATTAAATACGACTTTAATAATTGTAGCTAAGCATCGGAAATGTTTGTTAGTCGGGATTCCTTTGGAATATTTACAAAATCTACTCTAACTATATTTCACTAGCCTTTTTTGGGGAATGCTTAACCGCTATTCGTGAACCCGAATAGTTAATTCAGATCTGATTAACGCTAGCAGAAATTTGATTTGGTATATAAAAAGTCAATTCAAGAGCACTGGGATTCCAGTCATTGCAAAGTTGCCTAATGTATGTAAAACCATGTAAGTAAGTAATAGATACAAATATTACAATAAAATCTGTTGGTAAATAGATGCTTCTTTAAGATGCAAAATCTATTCTCTCCCTACTGTTTTAATAAAAAAATTGTTTTGGGCCTTATCAATCAAACTTAACTCTTACCCCCCACTCTTAAGTGTAAACCTTTATAAAACAAAAGTTTCAAATGTATAAATAGCGTATAAATCAGTCTCTTACCATAACCCTTAAGCTCATCTGTAGTTTTTTTTACATAAATTTAACCCTTAAATTATTTACTGTTTATGGATGTATTAAACCGACTGCTTATGGCAGCCTTATGCCTATTTGTGGCATCCTCAGGCTTTGCCCAGCAACAACAAATTTCCGGTACGGTGATATCGGATGATGACAACACTCCCCTACTTGGTGTCACAGTAACGAACACCTCGCTTAGTAAAAGAACACAAACAAATTCAGCAGGCTATTATTCCATTCAAGCCGAAAAAGGACAGACTCTTACATTCACGTTTGTAGGATTTGTTACAAAATCAGTAGTGGTACAGGATAACCAGATGATCAATATTCGACTTGTATCTTCTGAAAACGAACTGCAAAATGTAGTAGTAACCGGCTATGGACAGAAGAAGAATAAAAGAGAGCTTTCTTACCAAGTTACTTCTGTTAAAGGTGAAGATATTGCTCAAACAAAAAGAGATAACTTTTTGAATTCATTAGCTGGACGTGTTCCAGGTTTAACAGTTACTTCAACTTCCGGATTACCAGGTGCAAGTACGCAAATCATGCTTAGAGCTGGTACTTCTATTGGTGGTAACAACCAGCCACTATTTGTAGTTGATGGTATGCCGCAAAGCAATGGATCGGTAGATCAGAATGATATTCCTGGCGCATCCAGCACCGCATTATCAGGTACCGGAAATCTAGCTTTAGCCAATAGAAATAGTGACTATACTAACCGAATTGCAGACATTAACCCAGATGATATTGAAAGCGTTACCATTTTAAAAGGACCTGAAGCCACAGCTTTATACGGGTCGGATGGTGCCAGCGGTGCAATTGTTATCACAACTAAAAAGGGACGTAGTGGTAAAGCAAAGATTACTTATAGCAACTCGTTTTCTTATTCTGAAGTTTATCGATTCCCTAAAGTGCAACAAGTTTATTCCAGAGGTACTAACGGAGCCTATGATCCAGCTGCTTATGGCACATACGGGTATTCCTATTTTGGCCCCAAATACGATGAAGGCACACAATTCTACGATAACATTAAAAACTTCTTCCAAACTGCTTTTAGCCAAACACATAACTTTTCATTGGAAGCAGGTTCAAATGACTTGAATTATCGCTTTTCTGCCGGGTATTCTGATTATGGTGGTGTAGTGCCAAACACTAATTTAACCCGCTTTAACTTCAGGTTTTCTTCTTTTGCACAGCTAAGCAAGAATATTAAATTAAATACTACCTGGGCTTATACAACTTCAGATAATGATAAAGCCTCAAAGGGCGCAGGAAGTTTTTATACCAACCTGATGACCTATCCAACAGATGTTGATGCACGGGATTATATGAATGCTGATGGAACAAGAAAAATTATCCGTAATGTAGCTCCATCATTAGAGTTAAACAATCCATTCTGGGATGTTAATAAGAATAAGTCTAATGATAAGAACAACAACTTAACGGGTAATGTTAACGTGACGGGAACAATCACAAAAGGATTAACAGCAACAGGTATCGTTGGTGTCAATCACTTTGCAACACTTGGAACGCTGGTTTACCATCCCTATTCCAGAGAAGCCTATTCTCTTGGAGGTTATATGTCAACATATGAACAGGTATTTAACTCCTTAAACGGAACAGCACGTTTAAACTATAGCAAAACAATCAACAAGAAGTTTAGTAACGACTTTTATCTAGGAAGCTTTATAGAGGAAAACAATTCAGTATTCAATGCACAACGTGGTGAAAAGTTCTATGAAGCTGACTTCGTTTCCATTAATAATACAGACCCCACTTCTAGAACGGCGAGTCTAAGTCAGTACAAGGTAAGAAAGTCTCGTCTTTATGGCGGTTACACTTTTGGCTTTAACAACTTAGTGTATATTTCAGCTACAGGTACAAGAGAAGGTGTATCTACATTAACTTCTAAGTTCTATGATAAGCAACCTTTCTTTAACTATGGATCAATCTCTGGTAGCTTTATTTTATCTGATTTAGGCTTTATGAAAGCTACTAAGAACTGGTTAAGCTATGCCAAATTGAGAGCATCGTATGCTTCAACCGGTAAAGGCCCCATTTATCCATATATTATTGATAACTCATTTGGTAGTGTTGCCTCTACTGGAGGTGGATTTGCATTAGGCGTAACGGCAGGTAACCCTAATCTAAGGCCAGAGTTTTCGAAAAATAAGGAGTTTGGTGGTGAGTTCAAATTCCTTAATAACAGAATTGGTCTGGATGTAGCTTATTTCGATAATAGAGTGAAAGACAATATTATCCCAAACCGTATAAGCTATGCAACTGGAGCTATCCTACGTTGGGTTAATGGAGGTGAACTTTCTGCAAAAGGATGGGAAGTTCAATTGACAGGTAACCCAATAAGAACGAAAAAGGCTTCTTGGGATATCACTGTAAACTTTGACAAAGCAAAAAGTGTTATTGAGAAACTGCCAGGTGATCTTCCATTCTACTATGATTCCGATACGTGGGTTTTTGGTAGTGTACGTTCTCAAGTTGGTGTAGGCCAGTCTCTAGGTACGCTTGCAGGTTTCACTTTTGAAAAAAATAACAAAGGAGACTTACTTATTTCTCCAACAACAGGTTTGCCACTTCAATCATTAACTGACTATGTTCCACTTGGAGATAGACAACCTGATTTTAAAGTAGGAATTATTAACAGCTTCACTTATGGCGACTTCTCTTTGTCTTTTAACCTAGACATCAGAAAAGGAGGCGATGTGTTCAATGCTAATGAAATGATGATGACTATCAATGGAACAAGTTTAAGAACGCTGGATAGAGAACAGCCACGTGTTATAACTGGTATATTAAAAGATGGCTTTGAAAATACAGATCATCCATCAGTAAACACTATTGCAATTAATCCCTACTTCAGAAACAATTATTACAATGGTTCTTTTGCAGAAGCCGATTATATAGAGAATGTTAACTGGATTAGAATGCGTGATATCACGCTGGGTTATCAGCTACCTAACAAGTTATTGAAACGCCAGAAGGTATTCCAGTCTGCATCAATCTATGCTACTGCAACAGATGTTTTCCTAATAACTAACTATTCAGGTATGGATCCAAATGTGAATGTGCTTAACTCATCCAATGCAAAAGGATATGGCGGTGCAGGTATCGACTATGGTGCTATTCCAACGCCACGCACAATAAACTTCGGAGCCAAATTTACTTTCTAAATAAGAAAACAAACAATGATGAAAAACAAACTCTTATATATAGCAATCGCTGCTGGTATGCTCACGAGCATTACCAGTTGTAAAAAGTTTCTTGATATAAATTCAGACCCAGATACAACACAAGAGCCTAGCAATAGTTCTGTTTTACCACAGACACTTGCCGCCATGCCTACGGGCTTGCAATCAGACGGAGGCTTATATGTATCAAAATATGTTCAGAATTGGTTGACCGGCTCTAGTGCTAATGCCAATGTATATGATTTACAGGGTTACACTTTTTCAGGTGGAACAATGGCCGCTACATGGACTATGACGTATCAGGCAATGGGTAATAATTTGAATTATATAGTTGACAATGGTATCAAGAAAGGCCAGAATGATTATGTAGGTGCAGCATTAGCGCTAAAAGCATGGTCTTTTCAACATACCACCGATTACAATGGAGATATACCTTTTCATGACGCGTTTAAGCCTGGCACTTTTGCCTTTCATTACGATACTCAAGAAGAAGTATACAAAGGCGTAGATTCACTTTGCAAGGCAGCACTTGAATACCTTAGCAAAGCAGCTGCCAGTCCAGAATCCAATACATTGGCAAAAGGTGATTTTGTTTATAATGGTGATGTCAATAAATGGACCAAGTTTGTCTATGGTATCCTAGCTAGAAATGCACATCATTTAACAAATAAAGCTACTTACGATGCCAATAAAGTAATTGAGTATTGTGATAAGGCGATGGCCTCCGTAAGTGATGACTTTGTAGTACCATTTGATGCTACTGTCAATAACAACTCAAATTATTTTGGCACATTCCGCGATAATATGGGAACCTTACGTCAAAGTAACTTTATCGTTCGCTTATTAGATGGTACCGCTTTGGCTGGCAGCAACATAAAAGCAAACAGAGACCCGCGCATGGCCTACATGTTATCTGCCTCTAATGATACAACAAATGGTAATGGCGGTTATAGAGGTGTTGATCCTGGCCAGGGAGACCCTTATTATGCATTAAATGCACCAACGAGTTATTATGTGAATGGCGCGCCTCCTACCTCAGGAACGAATTTAACCAACTATAATAATGCTAGAAAAAAAGTAGCTGTTGCATGGGGTGATAGTACATACACGAATGTCAGCCCGGGGGTTTTCAATAACAATACTGGAAAATATTTGTTCCAAAATAAAGCACCATTCCCGGTTATGACTTATGCGGAAATACAGTTTATAAAAGCTGAAGCAGCATTAAGATCCAATAAAAGCGGCGTAGCTTATACTGCTTATATTAATGGTATAAATGGCCATTTTGATTTTATAAACAGAGTTTACAGCAGCATCAGAGGTGCTTCTAATATTTATGGAGCCACTCCGATCCCAGCCGCATCTAGAAGCAGTTATTTGGCCGGCGCTAATGTTAAGAAATCAGCAGATGGGTTAACATTAACTGATATTATGCTACAAAAGTATATAGCCTTATGGGGATGGGGATTCTTTGAAACATGGGTAGATATGAGACGATACAATTATACAGCACCTGACCCCGCAACTAATCAACAAGTGTATTATACATTTTCATTACCCACACCGCTATACACCAATAACAATAGTTTACCTGTTCAAAGAGTAAGACCGCACTTTACATCTGAATATACATACAACAGAGCTGAACTAGAAAGAATTGGAGTTTTACAAATGAACTACCATACTAAAAAAATGTGGTTTAGTGAGCCCTAATAATTAAAAAGATCAAATCAAAGTCTTTAGTACTCTGACTAATAAAATAGAAAAATGAAAAAACTAAATATTTCCCTCATACTTCTCCTATGTACCAGCGTTATGCTATGGTCCTGCGAGAAAAACGTTTTAACCGTTTCTCCTTACGAGTATACGGATGGCAAAGCCTTATTGAAAATAAACTATTCTTGTCCTTATATCAAGAACCCTGGTGTACAGATTAAAATCAATGGAGAAAAAGTGAGTAGTCTTGTAACCTACTCGACACCATACCCAGGAGGAGGCCTTAACACTGGTGGTAATTCATATGCTGACTATCTTGCTGTAAATGCTGGCAACAATACCATTAGCTTAGGCATTCCTAAAACTGGTTCAACGGAAGATTCGGTTCTGCTATTTACAACTCAGGCTGATTTAACAGCAAATGAATATCAAACACTTCACTTCACGGATACAGCAGCTAACACACAAACTGTGTTAACAAAAGATGCCGCCAACAAACCAGACTCGGGATATACTCAATTTACCTTTGTTAACTTAATTCCGAATTCTACAGCAGTAGATCTATATTTTGGAACGGACAAGGTGGCTTCCAATGTTGCTTACAAACAAGCAACAGCTCCTTTCTTATTACCAGCAAATACATCACAAGCTTGGTCAGTAAGAACAGCAGGTGGTACAACAACATTGGGAAGTTCATATACCAGTACTAGCTCTGTTGCAAATCAACGCGTATTTACAGTATATGCAAGAGGTTACATTGGACCAGTAACAACTGATATTCGAAGTGTAAAAGTTTCCTTCGTCTATAATAAATAGTTAGGTCCACTATTTTAAGAAAGCCTGTTAAACGTCTATTAATAAACTTTATAAATAGATGTTTGACAGGCTTTTATTTTTAATCTTTTTTTAATCTTTAATCACCTTGCTAAAGTAAGGCAAGCATATTCTTTTTTGTACATTCAAAACTTTATAACCAACTCTTCTCAATTATGAGATACCCATTAACTATCTGTTTACTTATACTAACAGCTCTGGTAAGTAAAGCCCAAACACAAACCTTAGCACCCGATTCAGCTTTAAATACATTTAAAGAGCAATATCCACAGGAAAAAGTGTTTGTTCAAACGGACAAAGATGTATACATCTCAGGTGAAACCATCTGGATGAAGGCTTGGTGCGCTCTTGATGGAGTACCCAGCTTCTTAAGCAAAATTTTATATGTTGACCTCGTTGATGCAAACGGCCAAGTAGCCTTAAAGAAAATGTATCAATTAGATAAGCTCAGTAGTACAGGTGCAGACTTTGACGTACCAGAATCTATACTTACTGGCACCTATTCCATCAATGCATATACGTTATGGATGCTTAACTTCCCGGAATATATTTTCAGAAAGAATGTGTTTATATATGGACAGGATTATGCTACAAAAACCAGCGCAAAAAAGCCAGGTAAACCATCGGTAAGCTTGCATTTCTTCCCCGAGGGGGGCGATCTAATTGCGGGTGTAAGTAATCGCATTGCATTTAAAGCAACAGATAAGAACGGTTTCCCTTATAACACCAAAGGGTTTATTACAGATAAAAACGGCAAGAAAGTGGTAGAACTCCTTACTGAACACGATGGTATGGGTACTGCAGAATTTTCAGCTGAAGAAGGTAATGAATATACAGCCAATATTCCTTCCCCAACTGATCCAAAAAATAACATAACATATCCACTACCTAAAGCAAAAGGAGAAGGAATTGCACTAAGAGTAGAAAATACTAACCCCAATCGCCTTTTTGTATTATTAAACAGGGCAGAAAAGGGCAAATACAAATTCAATAACATCAAAGTCATAGCCACATTTAATCATAGTGTGGTCTTTTCAAAAGAACTTGATTTGGACAAAGGCGAAACAGCTTTTACTATTAATAAAAAGAATCTACCTCCAGGAATTCTTCACATTACCTTATTTGACAAAAACAACTTGCCCATCAGCGAGAGAATCACTTTTATTGAAAATTATAGTTTCATTCAGCCATCAATAACAATTGATCACAAGGACTTGACAACAAAAGCAAAAAACCAGATAAGCTTTAGCATTGATAGTGTTGAGTATTCTTCCTTTTCTTGCCAGATAACTAGCTATATGCCTGGTGATAGTATGGCTCGCTTTAGTGAAAATATTGCATCTGCATTTTTAGTCACCTCTGATCTTAAGGGTTATATACATAACCCAGGCTTTTATTTCAAAGACAAAAGCGCTGCCACACTACATGCACTCGATCTTCTTTTAATGACGCAAGGATGGAGACGATTTGAATGGAATAAGATTCAGCACAAAGAATTCGCCGCGCTGAAGTACCCGGTAGAGTCAGCTATTTCTTTTAAGGGAACAGTTTACAAAAGCGACAGCAAAGAGAAGGTTACTGACGGAAAGGTTTCATTTATTATTAAGGGAGTTGACTCGACCTCGATTCTTGCTGAAGCTACTGTTACAGATAAAGGTGAGTTTCTATTAAATGATATCAATTACGCCAAAAGAGCAGTTGTTGCTTATATGGGTACTAATAATAAGAAAGAGAAATACATAGTTGATGTAAAACTTTCCCCCAATTACATTGATAGTCTTAATTCATCGTTATATACACCCACTATTAACCTAGATACGTTTAAAACAAACCAGCAAACGGCATTGGCTAATTATTTAAACAATCAGTTAAATGCATTTGGTGAGTCGATTCGCTCTAAAACTTTAGAAACAGTTGTTGTGAAAGCTAAAAGGATAACGCCAACAGACTCTTTAAATGCTGCTTATGCTGGGGGGCCATTCTTAATGGGTAAAGGCATAAACCCTTCTGATTTCAAAAATTACCGCACCATCTGGCAAATGATACAAGCTGCTGTTCCTGGAGTTAACGTTGAAGGCAACCCATTTGACCCTACTGTAACATTTAGTAGATATTCTGGTCTTGGAGGTACAGCATCTTCTCAAAACTTGGGGGAAAGTTCTGATGGTGAAATAAGCCAAACAGTGTTGATGGAAACAGGTGGAGTTGCTTACTTTTTAAATGAAGTAAACGTTTCTAAAGATGTAATTAATACGTTGACTGTTGACGACATAGCACTGATAAAAGTATTAAAAGCTGAAGCTACTGCCCTTGGCGCTTCACAAGGTGCCATTGCTATTTATACAAAGCAAGATGTAGGTGCTAGTGGTGCTATTTATGATAAAAAATATACTAAACAAAAACTGCTTGGCTATTCAATAAGTAAAGAGTTTTATCAACCAGAATATACATTTAATCCTTCTCTTCAAGAAACGGACAACCGATTTACATTATACTGGAACGCTAATCTAATTCCAGCAAAAGATGGAAAGTATCGTTTCCTTTTTTATAATAACAGCACCGGAACAAAAGCAAAACTTGTTATTCAAGGAATGGATAAGAGTGGTCAACTAATTTATAAAGAGCAAATAATACAATAAACTTAAAAAGAAAAGCCCCAGATTAATCTGGGGCTTTTCTTTTTAATCACATATTTATTAAACACTTCCGAAAAACATATACGCGAGAATAATACTGGTGATGATCCCAACCAGATCCGCCAATAACATGGCTCCTACTGAGTACCGCGTATCTTTTACAGCTACAGCACCGAAATAAACGGCAATAACATAGAAAGTGGTATCTGAAGATCCTTGCAGCACACAAGCCAGTCGACCCGCAAATGAATCAGGACCAAAGGTTTTCATGGTATCGATCATCATGCCGCGAGCGCCACTGCCACTGAGCGGTTTTATTAAGGCTGTAGGCAAGCCGTCTACAAAACGGGTATCCGTGCCTAGGGCGCCAAAAAGTGCTTTCATACCGTTAATGATCACATCAAAAGTTCCACTTGTACGCAGCATACTAATAGCCACCAGCATACCTACCAAGTAAGGTATAATGCGCACAGAGGTTTCAAAGCCGCCTTTGGCGCCATCAATAAAGGCGTCAAAAACATTGATCTTCTTATATACGGCACCAATGATGATCAATAAAAAGATCAACAGGATTAAACCATTACTTAACACACCAGAAAAAGACTGTACGCCTTCCGTGCTTAGCCTAGATAGATAAATGACCAATATGGCAATAATGGCTGAAAGCCCTCCTACCCAAGCTAAAATAACAGGTTGAAATACATTGATCTTCTGCTTGAACGACACAATAAACATCGCTGCAATGGTCGCCACGAACGTAGCGATCATACAAGGCACGAAAATATCTGTAGGACTTTGCGCCTTCAATGCGGCACGAGCTGCTATGATACTTACCGGAATTAGTGTTAATCCGGAAGCATGTAAGCATAGGAACATTATTTGTGCATTAGATGCCCTGGACTTATCAGGATTTAATTCCTGAAGGCTCTCCATAGCTTTGATACCAAATGGAGTGGCTGCATTATCCAAGCCTAACAGGTTGGCTGAAAAGTTCATTACCATATGTCCCATGGAGGGGTGGCCTTTGGGAATATCAGGGAAAATGCGAGAAAAGAATGGTCCAATGATTCGTGATAATAATCTCACCCCTCCTGCCCTTTCAGCTATACTCATAAAACCCATAAACAAGGCCATGATACCTATTAATCCTATAGCAATGGTTACAGCGCTTTTACACGTTTCAATAATACCATCAGCCTTTCGAACTAACTTATTTTGAACAGATCGGTAGGTATATACTGATAGATTTGGGTTGGCAGCCTTTAATATTTGAACGGAATCAGCATTCTCATTATCTGTTACCAGAACTGTAGCCTGCTGGACCGAGTCTTTTAAATTGTATCCATATCCTCCTAAAAACTTACTGAAACTTTCCCGGGAGCCGAAACCTGCTTTTTCAGGAGAACCGATCAAAACATAATGCACAGAATCATAGGGTTCATCAGCTTTTCCTACTACCATTCGGTTATAGATCTTTTCATCACCCGAAAAACTCTTAAAAGCAGCAACCACAATGGCAATAATAATAAAGGCTGACCAAATCCTGCTTAACGCCATAAGATGTTAGATTTTCAATTTGAGATTGCGGATTAATGGGACTGTGTAATAAAGCGAGCATTTTTAAGCGTCAAACGTGAGACGTGAAACGTGAAAAGGAATTTCTTTCCCTTTTACCATTTCCCATTGCACGAATAAGCTACGTAGCGGAGCAATTTTAACAAGTCTTCAATTCCGCTTTGAAGATAAGGCTTGAATTGTAAAATAATTACCAAAGCCGATTGCCTATCTTTGCGCCTCGAAAAATGAGTATGGTTCTGATATCTTTTACTTGGCGAAATATCGACTTTGCTCATTTACAGACAATTAACTACAAACTATAAATTTAGAATATGGCCTTACAAGCAGGTATCGTGGGTTTGCCCAACGTTGGAAAATCAACCTTATTTAATGCAGTAAGCAAAAGCGCTAAAGCTCAAGCCAGCAACTATCGCTTTTGTACTATTGACCCAAACGTTGGCCTTGTAGATGTGCCTGATGAACGCCTGGCAAAATTGGCAGAGCTGGTACAGCCTAACCGTGTGGTACCTACCCAAATTGAGATTGTTGATATTGCTGGCCTGGTTAGAGGCGCCAGCAAGGGCGAAGGCTTGGGTAATAAATTCCTAGGTAATATCCGTGAAGTAGATGCCATTATCCATGTGATTCGCTGTTTTGAGGATGAAAATATTCTTCGTGATGAAGGCGCTATTAATCCTGTAAGTGATAAAGAAATCATTGATACAGAGCTGCAATTGAAAGATCTAGAAAGCGTGGAAAAGAAAATGAGCCGTACCGAAAAGATGGCTAAAACTGATCCGAAAGCTAAAGTGGAGTTAGAAATCTTACAACGTTGTAAAGCTCATTTAGAGCAAGGCAAGAGTATTCGTGAATTAGGAATAACAAAAGAAGAAATGCCAGCCATTGCTGATTTGTTTCTTCTAACCATTAAGCCTGTTCTTTATGTAGCAAACGTAGACGAGGCTTCAATGCATACAGGAAACAAATTCTCTGAAATGCTGAAAGAGTCTGTTAAGAATGAGCAGGCAGAAGTGATCATCATGAACAACTCTATTGAAGCTCAAATTGCTGAAATGGAAAATCCAGACGATCAGCAATTGTTCATGGAGGAGTATGGTATGAAAGAACCTGCCTTAAACCGTTTGATCAGATCAACTTATAAGTTATTAACGCTTCAAACTTATTTCACAGCTGGAGTACAAGAAGTGCGTGCCTGGACTATCCATGAAGGTTGGAAAGCACCACAGGCAGCCTCAGTGATTCATACCGACTTTGAAAAGGGATTCATCAAGGCTGAAGTAATTGCCTATAATGATTTCGTTCAATATGGTTCAGAAGCAGCTTGCCGTGAAGTGGGCAAGCTAAGAATTGAGGGAAAAGAGTACCTTGTTAAGGATGGCGATATTATGCACTTTAGATTTAATGTGTAGGTCTGTCCCCCGGCCCCTAAAGGGGAGTTCCCGCACTGCCTGAACCACAGAGGCACAGCGGCAGGGAGGGACACTGAGAGAATGGGTGGTCACAAAGAAAGAAAAGAGGAAAAAGAAAGTTGATCATAAAAAACAGAAAAGCACTCCCAAAATGGAGTGCTTTTCTGTTTTCTTCTTTATTGTTTATTGAACATTCCTTCTTAATTCGTCATTCCTTGTTCCTTGTTCAATATTCTGCTCGGCTTTTGCAGCGCGGGAATTCCCCTTTAGGGGCCGGGGGCGTGCTGGGGGGCTAGAATAAGGCCCTTACCGCCGCTCTGCCTACGTGGATGGTATGTGTTTCGCCCGGTTTACGTCCTTCATATTGGAGGTTCAGTTCAACGTTATTAAATAGACGTTTTGTGAAGTCAAGTGACCAGAGGTAGTTACTTCCAGGCATCAAGCCATCCAGCATAATATAACTTACTGTTGTATTGGCTTTATTATCCTTGGACTTAAATGAAATATTGTTATACGTAAAACGACCAATGATAGAGCTATTCTGTAGCACATTGTATTTGGTCTCCAGATTAATGGCATTGGAAAGGGATTGTTCGCCCCCATATTGGTCAGCATTCTTCTTCTGATCTATCTTATAACTGCCTTGCAACCGGAAAACTGTCCTATTCATGAAAGTGAGCTGCGGCTCCACGCTGGCAATCTCCAACTCATAATTGCGGTTATCGAAATTAGGTGTATACAAGGCGTTCAAGCCTTTCTTGGTAACTACGTTTAGGTTTAAAGAAGAACTTAACGCCCATCTAAGTTTTACTAGCCAATCATTTACCTTACGGCTTTCATATCCATACGTCAGCAACGACTTACCGCTGTTTTGCAGGTTGCTTACATCTATCCCCCACTTGCTGGAAAAACGATTGAAGGATAAGGTATTGTTGAACGATGTATTAAGTGTTAATAAGGCAGTGTCCTGAATATCAGCCTTAAATGGATTGAATTCAAAATCACCTTGAGCTATAGATCGCTTTGTTTTCTGCATTGATGTTTGCAGGTTAAACCTTGAAAGGAGTTTGCCAAATCCCTTCTTCGCTTCGTCACTAAATAACTGCTTTGGGTTTAAAATGAAGCTATAGTTTAATGTAGTGTAGGCTGCTTTTAAAAACTCATTGGTGGGGACAAATACACGCACAAACTTAGCCTGGTCCTGGAAAGCGGCTATTTCAAATTCATCCACTGTTTGTACACCATTGCTATCATAATCTATCCAGGTATATTGCCCTTGACCTGCCAGCACTTCCAAATAAGCAAAATCTCTTTTCTGCTCTTGACCTGTTCCTAAATCGTACAAAACATTACCTGTTATAAAGCCTTTCCACTCATTGATCATGTATTCTGCCCGTCCTAGAATAGTTCGGTCTTCTTTTTCTTTTGATACCACTGAATTGGAAACATCTAACCTCCGAAATGTGGTATTAAATACAAATTGATGCTTTTCACTCTTTAACAGTTCCGCCTGAAGATTTATATTATAACTTCTATCACCTTTTACTAATGCTTTTTCATAAGGGTATTGGTCGGCTCGGGTATAAAACGTTATACCATACCGGTTTTTCTTAGACTCATCTGACTTCAGATAAGCTGTATAAGTATCAAAGGAAAAGCTATTCGCCTCTATCTCTTTCGTTTCCTTATTTTCTACTTTATTCTGTTCTAATGTATACCGGAAACCTAACCGCATAGCAGCTAACTGTTTCAATTCCCGGCTGATATCTACCACTGGCCGCAGAAAATAGCCTTTCTGTAACGTATTAGAAAAATTGGTAAGGGCCAGTTGGTTATTCATTGTCCACCCCCCTTTATTTAAGGCTTGTTGCACCGTATTTTGAATCCCCTTATAATCATCACTTCTCTGATACGACATAAATTGGTACGTAGCAGAAAGTCCCTTTTTATCTTTTATTCCACTACTTAAACGAAATATATTTTCATCTACTGGCGCTACTGACTGTGGCAAGCCCCATTCGCGACTAAACTCCACATATCGAAGTCGTTCTAAAGGGCGGAACTTTTGTTGCACATGTTCATAATCAATATTAGAAGTCAACTCCAGTCCCTTGCTTGGATTCAACTTTAACGTATTGGAGTATTGTACACGGGCGGCCATACCTCTATCATCCCCATTTTCTTTTGAGGAAAACGTATTAGCATCGTAATTACTTAATGCCAACTCGGTTTTAATGATATTATTTTTATCAATCTGGTAATCGGTAGCCACACTTACTAATTGCTGTTTCTTTGGTGCGACTAGTTTCATTACCGGCGCAAACCGACCTTGCTTACTTCCATTTAAAGGCTCAACAAAGACGAATACCTTTCCATTTGCTTTAGCATTGGCATCAGGGATATAATCGCCGAGCCCCTGCCCCACCTCTGTAAAAGCCAGTGAATAGCGAGCCACTACCGAATCGGTTGAGTACCGGTAAAAAGAGTCCGCTCCGTTATTATAGAACACCCTTTCGTATAGTATCTTATCCTTGGCAAACGTATCCAGACTAATAGACGGATAAAAAGCGAGGTTGGTACTGTCTCCTATTTCAAAAAGGAACCGCTTTTGGTTATCATTCAACGTTTGGTTGATCTGAGAGTTTCTGGCATCACTATTTTGAAAGGCTCCTACTTTGACCTTAAGCTTCTTACCTATATCCACTGTTTGAAAAGCATAAAGGTTAGAATTTAAATAGCTTCTATCTGCATACTCAAATTCTATCTGTATCCTAGAGTCTTTGGTGATCATACGACGGGGTGTAAACGTCACTTCTGCCGTATTGTAATTAATTACATAATCCTGATCTTCACCCCGTTGTAGCAGTTCACCATCGATAAACACCCGCTCGGTATTGGGCAAAACGATAAAGAAAAACTCATTATTGGCTCCGGTTAGTCGGTAAGGCCCTTGGTTTCCTTCTAAACCCTGAAAGCTATTCCTGTTAAATTTTCCTTTAGCAATGGATCCACTAACCAGGGTAGATGTCTTTACCGTTGGAGAGATAGTATTCTGCGTTTGGAAGGCTACCCCCTCCAAGCGTTTGTAGAAGTTGAGGAAATACAAGCCATTTTGCCGGATATCGATATCCCCCAAATTAAGCTGCCAGTTCTTCTTCTTGAACTGGAGGAAGATCTGGTCAAACTCATTAAGTTGCTGGGTAGTACCATCAGGTTGTATAGGTAGGTTGTTATCGGTAATGGCAGCAGCAAGTTCTATACTATCACCCAACATACCATTTAACTGCAACTGAAAATTTGAAGTAACTACAGCATCCTGGTTGTTTCCAAAGGAAATGCCTCGTCCGAAGGAACCATTATAATCTAGCTTGCCAAAATTGAACAGGCCTCGTTGTTCGTTGCTATTGCCGGCATCAAAAACAAACGGGGCTATGTATGTATACTTCGCAATACTGTCATAATTAAGGCGTTGTACTACTGCGTTGAACTTATAGGGAAATGCTCGGTAGGTAACTATTACACTATCCTGTGAAGGTTTATTCTTCCAAAATAAGATGGAGCGTACTAGGTCAACCCGATAGTTAGAATCGGGCACTTCATGGATATAGAGTGTGGCCGGTACAATACTCACAGTATCCAAAAGGATACTGTCTTGAGTAGTTGCAATTGTTTTTATCCGAAGGTTAGAACCGACCTTTTGTACCGGCATTTGAGCCATTGCCGAATCCGCACACAGCATGGTCAATAAGCAAGTTAGTATGCGGTAAAAAAGGCTCAAGGACGGAGTTTTACAAAGGTGGTAAAGATGCTTCTTTTTATACTTTTAAATATACTCCGAATTGTTAAAGAAGGTTGGCTTAAAGCCATAAAAAAAGCCCCAAAATGGGGCTTTTTCGTATAATAGATAACGTTTTACATTATTTCTCAGCTGATAAACCTGCGAAAAGGTAATCCTTATGCATACGGGAGATATTTGTAATAGAAATCTCCTTAGGACAAACAGCCTCGCAAGCACCTGTAAATGTACAAGAGCCAAAGCCCTCTTTATCCATCTGTGCCACCATGCTCAATACGCGATTTTTACGCTCAGGCTCACCCTGTGGCAATAAGCCTAAATGGGCAATTTTAGCAGCTGTAAACAGAGAAGCTGACGCATTTTTACAAGCGGCTACACAAGCACCGCAACCAATACAAGAAGCGGCAGCAAATGATGCATCAGCCTTATCTTTTTCAATAGGCAGCGCATTACCATCTACAGCATTACCTGTATTTACGGAAATAAAACCACCCGCCTGAACGATGCGATCAAATGCGGTACGGTCTGTAACCAGATCTTTAATGATTGGAAAACCATTCGCTCTCCAAGGCTCAACCACAATAGTATCACCATTTTTAAAGGCACGCATATGGAGCTGGCAAGTGGTGGTAGCATGCCAAGGACCATGTGGGCGGCCATTGATATGCATAGAACACATACCGCAAATACCTTCACGGCAGTCATGATCAAAAGCTATTGGCTCTTTCCCTTCTACAACCAAACGCTCATTAAGAACGTCAAACATTTCAAGGAAAGACATTTCAGAAGAGATATCTTTTACTTCGTAGGTCTCAAAGTTCCCTTTGCTTTGGCTGTTTTCCTGACGCCAAACCTTTAAAGTAAGATTCATTGTATAATGTTCCATATAAAGGCCCCCTGTCCCCCGAAGGGGGAACATAGATTTAAACTTGTTTAAATGATATTAGAATTATTAATTGCAAATCAATAAATAACTTAAACTCTTGAATCAATTATTGATAAAAACCATAATGTAAAGAACTGATTTTAAAAATAAATATTGCCACTCCTAAGTTCTCCGCCTAAGGCAGAACAGGGGCTTTATTTATAACTTCTTTGACTTGGCTTCACCACGTCGTAATTCAGTGGTTCTTTATGCAGCTGCCATTCATGATCATTGATCATTTGCCAAGCGGCTACATACATGTATTCATCATCATGACGTAAAGCTTCACCTTCTTCTGTTTGATGCTCCTCACGGAAGTGGCCGCCACAGCTTTCATTTCTATGCAAGGCATCTTTACACATCAACTCTCCTAGTTCAATAAAGTCAGCTACACGACCGGCTTTATCCAACTCAGGGTTGAATTCATTTATCTTACCAGGGATGCGGATATCGCTCCAGAACTCTTTCTTCAATTGTTGAATCTCCTGGATAGCTTCCTGTAAGCCTTGTGCATTACGTGCCATACCACACTTATCCCACATGATCTTACCCAAGCGCTTGTGCATACTTTCTACGCTCTGCTTACCCTTGATATTCATTAAGCGCTCTATGCGTTCACTTACACTTTTTTCTGCTTCTTCAAACGCCGGATGATTGGTTGGGATCGCTTTTACCCGGATCTCGTCGGCTAGATAATTACCAATAGTGTAAGGAATCACAAAGTAGCCATCCGCCAAACCTTGCATCAAAGCAGACGCACCTAAACGGTTGGCACCGTGGTCAGAGAAGTTACACTCACCTAAGGCATACAAACCAGGGACAGTGGTCATCAGTTCATAGTCTACCCATAATCCACCCATGGTATAGTGTACCGCAGGATAAATACGCATAGGAACTTCGTATGGATTCTCACCTGTGATCTTCTCGTACATATCAAACAGGTTACCATACTTCTCTTTTACTACTTCTTTACCTAAAGTAATAATAGTATTCTCATCAGCATTTGACAAGTTGCGTTTGTTGGCCTCAATTTGTCCATAACGCTTAATAGCATCGGCATAATCAAGGTATACGGCCTGCTTAGAGGTACCTACACCATAACCGGCGTCACAACGCTCTTTCGCTGCGCGAGAGGCTACGTCACGCGGTACCAGATTACCAAAGGCAGGATATCTTCTTTCTAAGTAATAATCTCTTTCTTCTTCAGGAATTTCACCTGGTCTTCTGTCTTCATTCTGTTTTTTAGGCACCCAAATACGACCATCATTTCTCAATGACTCTGACATCAGGGTCAGTTTAGACTGATGATCACCTGTAACTGGGATACAAGTGGGGTGGATCTGTGTGAAACATGGATTGCCAAATAAGGCTCCTTGTCTATGTGCTTTCCAGATAGCGGTAGTGTTACTACCCATGGCATTTGTAGATAAGTAGAATACGTTACCATAACCACCAGAGCACAATAAAACAGCATGTCCGAAATGGCGCTCCAATTTACCAGTCACTAAGTCGCGGGCAATGATACCACGGGCTTTGCCGTCTATCTTTACCACCTCTAACATTTCATGACGAGTATATTGTTTTACATTACCTAAAGCTACCTGGCGCTCTAAGGCCTGGTAAGCTCCTATTAATAGCTGCTGACCGGTTTGACCAGCGGCATAAAATGTACGTTGTACTTGTGTACCGCCAAAAGAGCGGTTGCTTAATAAGCCACCATATTCACGGGCAAAAGGAACACCTTGGGCCACGCATTGGTCAATGATATTACGGCTTACGTCGGCCAAACGATATACGTTTCCTTCTCTTGCGCGGTAGTCACCACCTTTGATCGTATCATAGAACAAGCGGAACACAGAGTCACCGTCGTTTTGATAGTTCTTGGCAGCGTTGATACCACCTTGAGCAGCAATGGAGTGTGCGCGGCGAGGGCTATCCTGAAAGCAGAATACTTTCACTTTATACCCTAATTCACCTAACGATGCAGCTGCGGAGGCACCTGCCAAACCCGTACCTACAATGATAATTTCTAACTTACGTTTGTTAGCAGGGTTTACCAGTTTTACGTGGCCCTTGTAATCTTCCCATTTTTTATCTAAGGGACCTGCAGGAATTTTTGCATCTAACATATCGTTCCTTAATTCGTTTGGTAATGTAGTTCGTGAATGGTGAATGGTGAGTTGTGAATAAAAAACTTGCTTTACTACTACATCTCCTCAATATTCATCAATTCTTGTTCTTTGTTCGATATTTATTAATTAGGGCTCACCCAGTTCATATACATACTGATTGGCATTAAAGCAAATAATATGCATACAATAATGGTAAAGCCATAACCCAAGCTTTGCAATAAAACCAAATACTTTTTGTTATGCACGCCAATGGTACGGAAAGCACTCTGGAATCCATGGAATAAGTGGTAGGCCAAAGAAATTACACCAGCCAGATACAAAATCACAATAAAAGGATTTTGAAACACTTCATACATACGTAAGAATAGGTTATGTGTCTCAACAGCACCATTTTTATAAACAACTGACTCTAAATTGTGTGTTACTCTTGAAGGTACCCAGAAGTGAGAGATGTGCATGATCAGGAACAACAGGATCAATGTGCCCAACAAGGCCATGCTACGGCTGTACCATTTGCTGCCTCTGTTTCCCAGGCCCTTTTCATATCCGTGCGTACGACGGCTTTTGTTCTTTGCCTCTACTGCGTAACCTTGTACAACGTGTAGTATTAAAAAACCAAACAAGCCGATCTCCATGATGCGGATTACCAGAGAAGCGCCCATGAAATTAGCGGCCCTGTTAAACATTGAACCGTTATCAGTAGGATCAAAAATTGCCAGGTCATTGAAAATACAGGAGTTCAAACCAACGTGAACCAATAAAAAAGAGATGAGAAATAAACCCGTTAATGCCATTACCAGTTTTCTACCTACAGCAGAAGTAAAGAAGTACGACCATTTCATATTTCAGACAGAGGGGGTTGTAAAAAAATTTGACGCAAAGGTACGGAGGGAACGTTAAATAAATTTAACACAACTGAAATCTTATTCAGGTAATCGCTTCATAAGCTCCCCATCAATCTTTCTGAATAAATGAATTGGCTTGTAGGTACGCCAATTTCCAAGGTCCATTAGCTCTACGTAATAATTTAGTTTGGCTTTGCGGAAGTCGTGCTGTGTAGCCTCTGGCATATTGATACAAACAATCCAACCATTTTCGTCGGATACTTCTTCATACCATTCTTCATAGTAGTCACGATCACCACTATGAAAGTTTAAAACATTTTCTGCAATGAGGATAAATTTAGTAATACCCTCTTCTTCAAACTTATCGATAACATCTCTTTTAAATGTCATGATGTCGTTCTCGATAGCATCATTCCATTCGCCGATAAGCTCAATTACAATATAGTGCTCTTCATAGTCGGCCTGTAACACCTTACAATACAAGGTCCGACTGCCGAAATCATCCCATTGCGGATGGATGTAGTAATTATAAACTGTTTGGGAAAACTCAAACTCTGAGTATTCCCGTTGATAAAAGGGGGATTTCTCGTCCTCTTCGCTCACATAAATGTAGCGCCAGTTATAATATGGTTCAATGTCGTGCATATGTTGATTAGCTAATTTGATAATTAGCTGATTAGCTGATGTTTCTTTTCGATGTCCCGACTATTTTATTTAACAGCTTTAAAATTGATGCCAATTTTAGAAGTAATTCATCACAATCTGGATATGAAATAGAGTACTGACAAAGTAATAACCAGCCCTCTGTTTCTTCTGCCTCTTTAGCTGCAATCTTTATTTTGTGTACAAAGTCAGCTTTACTTTCAGCGTTTTGGGCTTCTCTCACATTAGCATGTATAGAAGTACCACTTTTAAAAAGCTGATTTGCCATATTGAATTTCCGCTTTTCCTCTAAAACTTCAGTGAATTCAATAATAGCTAAAGCAAAGTCAAAGGACAGACTTAGAATTACGTTTTCCTTTTTATAGGGCGAGATTGTTTTCATTAAGCAGATATTTGGTTGACTAAATATATTCAATAGCCAACCAAAGAATCAGCTAATCAACACATTAGCTAATTAGCTAATCCCATAATTGTCTACCGCTTTCTTCACACTACCATACTGCAATAATAGTTCCTTAGCGTGTTCATAATCTGTTAAGTTCAGCTTATCCATGATCATCTTGGTTCCACGGTCTACTAACTTTTCATTAGTAAGCTGCATGTTTACCATACGGTTATCTTCTACTCTACCCAACTGAATCATCACTGTAGTTGAAATCATATTTAATACCAACTTTTGTGAGGTACCACTTTTCATTCGTGTGCTACCGGTTACAAACTCCGGACCAACAGCCACCTCAATTGGAAACTGAGCTACTTCCGCTAAGGGTGACCCAGGGTTATTGGTAATACAGCCTGTAATGATGCCACGTTTGTTGCACTCTTCTAAAGCGCTGATTACATAAGGTGTTGTTCCACTAGCTGCTATACCAATTACAACATCCTTAGGTGTAATATCATGATGACGTAAATCTTCCCATCCCTGTGTGCGGCTATCTTCTGCATTTTCAACAGCTTGTGTAAAGGCAGTTTCACCGCCTGCAATCAAAGCAACAACCAAACCTTGTGGTACTCCATAAGTGGGAGGACATTCACTGGCATCTACTACAGCCAATCGACCACTGGTACCAGCACCGATATAAAATAAACGTCCCCCGCTCAGCATTTTATCTGTAATAGCAGTAACCAGCAGATTGATCTGCGGAATGGCTTTCTCTATTGCAAATGGAACGGTCTTATCTTCAGCATTAATATTCTTGAGGATATCCTCAATTGACATTTTTTCTAAATGACGATACGGACTAGGCTGTTCGGTGATTTTTAAAAAGTCGGACATGATTAATTTCAAATTTCTAATTCAGTGTACGTTACGAAAATTCTTATTGAGTGTCCTTATGGTATGTGATTAATCCTGGCATTGGATTTTTCATTACAGTACCTAATTCAAACTCATATGAGTTGCAAAGTTCTTGTAATACATCTTTAAAGCCAAATGCAACACTTCCTACAAAACTGACTGGATGCGTCCATACCTCGCGGTATTTACAAAGATGCTGGAAGTAGAAGTCATTGAGGCCATCTTCAAGGATGTTTTCAATCATATAGTGCCCCCGATTGTCGGCCAGGAAGATGGCAAAAGAAGCCAGGTAACGGTTTGCCAATGGCTTTTTATAAACGTTATCCAGTATTTCTAACTTGTTAGTTAAAAACTTGGCATCAAAGCGGGCGCGCAGATCTTCATCAAACGTATCATACATATAGTACTGCACTACCTTTTTACCTAAAAATGCCCCACTACCCTCGTCACCCAGTACATAACCAATGCCTGGACTGTTTTTTACAATCTTTTTTCCATTGTAATAACAGCTGTTGGAACCAGTTCCCAAAATGCAAGCGATTCCTTTCTCATGACCACAAACAGCTCTTGCCGCGGCCATCATATCCGTATTCACTTCAATTGAAGCTTCTGGAAATACTTTTTTCAGAGCTTTTTTAATGCTAGCCGCATTGGCGGGATTAGCACAACCGGTTCCATAATAATGGACTTCTTCCACAGTTACCTTTTTTAAACTGGGTAAAAGTTCCTTTTGTAATAGTTCAATGATCTGTTGAGTACTTAAAAAGTAAGGACTAATACCTTGGGTAAAAATGGTACGTTTGCGGCCATTATTGACCAGACACCACTCGGCCTTGGTAGCACCACTATCAGCTATAAGTGTAACGGATTGCATGATTTGTACTTAAAGA
This sequence comes from Flavisolibacter tropicus, assembly GCF_001644645.1. Lineage (NCBI taxonomy): Bacteria > Pseudomonadati > Bacteroidota > Chitinophagia > Chitinophagales > Chitinophagaceae > Flavisolibacter > Flavisolibacter tropicus. Next base: position 21,257 of record NZ_CP011390.1, on the reverse strand, counting down.
ATTGTTGTAAAAAGCCCGCAAAAAGGGAGCTTTTTAACAAAACACCTATTTTGCAAAGAATTTACAAAGTAACAGCAGACGATGAGGAATAAAAAATTACAGGTTTGGCTCCCACTGATTTTTTCGTTGGTTATGATATCCGGAATGTTCTTCGGATTCAAGCTGCATCAGCAAACGGGGAGTACAAAAGGTTTTTTCAAAAAAGATAAAAGAAGTTCACTTCAGGAGGCCTTAGATCTCATTCGTTCCCGCTATGTAGACTCTGTAGGCCTGGATTCTTTACAAGATGATGCCATGGAAGGAATTATGAACCACCTGGATCCTCACTCTGTTTACATCCCAGCTATGGACCTAAGTGAAGCCAATGAAGATATCGTTGGCAATTTTGAAGGCATTGGTGTTGAGTTCAATATTTTCTCAGATACCGTTCATGTTCTATATGTAGTGCCGCAAGGCCCTAGCGATAAAGCAGGCCTTCAGATTGGCGATCGCATTTTGAAAGTCAACGATTCTAATATTGTCAGCAAAACGCTTCCAAGCACCGCCATCCGCAAGTTGATACGTGGAGAGGAAGGTTCCAAAGTAAAACTTACTGTACTACGGAATAATACAGTTCAATACTTTTATGTAACCCGTGGCCGAATTCCTCTTCCATCTATGGACGCTGCATACATGATGGATGCGGTAACCGGTTATATTAAACTGAACAAATTCTCTGAGACTACCTATAAGGAGTTCATGCAAGCCATGGAAATGCTACAGGCAAAAGGCATGAAAAGCCTGATCCTTGACTTACGTGGCAACGGTGGTGGACTGGTAAGCCAAGCAACATCGATAGCTGATGAATTTCTGGATGGCGATAAGCTTATTGTATATACCCAAGGAACCAATACACCACGTCGCGAATACCGTGCTTCTAAAGAAGGCGTGTTTGAGAAAGGTAAATTGGCTGTATTGGTAGACGAACTGTCTGCTAGTGCCAGTGAAATTCTGGCCGGCGCTTTACAAGATTGGGACCGGGCCACCATTGTAGGCCGTCGTACGTTTGGCAAAGGGCTGGTTCAAGAGCAGTATGATCTAAGTGATGGCTCTGCCATTCGCCTGACTGTAGCCCGCTATTTTACACCTTCGGGCCGCAGCATTCAGCGTCCTTACGACAAGGGTAAGAAGATTTATATGGAAGAAATTGTTGAGCGTTACCAGAATGGCGAAATGCAGACAGCTGATTCCTTTCATGTGAACAAGACCAAGGCCTTTAAGACCAAAGGTGGCCGTATCGTTTATGGCGGCGGTGGTATCATGCCCGATGTGTTTGTACCAATAGATTCCAGTTTTTACACGCAGCACATTACCCAGTTGTACCTGGATGGTCGCTTCAATAATTTTGTTTACACCTACTATATAAAGCACCTGCCGCTATGGCAAGAGTTCAAAACACCTACAGAATTTGCCAATAGGTATAACAATACGGCTGATGCCTGGAGCCAACTGGTTGATTATGCTATGAAAGACAGTATTAATCTTAAAAAAGTACCGGCTACAGAAAAGAAAGAGGTGGAAGATCGGATCAAGGCCTTCCTGGCTCGCTTTAAATGGCGCACACAGGGCTTTTATGAGGTAGCTAACGCTTCTGATAAGATTGTTCAAAAAGCAAAAGAAGAAGTATCTAAATAAGAAAGGCGGCCAATGGCCGCCTTTTGTTTATATAAAGTTCTGGTTTACATAATATCCTTGTTGCTCAGCCACTCTTTCTTTTCTACTGCATAGGAAGTTACCAATCCCAAACCACCGCCAATAGCGATCAAAGAAAAGTAAACAGCTGGGTTGTCATGACTAGGCATGTTACGGTCGATAATATAGGCTAAGAAGAGACCAACACCGGCACCTAAGAACAGCAAGCCAGTTTTAAGACTGCGGAAAGGGGCTGGACGGTTGGCATATTGTTTAGGATTCATGCCTTTTTCGATCATGGCCATGTTTTCGCGTGTTCTTAAATAAATGATTCCGAAAACCATAGCGAAAGCTCCAAGTGGAACTAAAATGGGTACTAATGTTTCTACGCCGCTCATAATAGTAGTTTTTAATATTTTAAAAGTTGTTGATTGCTTTGTTTGAAGTATCTGACTACATGTCTTTTACCTAGGTTACAGATTTTTTCAAACTTTTTTTAAAGAACTGGTTACAAAGTATAAGACCACAGGCGATAACAACAGGTTACAGGAAAAATATAACTTTTGTTGAGATTGTGAACTGGATTCTACTTCTACTCTATCATCAGGAGTAATCTTATATCTTTGGACTCTTCACTTTAGCTTGTTTCACAGGCAGTTGCATTTCTTTTTTACTATATATTATATATGGATGCCGGTAGGGACAGTATAGGAGTAGTATAGGAGGACGGTAGGAGGAGTAGTGAATGTGGAAGGCAGATAGAGGGCTTTATCTGTGCAGTTGGTACGGACTTACCTACAGAAGAGGTACAGAAGAGGTACAGATTAGGTACAGGAGAGGTACAGATTAGGTACAGGAGAGGTACAAGAGAGGTACAGCCCCAGCCCCTAAAGGGGAGCATCCACGCACAGAAGGCTTCTAATCTCAAATCCCAAACTACAAATTCCAAATTCCTTTCATCTATGGTCACCCAACGGGGAGTTACCGAGATATTCTTCACTTCTCCGTCTCTACTACTTCAGTAAACCATCAATACTAGTTCAATACTGCCCCAATGACGATTGACTTACTGACAAATGACTTTTCTCGCAGCTTATAGCAAATAGCTCACAGTCTTTCCTTCTCCTCCTCATATTCAACACCTTAAATATATACTTCCATCTTTCTCACTATCTTGTAAAATATTTAGAACTTATCTGTAACCCGACTCCATCTTATAGAGTCTAACACCATAGAATGCACACTGAACAGACTGATATTGAGATTATCAGCCAGGTATTGCAGGGCCAGCAACAGGCCTATGCAACACTGGTAGAGCGTTACCAGAACTATGTATTTACCATAGTACTGCGTTTCGTAAAGTCTCGTGAGGATGCAGAGGAGGTGGCACAAGACATATTTGTAAAGGCCTACCGGTCGCTGGCTGACTTTAAGGGCAATTCCAAATTCAGCACCTGGCTGTATACTGTTACCACCACCACCTGCATTACTTTTTTAAGAAAAAAGCGGCTCGATACGCATTCATTGGATAATGAAAAAATATTTGCCGTCGCCGATAATATAGACAGTGGTACCAGCGCCAACCAGATAGAACAAAAGAGCCGGGCCAATATGGTGAATGCCGCTATACAGCTTTTAAGCCCGGATGACGCGCAGATCATTACCTTGTTCTATAAAGGCGAGCAAACACTAGAGGAGATAGCCCAGATATTGGGAAAAGAGCCTAACGCGGTAAAAGTGCAATTACACAGAGCCCGCACCCGCTTAAAGGAAAAAATGCAAAAGCACTTTAGTGCTGAAGTAAGAGACATTTACCCGTAAGGGAATTTGAGATTTGAAGTTTGAGGTTTGAAATTGGGGAAGTGAACTAAGTAATTAGATTTTATAACCGCTAAAACGGTAAACTATGAGTGAATTGGATCAAACCCCTATTGGGGACGAGAGCGTAGAGATCAGGCTGTGGGATTATATAGACGGATTGGCAGACGCCTCTGAACGGGCTGCTGTTGAAAAACTGATAGCAGATCATACAGAATGGCGCATGAAGTACCAGGAGCTATTGGACGTTCACCAAATGGTTCAGACCACTGAACTGGAAGAGCCATCCATGCGCTTTAGCAAGAATGTAATGGAGGAGATCGCCAAATTCCATATTGCACCTGCTACCAAGAACTATATCAACCAAAAGATCATCTGGGGTATTGGAGCCTTCTTTTTAACGGTCATAGTAGGTTTTGTGATCTATGGCATCAGCCAGATCAACTGGTCGGCTGGTAGCACCAATTCAGGCATAGGCATTGACTTCGCGCAGGTGGATTACAGCCGGATGTTCAATAACAACTTCGTAAATACATTTATGATGCTGAACGTGGTATTAGGACTAATGCTGTTTGACCGTATCCTGGACATGAAGAAAAAGCAGTACAGAGGTCATGCTTCTTAGTGGAAGGTGAAAGGAAGAGCTGCAAGCTACAAGTTGCACGCTGCAAGCAAAACAGCCAGAAGAGAGTTGATCGTTGGAAGATGATAGTTCACCAAACGGAACTACATGTTACACTGATTGATTTGACATAGTGACGCGGATGAAAATTGCAAGGGATAAAAGAATAAAATAAAAAAGCCACTCGTTATTGAGTGGCTTTTTCTTTATGATTAATCATTAAACTTCTTCTTCAAATCCATCAACTTGCTTTGAAAAGCATTTAAGGGCTCGGGCTTTTTGTTGACATTCTTAGCGGGACGGTTATTGTCGCGACGCTCGCCTTTCTGCTCATTTCCACCCGCCGTTTTCATAGTTAAAGCGATACGTTTACGGGTTACATCTACTTCGGTAACGGTTACCTGCACTTTCTGATTCAGCTTTACCACTTCGTTGGGATCTGACACATAACGGTTGCTTAGCTGCGAAACGTGCACCAAGCCATCTTGTTTAACACCAATATCTACGAAGGCGCCAAAGGCAGTGATGTTGGTAACAATTCCAGGCACTGTCATACCCACTTTTACATCTTCAATAGACTTGATGGTATCATCAAAATGGAACTCCTCGATCTGCGCACGAGGGTCGCGACCTGGCTTTTCCAGTTCTTTCAGGATATCTTCAATGGTAAACTCCCCTACTGTCTCCGTGATATATTTCCGCTTATTGATTTGCTTACGCAGGTCGCTTTTCTTGATCAGGTCTTCCAGGGTAGCCTGAACATCGGCAGCCATTTGCTCTACCAAACCATAACGCTCTGGGTGAACAGAAGAGTTATCCAATGGATTCGTAGCACCAGGAATACGCAAGAAACCAGCACACTGCTCAAAGGTTTTAGGTCCCATCAGGGATACCTTTTTCAGTTCATCACGGCTTTTGAATGGTCCATTCAGCGCTCTATAAGAAACAATATTGCCGGCCAGTGTAGAACTGATACCCGATACATATTGCAGCAAATGCTTAGAAGCTGTATTCACATCTACCCCCACAAAGTTCACCGCGCTCTCCACTACTCTATCCAAGGCGCTTTTTAGTTTCACCTGGTTTACATCGTGCTGGTATTGCCCAACCCCAATAGACTTTGGATCGATCTTTACCAGCTCGCTTAGGGGATCTAATAAACGACGACCGATGGATACTGCACCACGTACGGTTACATCCTGATCGGGGAACTCTTCACGCGCTACTTCTGAGGCCGAATAGATAGAGGCTCCACTTTCATTCACCTGAAAGATGCTCACAGGTTTGCCAAAGTCAATGCTGCGCACCAGCGTTTCGGTTTCTCTTCCTGCTGTACCATTACCTACTCCGATGGCTTCAATATCATATTTATCTACCAGTTGCTTAATAGTAGCCACACTTGCCTGCCACTCGTTTTGTGGTGGGTGCGGATAGATAGCTGTATTATATACAAGGTTACCTTGTGCGTCCAGACACACCAGCTTACAACCGGTACGGTATCCTGGGTCTAATGCCAATACTTTTTTAGAACCTAAGGGAGAAGCTAACAATAACTGACGCAGGTTTTCTGCAAATACGTTAATGGCTTCTTCATCGGCCTTGGTCTTGCTGCTGAGACGAAACTCATTTTCAATAGACATTTTCAGCAAACGGTTGTAGCTGTCTTCAATGGCTTTTTGCACTTCACCAGCGGCCGGGTTAGAGGATTTTATGAAGATGCGTGACAGCTCATCATAGGCCGACTGCTTCTCAATAGATATATCCATGATCAAGAAGCCTTCTTTCTCACCACGGCGGATCGCCATCAGGCGGTGTGAGGGGCTTTGTGACAAAGGCTCACTGAACTCAAAATAGTCGCGGTATTTCTGGGCATCCGGCTCATCTTTCTTAGGGGTATAGAGCTTAGCAGAGAGCGTAGAACTTTCTGTAAACAGCTGACGCACCTTATTACGCGCCTGTTCATTTTCACTGATCCACTCAGCAATAATATCACGGGCACCCTGTAGTGCTTCCTTTGTATCTTTTACTTCTTCTTTCAGGAACTTTGTAGCCTCTTCCTCAGGATTGAAACTACCCTGCTCAAAGATCAGCTTGGCCAGTGGCTCTAGGCCTTTTTCGATAGCCTGTGTAGCACGTGTCTTACGCTTGGGTTTGTAAGGCAGATAAATATCTTCCAGCTCTGTAGTATTGTAACACTCGTCGATACGCTTTTTCAGATCCTCTGTCAGTTTACCTTGCTCATCTATTGTTTTTACAACTGTAGCTTTTCGCTTGTCCAGATCAGTAAAGTAGTCGATCTCCTCAACGATGTTGCCAAGGGCTACCTCGTCCAGGTTGCCTGTAACCTCCTTACGGTAACGAGCCATAAAAGGAATGGTAGCACCTTCGGCCTGTAGGTTAAATACGTTAGTGATCTGCTTGATCGAGAGGCTTAGTTTTTCAGCTATCTTTTGGATATACTTCAGTTCCATGTGCACTATTGAATTTTAGTTCGGCTTTTAGAAGGGGGCAAATGTAACCGCAGTTTTTAGGATTAGGAAAAAAAGGTTTCGCACAGAGCCAAGGAGAAAAGGAGGACCGCGGATTGTATGGATTTAGAATGGATTAGCAGGATTTAGGAGAATGGGTGATGTGGGGATGGCTGATGGCTGATTTAGGTTGACAGGTTAACAAGTTGATAAGTTGACAAGCGAGGAGGGTTGGAATTTGGGGTTTGGGAATTGGGAATTTGGGATTTGAAATGAAGTATCCTAAAAATAGAACCCAGTTTCTTATTCCTCGAAATCTCTAATTAGATTTGTTTCATGCGCCGCATAATAGAAATCATCAGCAGTAGTTTTCGAATGGCTTTACAAGAGCTATGGAAAAATAAATTGCGCACCTTTCTATCCCTGTTTGGTATTACCATTGGGATCTTTTGCATTATTGGCGTGTTATCTACTGTACAAAGCCTGGAATACAACCTGCAGCAAGAGATCAAATCATTGGGCACTAATACCATTTACATAGACAAGTGGGAATATGGCGCGGGCGGTGGTCCAGATTACCCTTGGTGGAAATATGTAAAACGCCCCGTCCCCAAATATGAAGAATTAAAACCTATTAAAGAACGTACATCTATTGCTGAGTTTGCTGCTTTTAAAATACAGGTGAATGATAATGTTGAGGTAAATGATAACATTGCGCGCGTTAATATCTACGGTATCACAGATGAATTCACCTACATACAGCCGGTGGAAATTGCGCATGGCCGCTATATGACCGATGCTGAATTTGAAACGGGCGCCAGTGCCATTGTTATTGGCAATGAAATAGCGGAGAAGCTGTATGGCGACCAACAATATGCACTGGGTAAGACTATGACCATCCGTGGCAAAAAGTGTACGGTGGTAGGTGTGATCAAAAAACAGGGTCAACAAATGTTAGGTGGCTGGCAGTTTGACCAAAGTGTAGTAACACCATATCGGTTTGCGCGTACCATTATGGATGAATTTAAGGCAGACCCACTGGTATTGGTAAAAGGGAAAGATAACGTAAATAGTAAAGAGCTACAGGATGACCTCCGTGGCACTATGCGCTCTATTCATAAATTAAGTCCTACCCAAAGTGATGACTTTGCACTAAACGATGTTAATGATTTCAGTGACCTTATGAGCAAGGCGTTTGTTAGTGTGAACATTGGCGGCTGGGCCATTGCAGCCCTTTCGCTCATAGTAGGCATGTTTGGTGTAGCCAATATCATGTTTGTAACCGTTAAAGAACGTACGCCACAGATAGGCTTAAAGAAAGCCATTGGTGCTAAGAGCGGTATTATTCTAACTGAGTTTTTAGCGGAGTCTGCCTTCTTGTGCATTATCGGTGGTACCATCGGTATAATACTTGTTTTTGGGCTTACCAAGATTGTTTCCTCTGTTTTTCATTTTCCCATTTTCATTTCTACTCCTCTTCTGCTTTTAGCGGTATTTATCTGTATAGTGGTGGGACTGTTGGCAGGAATTATTCCGGCATACCAGGCGTCTAAGATGGATCCGGTGGTGGCGATCAGGAGCTAGTCAGCGACGTGAAACGTGAGACGTCAAACGTGAAAGGGTTTAAATGCGCAGCGTTATTCCTTTCTTTGCACTTTATTTAGAACTGAATGAGTGAGAACATTTCCAACCCAGGTTCTCTGCCTGAGACTGAGACAAAGGGTATAACCATATTGGCAATAGAATCATCGTGCGATGAGACGTCAGCATCGGTATGTAAGGATGGTGCTATTCTTTCCAACTTCATTGCCAACCAAACGGTGCATGAAAAATATGGCGGAGTGGTACCCGAGCTGGCCAGCCGGGCGCATATGCAAAACATTGTCCCGGTAATAGATACAGCCCTGAAAGAAGCCAACACAAGCCTGGCCGAGGTTGATGCTATTGCTTTTACGCAGGCTCCTGGACTGATTGGTTCCTTATTGGTTGGCAGCCAGTTTGCCAAGTCTATGGCATTAGCCTTAAACAAGCCTTTGATAGCGGTTCACCATATGCAGGCCCATGTATTGGCCAACCTGATTGAAGATCCTAAGCCCTCTTTTCCTTTCCTGTGCTTAACCGTAAGCGGTGGGCATACCCAAATTGTATTAGCCCGTTCGGCTACCGATCTGGAAGTTATTGGTGAAACCATTGACGATGCGGCTGGTGAGGCGTTTGATAAAACAGCTAAACTGATAGGACTTCCCTATCCTGGTGGTCCGTTGGTAGATAAGTATGCCAAGGAAGGTAATCCGCACCGTTTCAAATTTGCAGAGCCCCAAATAGAAGGATTGAACTTTAGCTTCAGCGGGTTAAAAACCTCTGTATTGTATTTTCTTCAAAAAGAAATAAAAGCCAACCCAGCATTTGTTGAAGAGAACCTGGCCGATATCTGCGCTTCGGTGCAATACACCATTATCAACATCTTATTGAAGAAGCTAAAGCGGGCAGCCATTGAAACCGGAATACAGGATCTCTGTATAGCCGGTGGCGTTTCTGCCAACAGTGGCTTGCGTACGGCACTTAAGGAGTTAGGAGAAAAATATGGCTGGCGTACGCACATTCCATCCTTTCAATACTGTACCGATAACGCCGGAATGATAGCCATTACGGCTTATCATAAATATTTAGCCGGTGCTTTTGCTGATCTTTCTGTAACGGCCAGCGCCCGTGCCGAGTGGAGTTAATATTATGCCGAACCCCTATTTTCAATTTAAGCAGTTTACGGTCTACCACGACCGCTGTGCTATGAAAGTAACCACTGATGGTTGTTTGTTTGGTGCGTGGGTAGCCAGAGAGTCAATGGTCAATGGTCAATGGTCAATGGAAAGTGAACTATTGAGCGATAGTCATGAATTGGGGGGCAGTGGGCAGAGGGCGGTAGACGGTAGACGGATGCTGGATATTGGGGCTGGCACCGGGTTATTGAGTTTAATGGTGGCACAGAAGAATATCGGTGCAGCTATTGATGCAGTGGAGATCGATAAGCAAGCCGCTTCACAGGCTGAAGAAAATGTAAAGGGCAGCTCCTTTGCATCAAACATTACAGTATACGAGGGCGATATAACGGCATGGGATAAGGGATCTTATGATGTTATTTATTCCAATCCTCCTTTTTATGAGAAGGAAATCCCCTCATCTCAACAGCAAAAGAATATCGCGCATCATGGAGAAGGCTTGCGACTGGAAACTTTATTGACGATCATTTCCCAGAAACTGACAGATGAGGGACAGTTCTATTTACTGCTCCCCTATAAACGCAAAGGCGCCATTGAAAAAGGGCTGCAAAATGTAGGGTTGTATTTGGAAAAAGAAGTGATCGTAAAACCTACTACAGAAAACCTACCCTTCCGGTTGTTATTGAAAGGCGGTAAACAACCAACCACTGTTCAAACGGAAACGCTTTCTATTTACGATGCGTCAAAATCCTATACGCCGGAATTTGTATCGCTACTTAAAGATTATTACCTGTATTTATAGTCCTTTCGCATAATCTTCCAGGTAGCTAAACTCTGATGTCAGTTCGCCATCCTTAACTATTGTGGCATGTTTTATTACAGGGTCGTTCCCTCTTAAAACCGCTGGCAGCACAAACTTCAGCAGCTGCTCACCAAAGTAGCGGGAGGCATCGCGTGGCAGTTCATTGGGCAGGTTACCAACGGCCATTACATCTATAGAGCCGGGTACATAAGGTGCTGTTTTCTCAAACGTTTGCTTATCCACGCCATATACGGGATCTGCAATGCTTTGATCGCCCAGGTTGATGGGTACCGAACCGTTGGTATCATCTGTTACATCGGCAATCACCTGTATGCGAAAATCAGGATGATGCACATCTTCTTTTTCAAACAAGCGGGGAATATTTTTATCCCAGTACACCCCATTCATTAAAATATCCGTTGCGCGGGTATAGGCTGGAAAAAGACTTTTATACGTTGTTGGATTATGGTGAAAATCCATACGGTTGTAAGAACCATCATCTTTATGGCAATAAAGATCACTGCCTTTTAAATGCACATAAACAGGATAGCTAAACTCGCGATCCAGGAATTCTTCTTTTTCCACTTCCCGTATTTGCATCAGGTTCATGATCTCTGAAATACCCTGTGCTACTCTTCCAGAACCTGTAACAGCAATCTTTACGTTAGGGATCTGCAAGCCAAAATAGGTATGCATCAGTTTACGAAAGGTTTTATGCTGGTGTACCCTGCCTAAGTTATAAGCACCAGTACGATTGCCATAGGCCATCATGCCATTATGCGCACCTACAATACCTGCAAAAAAGCCAAAGCCTATGATACGTTGACCATCTTCATGTTCCAGGCATTCGTAGTCAATGAGCGTTATATTCTTTTCAAGAATAGCCTGCAATAGCTTTTGATTGTGTGGCTGTTTCTTTTTAGTATGTGAAAAGAACAGATAGGTTTTATTTGGCACAAGATTTTTAAGGGGTACTTCCTTAATACCAAGGAGTATATCGCAGTGCGATATATCGTCTACTAATTCAATACCGGCTCTTTTGTACTCTGCATCCGAAAAGCAGCGATCAGGAGAATGTTGTACAACGACATCAACATTTGGGTGCCGTTTTTTGATCCACTTACATTGTGTAGGCGTTAGGGCTACCCTGTTATCGGCAGGTATTTTTCCTTCTCGAATTAGACCAATCGTAATCATAGTGAATGAGCTCTTCTAATGGTCCTCTAAATTAAGGCCTTGGGGAATAGTAAATGTTAAGATTCTGAAGACAGATGCAAATAGGCGCTCACCAATGGATACTGGCGTAGCTTTACCAAGTATAAAACGCATGTAAGCATTATGAAAGTATTGAATGCCTTGTGGCGGATAATCAAGAGCATATTACTACCTAAAAAGAGTTGCTGTAAATAATCTTGTCTCCCAGCTAAAAAATATTTGCTGTGGTTTGATCAAAAGTTGTAATATTGCGCTCCCAATTCACGGAATGCCCAGGTGGCGGAATTGGTAGACGCAGCAGACTCAAAATCTGCCGCCTTCACGGGTGTGCTGGTTCGATTCCAGTCCTGGGCACAAAAAGAAAGTCGCTTACAGAGCGACTTTCTTCGTTTTTAGCCCTCTCCTTTCGAATAGTATTTCAATGAAGAAGTCACAAAGGCGGACACATTTACTTGCTTTTTTATCTAACTTGCTGTTATTCTTTTCGACTCTCCCCTCCAACCTTGTTGTATGGATTAGCTGATCATAATAAGCAGACAAAAGTTCCTATTGACTGAACCCATATTTCAGGCAACGCTAACTCCCGAAACCACATAAATGCCACGCAAAGAAGACGCAGTTGAGAAGAGGAATCTACTTCCAAGGGCAAGGAATTACACCAGTGGGATTTGTGACCCCCCTTAAAATAATCGATAATTCAAATGTTTTTGGCTTAGGGCTAGCATGTCTCAACTTTGAAATAGTCCAATCATAAGTCAGCCCAAACTGTAAGTCTTTATAGGTAAGCCCAACATAAGGAACAATTGCATTTTCAGACCAATACCATAATCCTGCATTTAAAATGGTTTGATCAGAAGCGCCAACATAATATCCTAAAGCCGCCCCAAATGAATAATACTGAGCTTCATACTGATATTGATAAATAGCATTAGCATTTAAAACAACAGATTCATTTAATAATGTTTCATAATTAGTATGTATTACTTTTCTAACCGGAAGGTTTTGAAGCTCGTCTTGTAAGAATGTTTGTCTTGGCTTATTCAAGTGGAAGCCTGCTACTCCAATATCCCAATTACTCTTTTCAGTTCTAATACTATAAGTAATTCCAGCACTTACAGAGAAATAAGGTTTCATATTAGACAAAGCAGCTTCCCCCGTAGGAAGGTTCGTATCAAAACCATTACCTGTAAATTGTTCTTGAAAGTTTAATCTATCAAAATCAATATATCTACGACCATAAATTGCACCAAACCCAGCACCTAATCGTTGTTTGCTATTATTATCAGAAAGCAAAAGCGAATAAGCAAGGTTCATTGATGCATAAGTACTTTTCTGTATGCCAGCCATTGCATGATCATACATTAACATTGCACCAACTCCTAAAGTGCTTTTCTCTTCATAAACATTTGGAATTTTATTCTGCAGAACTTTTCGATCATATGATATAGTACCTGTAGTATATGGGCTTGCAGGCCCTATCCATTGCGTACGAAAGTTCGAAATTATCCTCCAGTCTGCATTTATATTACCAGTAAGTGCAGGATTTATATTTAGTGGTGAAGAATAAAACTGAGAAAAACTTGGATCCTGACCATAAGAACCTGTTATAGTTAACAGAGAAAAGGTAAATACTGCCGCACAAATTACATTTTTCATTTTTAACCCTTTTTATCTTAGCAGAATAGAGTTTCCACTACGTTTATAATATTTTCCGTCTTGTCCAACAGCCTCTAATGTCCATGTATACACATCGCTAACCTGTGGCTTTCCTTTGAAAATGCCATCCCAACCATTTCCAATAATATTTGTTTCGAATACCAGTTGACCCCAACGATTAAATATTCTGAAATAATACAACTCTTTAATCTTAACAGTCAGAGGGAATAAGCGATCATTATGTTTATCGTTGTTAGGTGACCATGCTTTTGGAACGAATATATCTGAGTGTATATCAGTTGGACTAAGACTTTGAAGTCTAACCAAAACAGTATCAACAACAGGACATCCAGAATTAGGATTAATTGCTATTGTATACTCAACTTCATTATCATATTTAAAAATTGGATTTTTAATATTGATAAAATTTAAACCAGTAGGTGGATTCCATCTATAAGTTGCACCTGGTCCCATATCTCTAGCAACTAACTGTTTCGGAACATTTTCTTCTGCTATTACATCCGGATATCGTATACCAGACTGAGAAGGCATTATCGTTACAGTAGTAGAACTATTAAGATTATTATTTGTGCATTTCACATCCGAAACACTTAGCAGAGAGTAAGTGGTTGTAGAAGTGGGACTCACAGTAAAGGAATATGGAGATGAAGTAATTGAAGTGATTGTATGAGTAGCTACTCCATCTGAATAAATTAATGTCCACGGTGCATTTCCGGTAAAGGAAACTGTAAGCGTTTGAGAAGAAGCAGAACATATACTACGACCTCCTTCAATTATTGCATTAGGAGATGGAGAAATCGTTACGGTTGTCTGTCCTATACAGCCAATTGCATCTTTAGCATACACCGTATATGTTCCTTTAGGAACATTAGTAAATGTGTTATTTGTCTGATAATTTATTCCATCAATACTATATACATATGGTTCTGAACCATTTGTAGCAGTTACAAGAATTGAACCGGTGGATAAGCAGCTTTCATTTTGCGCAGTTACTTTTATTTCTATAGCATTAATTCTAACCTTAACAGGCGCGATAGTATCACAACCTAATTCTGAAGTGGCTTTTATATAATAAGTACCACTAACAGAAACTGATGTTGAATTGCTTACTGCTTGTGTAGCATTTGCATCAAGCCAATATGAAAACTGCAGTCCGCTGCTAGAGCCCTGTGTGATAGCAGGGTCAGTTAAGTTTACTGAGTTCCCTGCACATAGAGCTACAGGGTCATTGACCTTTAATATTGGAGGTTCATTTAAAGTTAGTTTGGTAATTATGATACTATCACAACCTAAGCTAGATGTGAAAGTAGATGTATATGTACCACTCACTGTAACGATAGTACCATTGGGCAACGTATATGCTCTTGAACAAAGGGAAATATTTTCAACTCTGCTCACCGCTGGTGCCACCGTCAACACCAACGTCACGATGGAGTCACAACCCACCTGGTTTTGGAGGGTATCCTTATAGGTGCCCGCTTGCGTCAGCGAGCGACCATGCCACTGGTATGGCAACTGGCCCTGACACAGGCTCTTGGTTTCCGAGCTGCTCACCGCTGGTGCCACCGTCAACACCAACGTCACGATGGAGTCACAACCCACCTGGTTTTGGAGGGTATCCTTATAGGTGCCCGCTTGCGTCAGCGAGCGACCATGCCACTGGTATGGCAACTGGCCCTGACACAGGCTCTTGGTTTCCGAGCTGCTCACCGCTGGTGCCACCGTCAACACCAACGTCACGATGGAGTCACAACCCACCTGGTTTTGGAGGGTATCCTTATAGGTGCCCGCTTGCGTCAGCGAGCGACCATGCCACTGGTATGGCAACTGGCCCTGACACAGGCTCTTGGTTTCCGAGCTGCTCACCGCTGGTGCCACCGTCAACACCAACGTCACGATGGAGTCACAACCCACCTGGTTTTGGAGGGTATCCTTATAGGTGCCCGCTTGCGTCAGCGAGCGACCATGCCACTGGTATGGCAACTGGCCCTGACACAGGCTCTTGGTTTCCGAGCTGCTCACCGCTGGTGCCACCGTCAACACCAACGTCACGATGGAGTCACAACCCACCTGGTTTTGGAGGGTATCCTTATAGGTGCCCGCTTGCGTCAGCGAGCGACCATGCCACTGGTATGGCAACTGGCCCTGACACAGGCTCTTGGTTTCCGAGCTGCTCACCGCTGGTGCCACCGTCAACACCAACGTCACGATGGAGTCACAACCACCTGGTTTTGGAGGGTATCCTTATAGGTGCCCGCTTGCGTCAGCGAGCGACCATGCCACTGGTATGGCAACTGGCCCTGACACAGGCTCTTGGTTTCCGAGCTGCTCACCGCTGGTGCCACCGTCAACACCAACGTCACGATGGAGTCACAACCCACCTGGTTTTGGAGGTATCCTTATAGGTGCCCGCTTGCGTCAGCGAGCGACCATGCCACTGGTATGGCAACTGGCCCTGACACAGGCTCTTGGTTTCCGAGCTGCTCACCGCTGGTGCCACCGTCAACACCAACGTCACGATGGAGTCACAACCCACCTGGTTTTGGAGGGTATCCTTATAGGTGCCCGCTTGCGTCAGCGAGCGACCATGCCACTGGTATGGCAACTGGCCCTGACACAGGCTCTTGGTTTCCGAGCTGCTCACCGCTGGTGCCACCGTCAACACCAACGTCACGATGGAGTCACAACCCACCTGGTTTTGGAGGGTATCCTTATAGGTGCCCGCTTGCGTCAGCGAGCGACCATGCCACTGGTATGGCAACTGGCCCTGACACAGGCTCTTGGTTTCCGAGCTGCTCACCGCTGGTGCCACCGTCAACACCAACGTCACGATGGAGTCACAACCCACCTGGTTTTGGAGGGTATCCTTATAGGTGCCCGCTTGCGTCAGCGAGCGACCATGCCACTGGTATGGCAACTGGCCCTGACACAGGCTCTTGGTTTCCGAGCTGCTCACCGCTGGTGCCACCGTCAACACCAACGTCACGATGGAGTCACAACCCACCTGGTTTTGGAGGGTATCCTTATAGGTGCCCGCTTGCGTCAGCGAGCGACCATGCCACTGGTATGGCAACTGGCCCTGACACAGGCTCTTGGTTTCCGAGCTGCTCACCGCTGGTGCCACCGTCAACACCAACGTCACGATGGAGTCACAACCCACCTGGTTTTGGAGGGTATCCTTATAGGTGCCCGCTTGCGTCAGCGAGCGACCATGCCACTGGTATGGCAACTGGCCCTGACACAGGCTCTTGGTTTCCGAGCTGCTCACCGCTGGTGCCACCGTCAACACCAACGTCACGATGGAGTCACAACCCACCTGGTTTTGGAGGGTATCCTTATAGGTGCCCGCTTGCGTCAGCGAGCGACCATGCCACTGGTATGGCAACTGGCCCTGACACAGGCTCTTGGTTTCCGAGCTGCTCACCGCTGGTGCCACCGTCAACACCAACGTCACGATGGAGTCACAACCCACCTGGTTTTGGAGGGTATCCTTATAGGTGCCCGCTTGCGTCAGCGAGCGACCATGCCACTGGTATGGCAACTGGCCCTGACACAGGCTCTTGGTTTCCGAGCTGCTCACCGCTGGTGCCACCGTCAACACCAACGTCACGATGGAGTCACAACCCACCTGGTTTTGGAGGGTATCCTTATAGGTGCCCGCTTGCGTCAGCGAGCGACCATGCCACTGGTATGGCAACTGGCCCTGACACAGGCTCTTGGTTTCCGAGCTGCTCACCGCTGGTGCCACCGTCAACACCAACGTCACGATGGAGTCACAACCCACCTGGTTTTGGAGGGTATCCTTATAGGTGCCCGCTTGCGTCAGCGAGCGACCATGCCACTGGTATGGCAACTGGCCCTGACACAGGCTCTTGGTTTCCGAGCTGCTCACCGCTGGTGCCACCGTCAACACCAACGTCACGATGGAGTCACAACCCACCTGGTTTTGGAGGGTATCCTTATAGGTGCCCGCTTGCGTCAGCGAGCGACCATGCCACTGGTATGGCAACTGGCCCTGACACAGGCTCTTGGTTTCCGAGCTGCTCACCGCTGGTGCCACCGTCAACACCAACGTCACGATGGAGTCACAACCCACCTGGTTTTGGAGGGTATCCTTATAGGTGCCCGCTTGCGTCAGCGAGCGACCATGCCACTGGTATGGCAACTGGCCCTGACACAGGCTCTTGGTTTCCGAGCTGCTCACCGCTGGTGCCACCGTCAACACCAACGTCACGATGGAGTCACAACCCACCTGGTTTTGGAGGGTATCCTTATAGGTGCCCGCTTGCGTCAGCGAGCGACCATGCCACTGGTATGGCAACTGGCCCTGACACAGGCTCTTGGTTTCCGAGCTGCTCACCGCTGGTGCCACCGTCAACACCAACGTCACGATGGAGTCACAACCCACCTGGTTTTGGAGGGTATCCTTATAGGTGCCCGCTTGCGTCAGCGAGCGACCATGCCACTGGTATGGCAACTGCCCTGACACAGGCTCTTGGTTTCCGAGCTGCTCACCGCTGGTGCCACCGTCAACACCAACGTCACGATGGAGTCACAACCCACCTGGTTTTGGAGGGTATCCTTATAGGTGCCCGCTTGCGTCAGCGAGCGACCATGCCACTGGTATGGCAACTGGCCCTGACACAGGCTCTTGGTTTCCGAGCTGCTCACCGCTGGTGCCACCGTCAACACCAACGTCACGATGGAGTCACAACCCACCTGGTTTTGGAGGGTATCCTTATAGGTGCCCGCTTGCGTCAGCGAGCGACCATGCCACTGGTATGGCAACTGGCCCTGACACAGGCTCTTGGTTTCCGAGCTGCTCACCGCTGGTGCCACCGTCAACACCAACGTCACGATGGAGTCACAACCCACCTGGTTTTGGAGGGTATCCTTATAGGTGCCCCTCGTCAGCGAGCGACCATCCACTGGTTGGCAATGGCCTGACACAGCTCTTGTTTCCGAGCCTTGCCGTCACCGAAGTCCACCTGCCACCACTGTGGCAATCACTGAGTACAACCCACCTGGTTTTGGGGTATCCTTATAGGTGCCCGCTTGCGTCAGCGAGCGACCATGCCACTGGTATGGCAACTGGCCCTGACACAGGCTCTTGGTTTCCGAGCTGCTCACCGCTGGTGCCACCGTCAACACCAACGTCACGATGGAGTCACAACCCACCTGGTTTTGGAGGGTATCCTTATAGGTGCCCGCTTGCGTCAGCGAGCGACCATGCCACTGGTATGGCAACTGGCCCTGACACAGGCTCTTGGTTCCGAGCTGCTCACCGCTGGTGCCACCGTCAACACCAACGTCACGATGGAGTCACAACCCACCTGGTTTGGAGGGTATCCTTATAGGTGCCCGCTTGCGTCAGCGAGCGACCATCCACTGGTATGGCAACTGCCTGACACAGCTCTTGGTTTCGATGCTCACGCTGGTGCCACGTCACCCGTCAGTGGAGTCACCCACTGTTGTTGTTTGCCGAGCCCTGCTCCCACCGCTGTGCCCACCCCAGTCAACACCAACGTCACGATGGAGTCACAACCCACCTGGTTTTGGAGGGTATCCTTATAGGTGCCCGCTGCGTCAGCGAGCGACCATGCCAACTGGTATTGGCCACTGGCCCTACAGCAGGGCTCTTTGCGTTTCCGAGCTGGTAAACACCCGGCGGTGCACCGTCATACACCAACGTCACGGGATCACACCCCCTGGTTTTGGAGGTATCCTTATAGGTGCCGCTTGGTCAGCGAGCGACCATGCACGGATCAATGGCCCTGACACAGGCTCTGGTTTCGAGCTGCTCACCGCTGGTGCCACCGTCAACACCAACGTCACGATGGAGTCACAACCCACCTGGTTTTGGAGGGTATCTTATAGGTGCCCGCTTGCGTCAGCGAGCGACCATGCCACTGGTATGGCAACTGGCCCTGACACAGGCTCTTGGTTTCCGAGCTGCTCACCGCTGGTGCCACCGTCAACACCAACGTCACGATGGAGTCACAACCCACCTGGTTTTGGAGGGTATCCTTATAGGTGCCCGCTTGCGTCAGCGAGCGACATGCCACTGGTATGGCAACTGGCCCTGACACAGGCTCTTGGTTTCCGAGCTGCCACCGCTGGTGCACCGTCCAACACCAACGTCACGATGGAGTCACAAACCCACCTGGTTTTGAGGGTATCCTTATAGTGCCCGCTTGCGTCAGCGAGCGACCATGCCACTGGTATGGCAACTGGCCCTGACACAGGCTCTTGGTTCCGAGCTGCTCACCGCTGGTGCCACCGTCAACACCAACGTCACGATGGAGTCACAACCCACCTGGTTTGGAGGTATCCTTATAGGTGCCCGCTTGCGTCAGCGAGCGACCATGCCACTGGTATGGCAACTGGCCCTGACACAGGCTCTTGGTTTCCGAGCTGCTCACCGCTGGTGCCACCGTCAACACCAACGTCACGATGGAGTCACAACCCACCTGGTTTTGGAGGTATCCTTATAGGTGCCCGCTTGCGTCAGCGAGCGACCATGCCACTGGTATGGCAACTGGCCCTGACACAGGCTCTTGGTTTCCGAGCTGCTCACCGCTGGTGCCACCGTCAACACCAACGTCACGATGGAGTCACAACCCACCTGGTTTTGGAGGGTATCCTTATAGTGCCCGCTTGCGTCAGCGAGCGACCATGCACTGGTATGGCAACTGGCCCTGACACAGGCTTGGTTTCCGAGCTGCTCACCGCTGGTGCCACCGTCAACACCAACGTCACGATGGAGTCACAACCCACCTGTTTTGGAGGGTATCCTTATAGGTGCCCGCTGCGTCAGCGAGCGACCATGCCACTGGTATGGCAACTGGCCCTGACACAGGCTCTTGGTTTCCGAGCTGCTCACCGCTGGTGCCACCGTCAACACCAACGTCACGATGGAGTCACAACCCACCTGGTTTTGGAGGTATCCTTATAGGTGCCCGCTTGCGTCAGCGAGCGACCATGCCACTGGTATGGCAACTGGCCCTGACACAGGCTCTTGGTTTCCGAGCTGCTCACCGCTGGTGCCACCGTCAACACCAACGTCACGATGGAGTCACAACCACCTGGTTTTGGAGGGTATCCTTATAGGTGCCCGCTTGCGTCAGCGAGCGACCATGCCACTGGTATGGCAACTGGCCCTGACACAGGCTGGTTTCCGAGCTGCTCACCGCTGGTGCCACCGTCAACACCAACGTCACGATGGAGTCACAACCCACCTGGTTTTGGAGGGTATCCTTATAGGTGCCCGCTTGCGTCAGCGAGCGACCATGCCACTGGTATGGCAACTGGCCCTGACACAGGCTCTTGGTTTCCGAGCTGCTCACCGCTGGTGCCACCGTCAACACCAACGTCACGATGGAGTCACAACCCACCTGGTTTTGGAGGGTATCCTTATAGGTGCCCGCTTGCGTCAGCGAGCGACCATGCCACTGGTATGGCAACTGGCCCTGACACAGGCTCTTGGTTTCCGAGCTGCTCACCGCTGGTGCCACCGTCAACACCAACGTCACGATGGAGTCACAACCCACCTGGTTTTGGAGGTATCCTTATAGGTGCCCGCTTGCGTCAGCGAGCGACCATGCCACTGGTATGGCAACTGGCCCTGACACAGGCTCTTGGTTTCCGAGCTGCTCACCGCTGGTGCCACCGTCAACACCAACGTCACGATGGAGTCACAACCCACCTGGTTTTGGAGGTATCCTTATAGGTGCCCGCTTGCGTCAGCGAGCGACCATGCCACTGGTATGGCAACTGGCCCTGACACAGGCTCTTGGTTTCCGAGCTGCTCACCGCTGTGCCACCGTCAACACCAACGTCACCGATGGAGTCACAACCCACCTGGTTTGGAGGGTATCCTTATAGGTGCCCGCTTGCGTCAGCGAGCGACCATGCCACTGGTATGGCAACTGGCCCTGACACAGGCTCTTGGTTTCCGAGCTGCTCACCGCTGGTGCCACCGTCAACACCAACGTCACGATGGAGTCACAACCCACCTGGTTTTGGAGGGTATCCTTATAGGTGCCCGCTTGCGTCAGCGAGCGACCATGCCACTGGTATGGCAACTGGCCCTGACACAGGCTCTTGGTTTCCGAGCTGCTCACCGCTGGTGCCACCGTCAACACAACGTCACGATGGAGTCACAACCCACCTGGTTTTGGAGGGTATCCTTATAGGTGCCCGCTTGCGTCAGCGAGCGACCATGCCACTGGTATGGCAACTGGCCCTGACACAGGCTCTTGGTTTCC